>JBKOXJ010000143.1:0-10887 GCA_046724905.1 Actinomycetota bacterium | reverse complement strand
CATCGACACGATCGAGGTCAGCGGGGCGGCCGACGCCCGCTACGCCGTCGCGAACTACCGCGACACGACTGCGAACTTCGCTTGCGACTACCTCGACAAGCTCGACACCGACTTCACGACCGCTGCCGGAGCCAAGGCTGCGATCAACACGTGGTTCCCCGCCTTCGGGTGCGACGGGCCAGAGGGTCAGCTCTATGCGCTCCACCAGGCCGCGACGTCGGAGCTCCTGCTCAGCTGGAGGGCAAGCGCGGCGAAGTTCATCATCTGGTTCGGCGACGCGCCCGGCCACGACCCGATCTGCAACCTGCTGCCGGGTTACTCCGACACGCATCCGAGCATCAGCGAGGCGCTCGCGACGTCGGATCTGGTCGCGCTCGGAGCGCACGTGATCGCGGTCAGCACGCCCTCCGGGCCGGGGCTCGACGCCGACCCGGCGCCGATCTCGTTCGACTATCCACCCCCGTGTGCGCCGGACGAGCAGGGGACGGCCGGTCAGGCGACACGGATCGCGGCCGCGACGCTCGGCGTCCACCTGATCAACCCGAGCGGGACGAGCCTCGCGGACACGATCATTGCTGCGATCAACGCGCTGCCTCCGGTTCCGGTCACGGTCACGCCGGTCGCAACCTGCGACGCTGGCCTGACCGCGACGTTCGCACCGCCCTCGCAGACCGTGCCGAGCGGGAGCACGGCGACGTTCACCGAGACGCTGACGGTCACGGCGGCGCTGCCCGGCGTGACGCTGCACTGCACGGTGGACTTCCTGCTGAACGGCGCGAAAGGCGGGCCGGAGTTCACGGAGCGAGTCACCGTCAACGTCGCCTTCCCACCCAGTACCGAGGGGTGCAAGGTGACGCAAGGCGGGTGGATCCTCACCGACTCGGGCAGCCGCGCGAACTTCGGCGGCAACGCCCACGTCCCGCCGAGCGGTCACGAGAACTACGTCGACCACGGCTCGGGGATGCACGTGAGCTCCATCGACGTGCGTTCCGTCGTCTGCAGCGACGACGGGACGATGGCGACCATCTTCGGGACCGCGACCGTCGACGGAGGCGGATCCTTCGTCTACCGGATCGACGTCAAGGACCTCGGAGAGCCCGGAACGAACGACCGCTACCGGATCCGCCTGAGCAACGGCTACGACTCCGGTGATCAGCAGCTTCAGGGCGGCAACGTCCAGATCCACCTGAAGTAGCCGCCGGTCGGTCAGCTGCCTTCGAAGGCCCGCTCCGGCGGGCCTTCGAAGCGTTGGAGCGGTCGTGCCGCGATCAGGCCGTCGCGGTACGCGAGGGCGATCGCTTGCGAGCGGCTGCGGACGCCCAGCTTCTTGAGGATGTGCTCGATGTGCGTGCCGACCGTCTTCGAGCTGATCACGAGCGCTCCGGCGATGTCCTTCTGGCTCCGGCCGTCCCCGAGGAGTTGCAGCACCTCGAGCTCGCGGTTCGTAAGCACGGCGATCGCGCTGGTCGGAGGCGGCGCGGAGCGCTGCAGCACGGAGAGCACCCGTGCGACCAGCTCGTCCGGCGCGACCGGCTTCACGACGTAGTCGTCGGCGCCGAGCAGCAGCCCGGCGACGCGGTCGAACGACTCAGTGCGCTCGCCCGAGACGAAGATGATCGGGAGCCGTTCGTCGATCTCGTCCTTCAGGCGCCTGGAGAGCTCGTACCCCGAGAAATCGGGCAGATGGATGTCGATCAGCGCAAGTCGCGGACGTTCCTCGCGGGCCGCCGCGAGCGCTGCGCCGCCGGTCGCGGCGGCCTTCGTCGGGTAGCGCAGGGAAGCAAGCGCCTCACAGATGAACGTGAGGAAGTACTCGTCGTCGTCGACGACGAGGAGCGGGCCGCAGGCTGAAGTCCCGCCTGCTGTCATCAGAATTGTCCCGCCCTCTGCCGGGAAGCACCCGCGCTTTCGTGCACACCCTACCGGGCGCGGATGGCTGCGCGCATCACGTCCATCGGCGCGGGGACGCCGGTCCAGCGCTCGAACGAGAGCGCGCCCTGGCGGACGAGCACTTCGAACCCGTCGACAATCGGTTCCGCGCCGGCCGCCTGTGCGGCCTCGACCAGCGCCGTCGGCCGCCCGTCCCGCCGGTACGGCAGGTCGACGACCGCCTGCCCCGCGCGCGGCTGCACGATCACGTCGTCGCGGACCGGCGTGGCGTTGACGAGGATCGTCGCGTCGTCGCCCGCCGGGGGCCAGTCGCCGTCGCGGCGTGTGGCAAGCCGAACTGAGCGAGCCCCGGCCAACTCGAGCGCAGCGGCAACGCCTGCCGCCGAGCCGCCGGCCCCGAGCACGAGCGCCTCCGCCCCGTCCGCCGCGACCGCGTCGACCACGGCCGGCCCATCCGTGTTCAGACCCAGGATCCCACGCGGCGTGAGGACGAGCGTGTTCACCGCCCCGCTCCGCCCTGCCACCTCGTCCGTCTCGCCGCAGAGGCCGTACGCCGCGCCCTTGTACGGCACGGTGACGTTGGCGCCTGCGAAGCCGAGCGCGACCAGCCCGCGCACGGCGTCGAGCAAGACTGCCTCGTCGGCGACGGGCAACGGCACGTACGCCCAGTCCAGCCCGCGCGCGGCAAACGCGGCGTTGTGCATCCGCGGCGAGAGCGAGCGGGCGACTGCATCCGGCGAGCCGATCAGGCCGACGAGCCGTGTCGCGCCCGAGATCTCGGTCAAGGGCCGTAGCCGTGCGCCGCGAGATACTGGTTGAAGGCGCTCTCGCTCGCCGTGAAGAAGTGGTGCACGCGGTCGGGCTTCCGCACGAAGAACAGGTAGTCGACCTTTGCCGGGTGCGCCGCCGCCTGCATCGAGGCGAGGCCCGGATTGGCGATCGGCGTCGGCGGTAGGCCGGCGAACTTGCGCGTGTTGTACGGGTTGTCCGAGTCGAGCTGTGACTGCCGGATCGACTCCGTAGGAAGGATGTGCAGCCCATAGCGCAGCGTCGCGTCGATCTGGAGCGCCATGCGGGCCTTCAGCCGGTTGTAGATCACGGCGGCGACCAGCGGCCGCTCGTCGGGCGCAAGCGTCTCCTTCTCGACCATCGACGCGATGATGAGCACGTCGTACGGGGTCAGATTCTTCGACTTCGCGTACCCGAGATCGACCCTGTGCCAGGCACGGTTGAACGCCGCCAGCTGCTTTTCGATCAGCTGCTTCGTCATCGTCTTTCCGAGGAAGTCGTACGTCGCCGGGAAGAGGAAGCCCTCGAGCGAGCGCCCCTTGGCGTCGCCCGCGAACTCGCCCGGCAGGCGCGAGCGACGTGTCAGCCGCAGGTAGGCGCGGGCGGAGAGCCGGGGGTCGATCTTCCGCTTGCGTCGCGCGATCGCCTTCACGGCAGAGATCCGCTCCGCCATCTGCTCGCGCGTAAACCCCTCCGGGAAGACGACCCGCAGCGGCTTCGGGGGCGGCGGCGGAGCCGTGGTCACGGGAGCGGCTTCGCTGCGCAGGCCGTGCAGCGCCAGGCTCGCGAGCCAGGCGAGCAAGACGACGCCGCCGAGCAGCGCGACGAGCGCGACTACTCGCCGCCGCGCGAGCTGCGACCGGGTCGGCCGGCGCGGCCCGCCGGTCGGCGGCGGCTCCTCTAGCCCCGGCGCTCGCTCGACCACGCGAGGTAGCTGGACAACAGGTGCGCTGCGGCGCGCGCGTCCTCGGGCGTCTTCGAGGCCGTCCGCGCGGCAAGCGCAGTCGTGAAGCGCTCGTCGAACGTCTCCACCGGGACGCGAAGACGCGCCCGCAGGCTGACGACGAAGCTGTCAGTCTCCGCTGCCTGCGCACCGCGCTCACCCCGCAGCGTCAGCGGGAACCCGACGACGACGCGCTCCGCGCCCTCGGTGCGGACGAGCTCGGCGATCCGTGCGATCCCGTCCTCGCTCGCGGCCCGCTCGACGACACCGAGCGGCCGCGCGAGCGTGCCTGTCGGATCGGAGACCGCGACGCCGGTCCGCGCGGCGCCGTAGTCCAGCGCGAGAACCTTCACCTGTCGCGCGTCTCCGACGCGCTCCCGCGGGGGAAACCATGTTTCCCCCGCGTGCCCCCTTCTTCTTCTGTGTTCGCCTCCGCCGCCGCCCGGCGTATGCCGACGCGGAGGCGGAGGATTGCTTGGCGGGAAACCTCCCGGTTTCCCGGAACCCTTCCCCACGATGAGCGCGAAGCGCTCATCGCAACGCGCTCTCGAGCGCGATCCGGCCGGCCTCGAACGCCTCGCCCAGCTTCGCGGGCTCGCGCCCGCCCGCCTCGGCAAGCGTCGGCCGTCCACCGCCGCCCCCGCCGATCCGAGCCGCCGCTTCCTTCACGAGCGCGACGGCGTCGACGCCGCGATCGGCGAGTGACTGGTCGAGGTTGACCACGAGGTAGGCCCGCCCGTCGTCGGTCGAACCGAGGAGCACTGCGACGGCGTTCTCCTTCTGGCGCAGCTGGTCGGAGAGGTCCCGGAGCGCGCCGCCCTTCGTCTCCTTGACCTGAGCGATCAGGACAGGCTGGCCGCCGACGTCCTGCTTCTCGTAGACGACGAACTCTGGCCCCTCGGCCGCGCGATCCGTCCTGCGCGCCTCCTTGCGCAGGCGCTCCACCTCTCCACGAAGCTCGTCCGCCTCCTCGCTGCGCGCGCGCAGGAGCGCCCAGGCTTCGCCGGCGGTGACGGCTTCGATCCGGCGCGTCCCGCTTCCGACGGAGCTCTCCGAGACGATCACGAACGGGCCGATCTCGGCGGTCGAGCGGACGTGCGTCCCGCCGCAGAGCTCGCGCGAGTAGCCGTCGATCTCGACCACGCGCACCTCCTCGCCGTACTTCTCGCCGAACAGCATCATCGCCCCGAGCTTCCGCGCCTCGTCGATCGTCGTCAGGAACGCGCGCACGGCCACGTTCTCGAAGACCTTCTCGTTCACGCGGCGCTCGACCTCCTCGCGCTCGTCGGTGGTCAGGGCCTGCGGATGCGTGAAGTCGAAGCGGAGCTTGTCGGGCCGGACGGCCGAGCCGGCCTGGCGCGCGTGCTCGCCCAGCACCTCCTGGAGCGCCTTGTGGAGCAGGTGCGTACCGGTGTGGTTGGCCATCGTCGGGAAGCGCACGGCCCACGGGACTACCGCGCGAATGCGATCGCCGGCGGCGAACCCCTCCCCCCGGAACAGCAGCGCCTGGTCGTCCTCGAAGCGGTAGGCCTCGACGAGCTCGGCCCGCACGCCGGTCTCCTCGTGCTCGATAAAGCCGGCATCGGTGACCTGTCCCCCGCCTTCGGGGTAGTACGGCGACTCGCGCAGCTTCGCGAGGAAGAGGCCGTTCTCGAGCTGCTCGAGGGCGCCGATCTGGGTCAGCACCTCGGTCCTCTCCCAGCCGACGAACTCGGTCTGGAACCCAGGGCTGCGGGCGAACTCGGCCGCCCGAGCGTCGTCCCTCGTGGCGCCCGCGCGGGAGCGTGCCCGCTGGGCGGCCATCAGACGGGTGAACTCTTCCTCGTCGACGGCCAGCCCGCCGTCGCGGGCGAGCTCGCGCCTGAGCTCGAGCGGGAAGCCCTACGTATCGTGGAGGAGAAACGCGTCCTCGCCGGAGATCGACCCGCGGGCGGCGATCTCCTCGAACAGCCGCAGGCCCCGGGCGAGCGTGGCCGAGAAGCGCTCCTCCTCGGCGCGGACGAGCTCCTGGACGACCTTGCGATTCTCCTCGAGCTCGGGGTACCAGGCCTTCGTTTGGTCGACGACGACGTCGGTGATGCGCCAGAAGTCGTCCAGGCCGATCGCACGGGCCTGCTGGACGGCGCGGCGGATCACGCGGCGGAGGATGTAGCCGCGGCCCTCGTTCGACGGCGTCACGCCGTCCGCTGCGAGGGACGTCATACCGCGGCCGTGGTCGGCGATGATTCGGTGTGCCTTCCGCGCGCGCTCAGAGTCGTCGGCTCGGACGCCGCTCTCAGACGCGATCCAGTCCATGATCGCCTGGTAGCCGTCGGTCTCGTAGACCGACACGACGCCCTGGAGCACCGCGGCTGCGCGCTCGGCGCCCATCCCCGTGTCGATGTTCTGCTTCGGGAGCGGCGTGAGCGTCCCGTCCTCGCGCAGGTCGTACTCCATGAAGACGAGGTTCCAGAACTCGAGGTAGCGCTCGCACGTGCACCCCGGGGCGCAGTCGGGCCGCCCACAACTGAGCTCCGGCCCGCGGTCGTAGTACATCTCGGAGCAGGGGCCGCACGGCCCCGTGTCACCGGCCTGCCAGAAGTTCTCGGAGCGGGGCAGCGCGATGATCCGCGAACGCGGGTGACCGACGCTTTCCCAGGCCGCGATCGCGACCTGGTCCTCACCAAGGCCGAGCTCCGGGTCGCCGGCGAAGACGCTGACCCACAGCGGCTCGAGGTCGATCTGCATGTGCTCGGTCATGAACTCCCACGCGAGCTCGACCGCGCCCTGCTTGAAGTACTCGCCGATCGAGAAGTTGCCGAACATCTCGAAGAAGGACAGGTGGTAGCCGTCGAGGCCGACCTCGTCGATGTCGGTCGCGCGGAAGCACTTCTGCATCGTCGTGCAGAGGGTTCCCGGCGGCTCCCGGACGCCCAGGAAGTAGGGCTTCAGCGGCTGCATCCCGGCCGAGATCAGCAGCGTGGTCGGGTCGTCCGGGGGTGGGACGAGCGGCGCTGAGGGCAGCCTCACGTGGCCCTTCGACTCGAAGAAAGAGAGGAAGCCCTCGCGCAGCTCAGCCGTCGTGCGCACGCGGCTGATTGTAGGTGTCACGGTTTCGGCACGAACCGGCGCGCCACTCGTGAGGGTTTCCCCGTTACGATCGACGCGGGGAGGAGGCTACGGGCACCTACAGTGCCATGGCCGGGGAAGCCGCGGCAGAACGGGACTAGCCTTCCGCGGCCTTCCGCGAGACCGCTGCCCCTTCTTCCTCGGCGATCTCCGCGCGGATCTTCTCGAGCGAACGCCGGATCAGGCGGGACACGTGCATCTGCGAGATCCCGACCTGCTGCGCGATCTGCGACTGGGTCAGGCCCTTGAAGAACCGCAGGTGGAGGATCTTTCGCTCGCGCTCGTCGAGAACGCGGAACCCCGGCGCCAGCACGGCGCGATCCTCCGACACCTCGTACGCGTGCTCCTCGGTGCCGATCGACTCGAGCGGGTCGAGGTCGTCGTCGTCGTCGTGCGCGACTCCTGACGAGAGCGACAGCGAGCTGTAGGCCCGTCCGCTCTCGAGCGCCTCGAGCACCTCTTCCTCCTCGACACCAGCGGCCTTGGCGAGCTCCCCGATCGTCGGTGAGCGCCCGAGCTGCACGGTCAGCTGCTCGATCAGCTTCGAGAGCTGGACGTTCAGTTCCTGGAGGCCCCGCGGGACGCGCACCGACCAGCCCTTGTCGCGGAAATGCCGCTTGATCTCGCCGATGATGTTCGGCGTCGCATAGGTCGTGAGCTCCACACCGCGGTCGAGGTCGAAGCGGTCGATCGCCTTGATCAGCCCGATCGCGCCGATCTGGACGAGGTCCTCGAGCTGCTCGCCGCGGTACGAGTACCGGCGCGCCAGCGAGCGGACGAGCGACATGTACTGCTCGATCAGCTGCTCGCGTGCCGCAAGGTCGCCTTCCTCGTGGTAGCGGCGCAGGAGGACCTTGTCGTTCTCGGCCATCAGACCTTCGCTCCCGGCGCCGAGAGCACGCGCTTGCGCAGCCCGACCCACTGGGCGCCGTCACGCGTCTCGACCGCGACGTCGTCGACGACGGCGTCGAGAACGCGCCGAAGGCCGTAGGCGTCGTCCGGCTCCGCTTCGAGCTCCCGCTTGACCGCTTCGTCGAACGGACCCACCTCGGCCTCGATCTCGTCGCGGTGGACGCGAACGGTCACGGTCACGTCGCCCTCCGACTGCTGCCGCTCGAGCAGACCGGCCAGCGCGAGCTGGAGATCCTCCAAGTGCTCGAACGTCAGGTCGAGCCGCACGGCGAGGCCGCCGAGGACGAGATGTGCGACGCGGTGGTAGTCCCGCTCGCGCGGCAGCGTGAGCGTGATCTCGTCCACCGTCACTTCGCCTCCCGGAGCTCCTCCTCGAGCTCGTGCTCGCGGCGTGCGGCCGCCTCTTTGCCCTCGGCAACTGCGCCCCGCCGACCGCGGCCGGCGCGAAACGCCGCAAACCCGTGCGACAGGCCCGCCGCGAATCCCGCGAACTTCACGACCGGCCGCTGAATCGCGAGGCTGATCGCCCGTATCGCAGTATCGGCGCTTTCAGCCGCATCGACCGCGCTGTCGGTGACCTGGTCGACCTTGTCGATCTGTGCGTTCACCCGGTCCACAGTTCCGCCGAGCTTGTTGATCACGGGAAGGATCTCGGCCTCCGTCCCTCTGATGAACGAGGACAGGCGTCCCAGAGTTCCGCCCAAACGGACGAACATGTAGGCAAGCGCGAGCCCGACCGCGAACAGGAACACGGACAGCGAGAGGTACGCGAGGTCGCTCCAGACGAAGGCGGCAGTCATCAGGGAGACGCGATCTTAGGCAATGGTCCCCGCGCCGACGACGGCGCCGTCGTCGTACAGCACCGCGGCCTGACCGGAGGCAACACCGTACGCCGGACGCTCGAGGCGAAGCCGGAAACCGTCCTCGACAGGCTCCACGCTCGCCGGCACCGCCGGTGAGCGATAACGCAGCTTGGCCTCGACGCGCTCGACGGGCACGTAGAGGCTTCCGCGCACGTCGACCTCGGTCCGGCCGAGCGCTGCGCGGGGCGCGACGACGACGGTGTTCGTGCGCGGCTCTGTGCGAAGCGCGTAGAGCGGCTCGGCGGCGCTAACGCCGAGGCCCTTGCGCTGGCCCGGCGTGAAGCGCCAGTAGCCGTCGTGACGGCCGAGCTCGCGACCCTGTTCGTCGACGATCGGCCCATCCGCCGCGGCGAGCCCGCGGCGGCCGAGGAAGGAGCGGTAGTCGTCGCCCGCGAGGAAGCACGCCTCCTGGCTCTCGCGGCGCTCGGCCGCGGCGAGCCCGGCGCGCGCGGCTTCGGCCCGCGTCTCGTCCTTCGTCTGGTCGCCGAGCGGGAACCAGAGCCGCTCGAGCCAGGCCGGATCGAGCCGGGCGAGCATGTACGACTGATCCTTGGCCGAATCGGCGGCGTGCGCGAGCAGGAGGCGCCCGCGGTGCTCGACCACGCGCGCGTAGTGGCCGGTCGCCAGGCGCGACGCGCCGGCCCGCTCAGCGAACGCGAGCAGCGCATCGAACCGCAGATCGGCGTTGCACCCGATGCACGGATTCGGCGTCGCACCGCGCGCGTAGCCGCGAACGAACGGCTCGACGACGGTGCGGCGGAACTCCTCGCGGAGGTCGAGGGTCACATGCGGCAGGCCGAGCGAGTGGCAAGTCTCGCGCGCCGCCAGCACGGCCTCGGGCGAGCAGCAGGCGCGCTCGGCGTCCGGGCCTTCGGGGTCGATCCAGAGCCGGAGCGTGACGCCGATCGCGTGCGGCCCCGCCCGCAGCAGCGCGACCGCACTGTCGACGCCGCCGCTCATCGCGACGGCGACACGACCGGGCGCGCGCGACGCCCGAAAGACGGGGCCGATGGCGTTCGCGAGGGCGTCGACCGCGAGCGTCTCGCCGCCCACCGCCGCCGCCTCGAGCAGCGTCAACCCCTCCAGCGGCCGCGCGAGGCCCGGCGCGTCCGCGCTGACGATCCGGTCCCCGTCCACGGCGAGGCGAGCAAGCGCCCACTCGCCCGCGCGGGACGAATCTCCGACGAGCTCGATCACCACGCCAGGCTAACCATTTCTAACGAGGCCACCTGCCGGAGCGCCCACGCCTGTTGTGAACCTGGCGTGCCAGGTGGGTGCCCTGCCGGCGTTCGGCTTTGCGGGCCTCGGCCGGACGCGGGCTCCCTCGATGTAGGTGTTGGTTCTACATTGAAGGCGCAGGCGCCGCGGCAGGTGGTTCGCTCACTTTACTAGCGTGCGTACCGCCAGCGGATCTTCTGCAGGCGGTGGAGGCCGAGCTTGTCGGCGAGTGGGCGCGTGACGTCGAACTCGCGGCCGGGCACCGCCGGCCCGCGGTCGATCACCTGCGTGAGCACTGTCCTGTCGCCGAACGACAGGTAGAGCTTGACGCCGCAGGGCAGCACGGGGTGTGCGACGCCGAGCGTCCGCGGGCCGAGCCGGTTCCCGCAGGCGGTTCTGCCCTTCGAGTCTGAGGCGGCGTACGGAGCAGCGAACGCCTCGTACCACCCGGCCTTGCCCACCGGCACACCGGGCGGCAACTTCTTCGCCTCGCCGTCGGAGCCTCCGAGCGTCCCGGCCAGCGCCGCGATACCGGCGATCAGCGCGACGCCGGCGAGGGCGAGCTCACGTTGGGCAAGCGGGATGTTCACGCCCGCGCGGGTTCGAGGAGGTCACCGAACGACTCGCGCACGAGCCTGTCGAAATCGAGCGGCAGCGTCCCGTCGGGCCGAGCGAACTCGCGGAGGTAGACGAGGAGGTAGGCCTGCTCCTCGGCCCGGAGCGGATCCTCCGGCGGGCGCTCTCGGGCAATCCGTTCGAGATCCCAGAGATTCCACTCGCGCGGAGTCTGGGGCACCGGGAGCGGAACGACCCCCGGAGCCGGCTCCGGCTCGGGTTCCGGCGCCGGCGGGGGCTCAGGGACAGGTGCGAGCTGCGCCGGGGCCGGCTCGGGCTCCTCCGGCTCTGCTTCGGCGGGCTCCGGCGGAGCGGTCTCGGCCGCAGCCTCGACCTCGGCGGCGGGCGAGACGGGTTCGGGCGCGGGTGGGGGCGCGTCGACGGGGACCGCCGGCGCGCTGCCGGCGCGCTCGAGCACCGGCTGAGCAGCAGGATCGGGCTCCCGTGGGATGACGCGGACGTGTGGCGGCTCCAGTGTGGCCGCGACGGCGGGCCGCGCGGGCGCGGGCGCAGGCTCCTCAGCCGCCGGCTCTTCAGCGCGCGACCGAC
>JBKOXJ010000058.1:0-4667 GCA_046724905.1 Actinomycetota bacterium | reverse complement strand
ACCTAACGCTTCAGCTCGCGCCCGAGGACCGACGCCGCGGCGCGTAGGGCGACTCGCGTCTCCGCGAGCGAAGGCTCGCGCGTCGTCAGGCGCTGGAGGCCGAGTCCCGGGAGCAGCAGCGGCTGCAGCCAACGCCGGCCACGGCCGTGGACCGCCTGCCAGAGCTCCATCGTCAGCCCGAGCGCGATCGCGGAGCCGGCCGCCTGGCTGTACGCCGCCGCCGGGAATGGCCAGACGAGCTGGGCACACGCCGCCACGAGGATCGCCAGCGCCGCGAAGTTCGTGCCGCAGCGCGCCGCGAACCGAGACGGCTTGGCGGCGCCGTCCCACGTCTCCATCAGCCGCGCAGTCTCCGCCGCCGCGATCGCCCGGTGCTCCGCACCGTGCAGGAAGAGCGTGCGGCCGCGCAGGATCCACGCGACGAGCCCGGCCCCGAGGGCGAGGCTGGCCGGCAGGACCAGGCGTTCGGGCAGCAGGAAGAAGCCGAGCGGCGCCACGAGCGTCGCGATCAGCAGCAGGCGCTCGCGCGGCCGGGCCACGCCGCTTCGCCGCAGCACCGGCGAGAGCGAGGCCGCCAGCCGCGCCAATCCACGTACGAGCGGCACGTGCCGAAGCACGCGCGGGGGCGACGGCATCGTCCCCTCGCGGAGCGAACCGTCCACGCCGGCGAAGGCCCAGAAGCGCTCGCTGACGATCACGACTCCGTCCGGGCGAGCCATGCCGCCGAGGCGCGGCAGCGCTGCGGCTTGATCCGCCTGCGGGAGCACGGCAGGGGCGACCCCGGACTGCACACGTCAAGAATCGCCAAAAGACGACCGCCCGGCAAGTGCCGGGCGGCCCATTTCAGCGTCTCAGTGTCCTACCAGTACCCGCGGCTGAAGAAGCCGAGCAGCGCGAGCACGAGTACCACGATCAGGATGATCCAGAGAATCGACACTGAATCCCTCCTTCCGTTGTCACTCGTTCCACGAGTCGAACGAACGAAACACGGAAGGGGTCACGCCACCGGCGGCCGCTGGGCGTCGTAGGTGCCGAACTCCTCGCGCAAAACGCCGCAAATTTCGCCGATCGTGCAGCGGGAACGCAGGGCCTCGCGCATCGGCGGGAGAAGGTTGTCGCTCCCTCGAGCGACGCGCGTCACCTCGTCCAGGGCGCCCTGAGCGTCACCCGGGTGGCGCTCGGAGCGCACCCGCGCCGTCCGCTCCAGCTGACGCCGCTCCGCCTCCGGGTCGATCCGGTGCAACTCGATCGGCTCCTCCTCGCCCTCCGAGAAGCGATTGACGCCGACGAGCACGCGCTCGCCGCGCTCGACCTCCTCATTGAAGCGGAAGGCCGCCTCCTCGATCTCGCGTTGGACGAAGCCCTGCTCGATCGCCTCCACGGCGCCGCCGATCTCGTCGACCTGCTCGATCAGCTCCCACGCGCGCGCCTCGAGCTCCTCCGTCAGCGCCTCGACGAAGTACGAGCCGCCGAGCGGGTCGGCCGTGTCGGTGCCGCCGGCCTCGGCCGCGAGGATCTGCTGCGTGCGGAGCGCGATCTTCGCCGAGCGCTCGGTCGGAAGCGCGAGCGCCTCGTCGAAGCCGTTCGTATGGATCGACTGCGCGCCGCCGCAGACCGCGGACAGGGCCTGAACCGCCACGCGGACGACGTTGTTCTCCGGCTGCTGGGCGGTCAAGGTCGAGCCGCCGGTCTGCGCGTGGAACCGAAGCGCCTGCGCGCGCGGGTTCGTGGCGCCGAAACGCTCCTTCATGATCCGGGCCCAGAGCCGACGCGCGGCGCGGAACTTCGCGACCTCCTGGAAGAAGTGGTTGTGCGCGTTGAAGAAGAACGAGAGGCGCGCGCCGAACTCGTCCGGCGAGAGGCCCGCGTCGACGGCGGCCCGGCAGTAGGCGATGCCGTTCGCGAGCGTGAACGCGAGCTCCTGCGCCGCGGTCGAGCCGGCCTCGCGGATGTGGTAGCCCGAGATCGAGATCGTGTTCCACCTGGACAGCCGCTCCGCGCAGTACGCGAACAGGTCGGTCGTGATCCGCATCGACGGCCGGGGCGGGAAGATGTAGTTCCCGCGGGCGCAGTACTCCTTGAGGATGTCGTTCTGGACGGTGCCGCGCAGGCGCTCGCCCGAGACGCCTTGCTGCTCGCCGACGAGCTCGTAAAGGAGGAGCAGCAGCGCCGCCGGCGCGTTGATCGTCATCGAGGTCGAGACCTCGCCGAGCGGGATCCCCTCGAAGAGCAGCTCCATGTCTGCGATCGAGTCGATCGCCACTCCGGTTCGCCCCACCTCGCCGGCCGCGCGCGGGTCGTCGGAGTCGTAGCCGAGCTGCGTCGGGAGGTCGAAGGCGACCGAGAGGCCTGTCTGCCCGCGCTCGAGCAGGTAACGGAAGCGTGCGTTCGTCTCCTCGGCGGACGCGAAGCCCGCGTACTGCCGGATCGTCCACGGCTTGCCGCGGTACATGTCGCGGTAGGGCCCGCGTGTGAACGGGTAGTCGCCCGGGAGCTCGAGCTCGTCCGGCGCGTCCTCGGCGGTATAGACCGGCTTGACCTCGATTCCCGAGTCGGTGTCATGCCGATCCTCGGAGATCGCCACGGACCAATCGTACGCGCGCGTTGACAGCGCGGGTGAGCCCCTGCCACGGTCAGCCTCCCGAACTGGAGGTCGAGCGATGGCGGACGAAGCGATCCAAAGGGACCACTACGGCGTCTACCGTGCGGTGGTCACCGACCCGAACGACCCTGAGTCACGCGCGCGCGTGAAGCTGCGCTTTCCGCGGCTCGCCGACGGCGAGGAGGCCTGGGCTGAGGTCGCCACGCTGATGGCCGGGGACGGGTATGGAACCTGGTTCCGCCCTGACGCCCACGACGAGGTCCTCGTCGCCTTCGAAGGCGGAGACGTGCAGCGTCCCTACGTCGTTGGTGCGCTCTGGGGCGAACGCGACCGCCCGCCGGAGACGGACGTCAAGACGATCCGCACGCGCTGCGGAGCCACGGTCACGATCGACGACGCCCGTTGCGAAGTCCGCGTCGAGGCCCCGACGGAGATTCGGCTCGTCGCGAGCCGGGTCCAGGTCGATGCCGCCGGTGCCGACTTCAGCGGTGTCGTACGCTGCGACACGCTGATCGCGAACAGCGTCGTGGCCTCGAGCTACACGCCCGGCGCCGGCAACGTCATGTGAGCCTACGCTGTCCCGATGAAGGTCGTCGTCAAGCTCTTCGCCGGCCTCCGCGAGCGCGCCGGCTGGACCGAGCGCGAGCTGGAGGGCGTCGAGCGGGTCGCCGACGTCTGGCCCGCGCTCGGCCTGGGCGCAGAGCCGGGAGGGATGCTCTACGCGGTGAACCGCGAGTACGCCGACGCCGAGCGCGAGCTTCGCGACGGGGACGAGGTGGCGCTAATCCCGCCCGTCTCGGGCGGCGCGTTCCGGATCGTCGACGAACCGCTGTCGCTCGACGCCGCCGTGGCCGAGGTGGCCGACGACGGCGCCGGCGCGATCGCGACGTTCACCGGAACCGTGCGCCGGCAGTCCCGGGGCCGCGAGGTGCAGTACCTCGAGTACGAGGCGTATACGGAGATGGCGGAGGGCGTCATGGCCCAGATCGCCACGCAACTGCAGGAGCGCTACGACCTCTGCGAGATCGCGATCCACCACCGCGTCGGCCGGGTCGCGATCGGCGAGCCGAGCGTCGTGATCGCCGTCTCGGCCCCGCACCGAGAGGACGCGCTCGCGGCCTGCAAGGAAGCGATCGACACGCTCAAGGAGACCGTGCCGCTCTGGAAGAAGGAGGTCTACGAGGGCGGCGAGGAGTGGATCGGCCGCGGCTCGTGACGCAAGCGTCTTCCCCCAGGCGGGGCGGGTTGAATCGACCCCGAACGGCTACAACTACATGAGATGACCGAGCCCGAGCGCGATTCGCGGACGACCGAGCAGCTCCCGTGGGGCGCCTCGGCCGACCTGTTCGACCGGCGCGACGAGGAGCTCGAGGGCCTCTGGCCGCCGGAGCCCGAGCGCGACTACCGGCCCATCGAGCCCGAGTCGCCGCTCCGCAACCTCCTGCGCAAGCTGTGGGCCCCGATCGCAGCCGTGGGCGCGCTGCTCGTCAAGTTCGGCGGCGTCCTGATCAAGTTCAAGTTCCTGTTCTCGATGTTCGTCTCGGCCGCGGTCTACGTCTGGATCGGCGGCTGGGCCTTCGGGATCGGGCTCGTCGTGCTGCTGTTCGTCCACGAGATGGGCCACGTGCTCGAGGCGAGGCGCCAGGGCCTGCCCGTCTCGGCGCCGCTCTTCATCCCGTTCATGGGCGCGCTGATCACGATGCGCCAGATGCCGCACAACGCGTGGAACGAGGCAAAGGTTGCGATCGCCGGGCCGATCCTCGGCTCGATCGGCGCGGCGGCGATCTGGGTGGCCGGGATCGCGTACGACTCGAACGCGCTCAAGGCGCTCGCCTTCCTCGGCTTCTTCATCAACCTGTTCAACCTGTTGCCGATCGTCCCGTTGGACGGCGGCCGCATCGCGTCGGCGCTGCATCCAGCGATGTGGCTGCTCGGGTTCGGCGGGTTGCTCGCGCTCGTCTTCTGGCGGCCCAATCCGATCCTGATCCTGATCCTGATCGTGGCCGGCACGGAGCTCTGGCAGCGCTGGCGCACCCGGGAGCATCCGGAGATGCAGGAGTACTAC
>JBKOXJ010000176.1:0-7478 GCA_046724905.1 Actinomycetota bacterium | reverse complement strand
CGACCGGCTTCGCCGGAATCGCGCACTCGAGAGTGAGGCGCCTGTACACGCCCGCCCCGAGCAGGTCGTCCGAGAATGCCCGAGCTTCCTGGACGGCAACGCACCCGTCGTCGACGCTCCGTTCGTCGAACGTCGCTGAGGCGAGCGTGTGTCCGCCGCTCGTTATCGTCACGCCGTCCGCCGGGTCGAACGCGACCTGGAAGCTCGCGGCGTCGCAGCGCACGTTGGCACGGAGCGTCGGCCCCGAGGAGCGCTGGTCGCCGCCGCCGCACGATGCGGCAAGGAGGGCTGCCGTGGCTACGACGAACGCCGAAGCGCGCATCTCGCGTGTTCGATGGTAGATGCTCGGACGGCCAGGCGCCGCGCCGGAGCTCGATCGGGTGCGCGCCTCGAGCGCGTCGCAGGTCTGCCCGAGCGCAAGGCGCGCGGCTCCAACGCTCCCGCCAGGCGCGCGAGCAACGTCGACTTCCCTGCCCCGTTCAGGCCCACAAGGGCGACAGCCTCGCCCTTGCGCAGCTCAGCTCCACGGGCTCGAGGGCAACCCTCCGCGCACGGCGAGGAGCGGCGGGGCCGAGCTCACCCGGAAGCCGCGGCCGGCGGCTCCGGCGGCGTCGCCGACGCGACGGGTGCCGGCCGGACGCCCTCGAGCTCGACCTCGACCGGCACGGCGGCGTCCTCGGTCCACGGCTCGAGCGCGACGCGATCGCGGAAGAACTCCCAGATCGCGCGCAGGGCGGCAAGCGTCGGCAGGGCGACGAAGACGCCCGGAAGCCCGTAGATCTCGGCGCCGGCGAGCAGCCCGAAGATCACGAGCAGCGGGTGCAGCCGCAGGGCGTTTCCCATCACCTTCGGCACGACGACGTGGCCCTCGATCTGGTGGATCCCGAGGAACAGCAGCACGACCCAGAGCGCCGAGATCGGATCGACGACCAGCGCGTAGACGACCGGCGGAATCGCGCCGAGCCAGGGACCGAGGTACGGGATCAACTCGGCGATGGCGACCCACGAGCCGAACAGCAGCGCGTAGTCGTCGCCTCCGGGCAACCAGCCGAAGGTGCCGAGCAGCCAGAGCCCGACGCCCGCGCTCGTGCCGATGATCAGCGACACGAGCAGCTGCCCCTTGACGTAGCCGCCGACCGCGCCCTCGATCTGGGACATCAGCGGCACCTGACCGGGTCGTGGCGGGAAGCGCCGGTCGACCACGCGGGCGAGCCGCGAGAAGTCGAGCAGCATGTAGATCGAGACGACGATCACGAGGACGGTGCTGAAGAGGATCGCGACGATCCCGAAGGCCGCGCCCTGAAGCCAGTCAATCGCCTTCGAGCTGTACTTCTCGACGTCGCCGGCGCCGATGTTGTCGACGAACTCGAGGCCCTGCTTGCGAATCTGGATGCGCTTCAGGCGGTGGTCGTTGAGCCAGACCTGGAGCTTGTCGATGTCGCGCTCGGCGGCGGTCGCCGGGGGCTGTCCGCTCTCGACCGTAAAGTAGGCGTCGATTCGGTCAGTGGCCGAGCGGGTCTGATCGACGACGACCGTGGCTACCGCCACCACCGCCAATACCACCGCCGCGGCGAATGTCAGGTACACGATCGCCACGGCGATTCCACGCGGGATCCGCACGCGTTCGAAGGTCCGCACGAGCGGGTTCAGAAGCAGCGCGATCAGTGAAGCGACGAGGAACAGGAAGACGGCGTGACGCACCGCGCCGGCGACGATCCACACGAAGAGCAGCAGGAGCGGGAGGCCGACGAGCTGAATCCAGCGGGGGATCTCGATCGTCGGCGGCCGGGCGGGAGCCGACGGATCGGGCATGGCAAGCATGCTACAGCGCGGCTCGAACGCCTCCGGCCGCCCGCCTGGACCTGGTCGCTCGCCGAGGACGGCAACCTTGCGCTGGACAGTCACGAACTCTGGGAAGAACCGGCACAGCGACCGAGCTTGCGGCTGTTACAAAGTCCGGCCGCTCCCGAGTTGAAACGACCACAGGCGTTCGGTACGGTGCCGCGCATGCCGGCCGCCCCTCGGTCCACGCGGCGTGCGGCACGCCCACCCAGGCGCCGGGCTTCCAGAGTCCGCGGCGTCGTCGGGCTCACCATCCTCGCCGTCATCGCCGTGATCACCCTGCTCTCGACCGCATTCGGGTCGAGTCGCTCGCCCGCAGCCGCAACTGCGCCGGCGCCGGCCGACCGCCTGCTCCCCGCCGGCCCGCCGAGCCCGCTCGTCGTGGCGCGGCTGGGATCGCTCCGACTTCAGCTGCCGATCGAGCTCGACCGCGTGACCGCGATCGGCTACCACGCGTCGGCTGACGGCGCGCTCGCGCTTGAGCCCCAGGGCCGGCGGGGGAACCAGGGACTGCTCGGCCGGATCCTGCACAAGCTCTTCGGGGGCTCGAGCAGCCCGCTCACCTGGTACCAGATCCAGGGCGGCGAGGGAGCCGCGACGGCGACGCTCGACGTCGGCGCCGCACCCGACACGGACGTCTACTCCACGGTCGACGGGACGATCGTCGGGCTCACCGACTACGTGATCAACGGCCGCTCGCACGGCATGCGGATCGACATCCGCCCGACCAGCGCCCCGTCCGTGATTGTCTCGCTGACGCGAATCCGACCCGATCCCGCGCTGACGGTCGGGAAGTCCGTGGCGGGCGGGAGCGACCGGCTCGGGACCGTGCTCGATCTCTCCGGCCTGGAACGGCAGGCACTCGCGCGGTTCACGCAGGACGCCGGGAACCACGTCTCGCTCGAAGTCCACCCCGGCGCAGCGCTGAGCCTCCCCTGAGAATCCTCTTCATCGCCGACGCGGTCGGAAAGCCGGGGCGTCAGGCCCTGGAGGAACGCCTGCGCCCCCTGCGCGAAGAGCTCCGCGTCGACTTCTGCATCGTCAACGGCGAGAACCTCGCGGACGGCGTCGGCCTGACACCGAAGCTCGCTGAGCGCGTGCTCGCGGCCGGCGCGGACGTGATCACGCTCGGCAACCACACGTGGAGGCGGGCCGAGCTCGCCTCGTACCTGCAGGGCGCCGAGCGCGTGGTGCGGCCGGCGAACTTCTCGGTGCTCGCGCCGGGGCGAGGCGTGACGGTCGTGCCCGCGGCCGACGGCACACCGGTCGGTGTCGTCAACGTGATGGGACAGCTCTTCCTCGAGGTCGCGCGGGCGCCGTTCGAGGTGATCGACGAGGTGGTCGACGAGGCGCGCCGCCGGGCGAAGGTGATTGTCGTCGACGTCCACGCGGAGGCGACGAGCGAGAAGGTGGCGCTCGCGCACTGGCTCGACGGGAAGGTGACGGCCGTGATCGGAACGCATACGCACGTCCAGACCTCCGACGCGCGCGTCAGCCGCGCCGGCACCGCGGCGATCACGGACGCGGGCATGACAGGGCCGCACGACTCCGTGATCGGCGTCCAGGCCGACCTCGCCATCCACCGGATGCGGACCGGGATGCCGATCCGGTTCGAGACCGCACACGGCGACGTCCGGATCGAGGGCGCGCTGGTCGAGTGCGACGCCGACGGCCGCGCGAGCTCGATCGAGGCGGTTCGCGTCGCCGTCGAGTGAGGGAGATCGGCGTCGCGATCGTCGTCTGGCGGCGCGGATCACACGGACCGGAGTTTCTCGTCCTCCACCGCAGCCACGAAGGACCTGGCTATGAAGGCGACTGGGCGTGGACGCCCCCGGGAGGCGCGATCGACCCGGACGAGGACGCGACCGCCGCCGCCGCGCGCGAGCTCGTTGACGAGACGGGCCTTGCGCTGGAGTGCCGGCCGACGCCGTGCGACTTCGAGCAAGGGTTCGTCTTCGCCGCGGAGGCGCCGCCCGAGGCACACGTCGTGCTCTCGGCGGAGCACGACAGGTTCGAGTGGCTATCGCTCGAGGAGGCGAGGGAGCGCTGCCGTCCGATGCTCGTCGCCGACGAGCTCTCGTGCGTCGCCGCCGTCGTCGCGCACGAGCTCGATCAGCAGCCAGACGAGGACGAGGTCGCGCGCAAGCACGAGGAACGACGGTAGGGCCGCGAACTCGCGGACGAGGTCCCAGTAGCGGTACGGGAACCAGAGCTGCGTGAGAACGAGCGCGAGCGCGAGCAGCGCCGAGGCCCGGAGCCCGCGACGCCCGGCGACGAGCGGCACGATCGGGATCAGCCAGATCAGGAACTGCGGCGACAGCACCTTGCCGAGGGCGACGAACGCGACGAGCGCCGCCGCAGAGGCCCGGACCAGGCGCCACCGCTCGGCCGGCCCGCCCCAGAACCAGATCCAGATCCCGACCAGCGTCGCGACCTGGATCAGCGTCAGCGTGACGGCGAGCACGGCAGGACCCGCGCCGGCGAGGTTCTGCGAGCCGTGGCTCGACTTCATCGTGATCGGCACGTCCGCGACCTGGTGCGCGACCAGCAGGAAGCCGGCTCCGAGGCTCTCGATCTGAAGCGGGCGCGAGAGCTGGCGGCCGACGCTCGAGGCGACACCGTCCGGCGCCAGCACGAGGAACGGCACGAACCAGGCGGCGAGGACGGCGACGAAGACCGCTCCGGCCGCGTGCGCCGCGCGTCGTCCCTGCCGACGATCGACCCAGACGAGCGCGATCGGCAGCAGCACGAGCGGATAGAGCTTGGCCGCCACGGCGGTCGCGAGCACGCCGAGCCCGAGCCTCGACCGATCCGCCATGAGCGCGGCCAGAGCGCCGACGGACAGCGCCGCGGGCCAGAGGTCGAAGCGGGTGAGCACCACCGACCCCAGCAGGAGCGGCGTGACGGCCGCGAAGACGAGGACTCCGAAGCCGGCCCGGAGCTCGCGCAGCGCCAGCCCCATCAACAGAATCGTGGCCGCCCCGCACGCCGCCATCAGGCCTTCGAAGATCGCGCGATAGGACTCGCCGTCGACGAGCGACGGCAACGCGAAGAACGGCAGTGCCGCCGGCGGGTACTCGACGCGGAAATCACGGTAGGGCACCTTCCCGTCCGCGACCGCCGCACCGTACTTCCGGTAGATCAGCGTGTCGTCGACTTGGCTGTGCGTGTAGAAGCCGACGTGGAGCAGCGCCCACGAGGCGAGGAAGAGCGCGACTGCGAGCCCGCCGAGCGCGACCGCCCGCAGCGGCTCAGGCCGCGGCGCGTAGGTCTCCGGCCTCGCGATCACGCTCTTCGGGAGCGGCCGCGGCGCCGAGCGCTGGAGCGAGGACCGCGAAGGCCGCGAACGGGAAGAACCAGGGGATGTAGAGGTAGAACCAGTGCGTCAGCACGAGCTGGAACCCGGCCAGGACCGCCGCCGTCAGCGCGCCGAGCTGGAGGGGCGTCTTGCGGCTGGGGAAGAACGCGACGGCCACCGCCCCCGCGACGAGCAGCAGCTCGAGCACGAGCTGCACGAGGTGCAGGTCGGGAATCCCGCTCGCGTGGTACTGCCCCCAGCCCCAGATCGAGAACGGCGACTCGCGCCCGATCTGCCATCCGAGCGTGCGGTCCCAGAACACACGCGCCGCATGGACGGGATTCGGCTCGAGCAGGAGGATCGAGAAAGCAGCCGCCGTCGCCACCGCGAAGCCGCCCGCGAACGCGAGCTTCCGCCCCGGCCGTTTGACCGGGCCTGGGTACGAGAGCCAGAGCGGCGCGACGAGCAGGGCCGCGAACTTCGTCCACCCGGCGAGGGCGCAGAAGATCCCGCGGGCCCACGCCGAGCCACAGAGCCAGAGACCGAACAGGAGCAGCGCGGGCAGGATCGCGTCGTTCGTATTCGAGTTCGCGACGTACAGGGTGAAGGGGTACGACTCCCACGCGAACGACAGCGCCGCGCCGAGCGCCGGCCCGCCGAAGCGGTAGCCGACGAGCGCGCAGCCGAGCAGCGCGAGCAGGTCGAACAGGATCGACGTCAGGTGGACGGCCGGGAGCTTGTCCCACTTGCCGCTCCAGCCGAGCGCGAAGTAGCCCGGCAGGTACGCCTCGTAGGCGACGGGACCGTACGTGTCGCCCTGGGGGTTCGCGGACTCGCAGCGTCCATTCGTCTGGATGCGCTCGCGGATCTCGCCCTCGGCGTCGGCCGGGCCGCAGGGCTTCAGGTTCTCCTCGACGGGAAAGTGGCCGTAGGGCGACTGGCCGTGGGCGATCCGGTCGGCACCGATCACCCCGGAGAAACCGACGTCGATCACGTTCGAGCTCTGGTGGTTCAATCCGATGCGGAAGCCGGCGAGGAAGACGGTGGCGCCCACGAGGATCCACGCCGGCCAGACCGACGGCGGCGAGGGCCCGTTGCGGCCGCGGACGCCGATCCAGACGGTGCGGGCGATCACGTAGAGGAGCGGCGGGTAGGCAAGCGGCGCGCTCGTGAAGACGTCGCCCTGGTTGAAGAACCAGAGCGACACCGTGAACGAGAGCAGCGCGAGCAGGTCGAGGTTGCGCCACGAGAGCAGGCGCCGCCAGTCCGCCAGACCGAGCAGGAAGATCGCGCACAGCGCGAGCCAGAGCGCGGCGCGGTTGATCTGCCGCCCTCCGAAGGCGCCCTCGTAGCCCCGCGCCATCTTCCAGGCAACCTGCGGGCCGGTCCACGCTTCGGTCACCGTTCCGCTGGCGTCGTCGACCCGGCCGTCGGCGATCTGGCCCGCATCGCCCCACCAGATCCGCACGTGCCAGTCGCGCCGCTTCTCGTCGAACGTCCCCTGGACCGAGCGCCCGCGCTTCGGATAGCGGTCGAGCCAGTCCGCGATCTTCGGGTCGCGCATGAGCAGGACGACCGCGCGGGCCTCCGTTAGGCGCTTCGGCGGCGGCACCGGCGCGAACGGGGTCTGGATCAGGTTCCCGTCGCTGTCGAAGACCGGGCCCGTGGCTGTCGATGCTGCGTCCGCCGCGGGCACCAGCACGAGCGCCAGGCACGCGGCGAGGAGGCCCCGACGCATGCGCGTCAGGCTACCGGCGGAACGACCAGAGCTTATTCCCGACGAAGTTCAGCGGCGTCACGACGATGATCGCGATCGCCTGCGCGGGCAGCGCGTCAAGGCCGAGTCCGACGAGGACGCTCAGGACGATGAGGTTCGCGCACAGGGCAATTGCAGAGACGAGGAAGAACCGGATCCCCTGGTACGCGAAGTGTCCTCGCTCCCCGTGAAACGTCCAGATGCGGTTCCACGTGTAGTTGTTCGCGACCGCCACGATCCACGAGCCGACGGCTGCAAGCCGGTAGTGGAGCCCGACCCCGTTCAGCAGCACTGCGAAGACGGCGAGGTTGACGACGTATCCGGTTGCGCCGACGACGCAGAACTTCGCCAGCTGGAGCCAGTTGTGCGGACGCCTGAGGGCGCGTCCGGCGCGGGTGCGGGCAAGGGCCGATGCCATGCCGACGGCGGTCGAGCGTTCCATGAACGCGCCGCAGCCTAGCGGCTGGCGCGGCCGGGACGGCCAAGGGTCAGCCGCGATTCGGGGCGCTAGCGGATCGCGAACCCGCTCTCGCCCTGCGGCTCCTCGGGCCAGACGTCGACGTGGTCGACCCGGGCTCCGGA
>JBKOXJ010000006.1:0-10756 GCA_046724905.1 Actinomycetota bacterium | reverse complement strand
GGGCTGGGAGCTCGTCGTCGCGAGCCTCGCGATCATCCTCTTCGGCTGGCTCGCGTACGACCTCCTGTCGCGGTCGGTCACGAGCGAGCGCGGCCTCACGATCTCGCTCGTCGCGCTCACGGTCCTGGTCGCCGGGCTTTCGGGATACCTGTTCAGCCCGCGCGGCGCGTTCATCCAGGTCGGCGCGACGCTCGGCACGTGGATGGCGGCGAACGTGTTCTTCACGATCATCCCGGGGCAGCGCGCGCTCGTCGCCGCGACCGCCGCGGGCCGCGAGCCCGATCCGGGACCGGGCATCCGCGGCAAGCAGCGCTCGGTGCACAACAACTATCTGACGCTGCCGGTCGTCTTCGCGATGCTCAGCCCGCACTTCCCGATCACGTACGCGCACGCGCACGCCTGGCTGATCCTGGTCGCGCTGATGGCGATCGGAGCTTGGATCCGGCACTTCTTCAACCTGCGACACAGCGGTCGGACGGTCTGGTGGATTCCCGCCACCGCCGCGGTCGCCATCGTCGCACTGGCGTTCGCGATCCGGCCGGAGACGACACAGTCCGGCGGCTCGGCCGGCAGCGTCGAGTTCGCCCAGGTGCAGGCGATCGTCCGGCAGCGCTGCGCCCCGTGCCACTCCGAGCACCCGACGAACGCGTCGTTCTCGAGCCCGCCGAAGGGCGTCGTGCTCGAGACGCCGGAGCAGATTCAGGCCCAGGCCCAGGCGATCGAGGTCCAGGCGGTGCAGACGAAAGCGATGCCGCTCGGGAACGCGACCGGGATGACGGAGGCCGAACGCGCCCTGCTCGGCCGCTGGATCCGCGACGGGGCGAACATCCCTTAGTGCCCCTTCCGGCAATACACGCCGGCTTCTGGCCCGCGATCACGCGGCGCCAGAGCACGCCCACCTCCTCACCAAGGCGATCCAGCCTTGGTTCGTCGGAGTGCGCACTCTGGCTTGGTGATCGCGACCCAAAAGGGCGGCAGCATTACCGGGAGGGGCACTAGAGTCGGCGCGTGCTCGAGATCGTCGTCGGCTCGATGCGGTTCTCGGCGCGCCTCGAAGAGGAGGCGGCGCCGGAGACCGTGGCCGCCTTCCGGCGGTTGCTGCCGCTGCGGAGCCGGATCGTCCAGGCCCGGTGGAGCGGTCAGTCGGCGTGGATCCCGTTCGGCGAGCTGGATGTCGGGGTCGGGCCCGAGAACGCGACGAGCTACCCGGCGCCTGGGGAGCTGCTGCTCTACCCGGGAGGCGTCAGCGAGACGGAGCTGCTCTTCCCGTACGGGCCGACGTGCTTCGCCAGCAAGGCCGGCCAGCTGGCCGGGAACCACTTCGCCACGATCGTCGAGGGTGCGGAGCAGCTGCCGGAGCTCGGCGAGCTCGTCCTCTGGCACGGCGCGCAGGAGATCGGGTTCGAAGAGCGCTAGGCGAGCCGGCGAAGCGTCGTCGTCAGGACTTCGATCGCGAGGACGATGTCCTCGTCGCTCGTCAGCTCATCCGGCGAGTGGCTCGCGCCGCCGTTCAGGCTCCGGACGAACAGCATCCCCGCCTCGACGCCCGCGGCGGCGAGCACGCCGGCGTCGTGGCCCGCGCCCGACGTCAGCTCGATCGCCGGTAGGCCTCGGCGCTCGACCTCTTCGCGCAGCACGGCTCGCACCATCTCGTCCATGACCACCGGCTCGACGCGCGGCTGCGGGTCGAGGCCGAGTGCGTCGAGCAGACGATCGAGCCGAGCCGCGTCCGGGGCCCGGACGTCGACGGTCAGCCGCGCGCGGCCCGGGATCACGTTCCCGGCACCGGGCTCGACCTCGATCGCGCCGACCGTCGCGACGGCGCCGTCGATCGCCCGGGCGGCATCGCGGGCACGGACGACGAACTCGCCGGCTTTGACGAGCGCATCCTCGCGGTGGGCCATCGGCGTCGTCCCCGCGTGTCCAGCCACGCCCTCGAAGACCACCTCGCGCCGCGTGTAGCCGACGATCCCGGTCACGATGCCGAGCGGTGCGCCGGTACGCTCGAGCGCCGGGCCTTGCTCGATATGGACCTCGAGGAAGCGGCCGGGCAGCTCTGCGCGGGCAGCAAACGCACGACTGCCGCGGCAGCCTCGTTCCTCATCGCGGAAGACGGCAACGCCGAGCGTCCGTTCGCACGGCCCCACGCGAACCGCGGCTTCGAGCCCCGCGACGACTCCGAGCGCGCCGTCGAACTTGCCGCCGACCGGGACGCTGTCGAGGTGCGAGCCCGTCCAGACCTCGGGCAGGTCGGGCCGCGTCCCGCGCAGGCGACCGACGACGTTGCCGGCTTCGTCCCGCGCGACTTCGAGCCCGGCCTTCTGCATCCAGCCGGCCGCTAGCTCGCACGCCTGCTGCTCGGCCTCACTGCCGCCGACGCGGTTCGCGCCGGGCCCACCGCCGAGTCCGTAGAGCTGCTCGAGCCGGTCGAGTGCCCGTCTCGCCTCGAGGGACTCGGCGGTGAGCGCCATCACCTACATATCTTCGCCGTCCTCGAAGCCTCGGCGGAACCCGAACCCGAATGGGCGACGCGGCTCGAACGTGCGGTTCACGAGCTCAGTGAAGCGCTCCTTCAGGTCGGCCAGGATCCGGTCCCGCTGAGCGGCGGTCACGCGGCCTTCGTCGACGGCCTCGTCGAGCCGCTCCTTTGCCGAGTCGAGCAACGCCTGCACCAGGCCGTCCACCGACTTGTTCTGGTCGCGCGCGATCTGCGCCAGGCTTTTGCCGGAGAAGACCCGCTCGCGCAGCTCTTCCCTGGAGAGACCGAGGTATGACGCGGCCGCGTCGAGATCGGCGAAGTGGGCGAAGTGCCCCGGCCCGTGGCGGAGGCCGTCGAAGAGCGGGAAGTCGTTCGAGTCGATCCGCTCCTTCAGCTCGTTGCCCTGCTCCTGCGTCAAGCGGCCGGCCGCGACGGCAGCGTCGACACGGTTCTTGAGGGCCTGCTTGAGCGCATTCCTGAGCGCACTCGGCTCGACGCCGAGCTGCCTTGCCGCGTCGTTCAGGATCGCCTGGTTCTCTTCACGCGGCGAACCGAGCTGTGACGCGGCGATCGCACCGCCGGCGCCTGCCGCCGCCACGCCGATGACGACCGCAGCGACGAGCTTGCGTTTGAGAGGAATGTTCATGCTCCGCATCGGACCACGAAGCCTTAAGACCGGGCTAAGAACGGCCTAAGAACTTCCGGAGAGATCGTCCAGGAGGCGGTCGAGCTCCGCCGGCCGGTCGCGATGGGCCTCCCAGCGCGACAACAGCTCCGCCGCACCGCGGCCGATCCCATCCGGGAGACCAAGCGAGGCGCAGGTATCCGCGACCTCCTCCATCTCGGGAGCCCAGCGCCACGCCTTCGGCCCGGCGCGAACGACGCGTTGCGCGTCGACACCCTCCGCCACGAGCGCCTCTTCGACGCCGTACGAGCGAGCAATCGCGAAGGCCTGCGCCGTCAGTGCGCTGCCGATCTTGTTCCAGCCGCCGAAGGCCATCTTGAGCGCCGAAGCGGCGCCGACGCCGCCCGAAAGCGGGATCGCCGTCACGTCGCCTCCCGCGAACAGCTCCGCGACGCGCTCGACCTCCGCCGGGTCGCCCGAGAGGTAGAGGTTGACGGCGCTCGCGGAGATCACACACCCGTCCACGACGCGCCCGCCGAGCGTCTCCGCGATCCGCTCGGCCCGCGCCGGAGCAATCGCGTTCGCCTCGACGAAGATGCCGTCGAACCCCCGCCCGGCGACGGCACCGGCCACCTCCTCCGCGATCGCGGGCGGGCAGATGCTGAGCACGATCTCGCTTGCCGCCACGAGCTCGGCGACGGTGCCCACGTCGCTGAAGCCCGCCTCCGCGGCACGGCGCGCAGTAGCCTCGCTCCGACCCTCGCTCGCCCATAGCACGTCTGCGTCGGCAGCGGCACCGACCAGTGCCCCCATCTCGCCCGGGAAGAGCAGCCCTACCTGCGGCACGCGCGTGAGATCCTAGATCTCCTGCGCGAAGTACCACTCGTGCCCCTGCGGGTCGGCAGCGCCGTAGCGGCGCTGGCCGAAGGGCAGGTCGTTCAACTCCTCGAGGATCCTCGCGCCGGCAGTCTTCGCGTGCTCGTAGTGCGAGTCCACGTCGTCGACAATGACGTAGACCTGCGACGTGCGGCCGACCGTGGCGGGGTTGCGGAAGCCGCTCGGCGGTTGGCCGAGATACACGCGCCCGCCGGCGGGCGACTCGAGCTCGGCGTGCAGCCCGCCCGCGCCGCCGATCGCGCGGTCGACTTCCCGGAACCCGAACCCGCGTGTCGCGAACTCGATCGCGGCCTCGCCGTCCTCGTAGAGCAGATATGGAGTGATCCGCTGTGCCATGCGCGAGAGAGGCTAGGCCGCCGGCACCGCAGTGTCTTGGAAAAAAGTTTCGGGCGTCCGTCCTGTCCGCGCGCGGAAGTCGTTGATCAGGTGCGACTGGTCGTAGTAGCCGCACTCGACCGCGATCCGAGCCCAGTCCGGCCGCTCGGCCCGCTCGGCCTCGACCCGAGCATGCTCGAAGCGAAGCAGTCGTGCGGCCGACTTCGGCGGCAGGCCGACCTGCTCGCGAAAGCGCGCGACGATCCGCTTGCGGCTCCAGCCGATCTCGGCAGCGAGCGCGCCGACGCGGATCCGACCGGCGGTCGCGACAAGCCTGCTCCAGGCCCAGTCCACCTCCGTAGGCCGAGCGTCGGCGAGCCGCCTTACAAGCAGCGAATCGAGCGCGTCGAAGCGTTCCGGCCAGTCCTCGAGCTCATAGAGCCGCTCGACCAGATGCGGCTCGTCGAGCACGTCCTCGAGCGGAACCACGCGATGCGCGAGCGTGTCGAGCGGCAAGCCGAAGAGCCGGTGGGCGGCGGGCGGAGCGACGTTCATCTGCATCCCGAGCGCACGACGGCCGTTCTCCGTCCTCACCTGCCTCTCGTGCAAGCCGGCGACGAACGACTTCACTCGCGCCTCGTCGATCAGCCAGTCCTCGCCGAAGCTGATCGTCACGATGACGTCGGCGCCGGGGCCTTCGCGCCGACGCATCGGCTCGGCTATGAAGCCGTAGTACCGCGAGACGTGTCTGCGCAAGGCCGGCGCCGGAGCGCGCTGGATCTGCACGCTACGAATCTAGCGAGCGAGAGTGACCTTGCTCAGTCCTGCGGGTTGGTCCGGGTCCAGCTGCTTCGCGCGTGCGAGCGCCCACGCGAACACCTGCCCCGGGACGACCGAGAGCAGCGGTGCGAGCAGGGGGGAGGGGAGGGGCGAGGTCGGCAGGAAGTAGTCCGCTCCGGTGATCGCGTGCGCGGCGCTCCCGCTCGCGACCAGCGTGGCGCCGAACTCGCGAACCCGTGCGGCCGCGTCGACCACGGCGGGCAGCGTCTCGTCGGCCGAGGCGATCGTCCAGACGGGGAAGAGCGGATCGAGTGCGGCGACAGGACCATGCGCGAGATCCGTGGCGGTGAGCGGCTCGGCCGCGACGCGGCAGGTTTCGAGGAGCTTCAGCGCGATCTCGCGTGCGGTCGCGAACTCCGGCCCGCGGCCGATCACGAACATCCGGCCCACGAAGGCGAACGAGACCGCGATCGGCGGGATCGACTGCTCGAGCGCCGGGATCAGATCCGAGAGCTTGCCGATCACCGTGCGGAGGTCCCGCACGAAGCGGTCTCCGCGGCCGGCGGCGTGCGCGGCGAGGAGGCCGAGACCGGCCACCTGATTCAGGTACGTCTTCGTCGCGGCGATGGACCGCTCCGCGCCGGCTCCGAGCGGCAGCACGGCTTCGGCTTCCTTCGCCAGGATCGACTCCGGATCGTTCGTCAGCGCGATCGTGAACGCGCCGCTCCGGCGCGCCTTCTCGACGTACTCGACGACGTCCGGCGTGCGGCCCGACTGGGAGAGCCCGATCACCGTCGACTTCGACATCTCGAGCTGAGACCCGTAGTACGTCGTGAGCGTGATCGAGTCCCGGAAGGCGGTCCAGTGCGGCAGGAGTCCGAAGGCGTAGACCCCGAAGGACGCGGCGTTGTCGGACGAGCCGTGGCCGACCATCCGCACCAACGTCGACCCGCGCTTGCGCGCCTCGGCTGCGGCCTTCGCGTACTCCTCCTCGTGCTCGAGCAACCCGACCAGCGCCTGCGGCTGCTCGCGGATCTCGGCGAGAAGCTTGACGCCTCCCTCCCCGAGTTGGTTCGGCTCTGCGGGGGCGGCGCTAGGCGACGACACGCGCCTCCCCACCGACCAGGACCCGGACGATCTCGAGGTTGTCGTCGAGGACGAGGACGTTCGCGGGCAGGCCCGGGCCAAGGCGTCCCTCGCTCGACAGTCCGAGCACGCTCGCCGGCACGGTGCTTGCGGCGGCCAGGGCGTTCGTGAGCGGCACCCCGAGCGCGTGGAGGTTCCGGACTGCCTCGATCATCGTCAAGGTGCTCCCGGCGAGTACTCCGTCCGGCCCGCTGACAACACCGTCGCGGATGTCGACCTCGAAGCCGCCGAGGCTGTACGAGCCGTCCGTCATTCCAGCGCCGGCGACCGCGTCGGTCACGAGCGCCACGCGACCCGCGGCCGCGCTCCAGATCACCTCCGCGGTCTCGGGCGCCAGGTGGATCCCGTCGAGGATGATCTGGACGACGACGTCCCGGCGCGCGAGCGCGGCCCCGCCGATTCCCGGATCGCGGTGGCGGAATGGGCGCATCGCGTTGAAGAGGTGGGTGACGGTGCGCACGCCCTGGTCGAACGCTGCATTTGCCTCGGCGGCGGTGGCATCCGTGTGTCCGAGCGAGACGGTGATCCCGCGGAGGTGCAGGAGCTCGATCAGCGGAGCCGCGCCCGGGAGCTCCGGGGCGAGCGTGACGAGTCGCACAGGGCCCGCGCCGAGCAGACGCTCGAGCAGTTCGGGATCAGGATCGCGGCGGGCAGAGGGAGGATGGGTTCCGAGTCGCGCTGACGAGAGGAAGGGGCCTTCGAGATGGACGCCCAGGATGCGCGGCCCGTCTCCGTCAGGAGGCACCTCCCCCAGGGCTGCCAGGAGCTGCTCCTCGGGAGCGGTGATCAGCGTGGGGAGGTAGGCGGTGACGCCGGTCTCGAGCAGAGCGTCGCCGGCGCGGCGGTAGGCGCCCGCATCCGCCTCGAGGAAGTCGACGCCGCCGAAGCCGTTGACCTGGAGATCGACGAAGCCGGGGGCGGCGATCCCGCGTCCGTTCGGCGAGGAGAGCCCGCACTCGGCCACAAGACCATCGGCGATCTCGACGTCGCCGGGCACGAGCCGCCCGTCGACGAGCGCCGCTCCGACGCCGAGCCTCACTCGAGGGCCAGCCTGATGTTGCCGGCCGCTTCGTCGAGCCTCGTCTGCGCCGCTTCGGCGTCGACGCCCGCGAGGAGCGAGACGATCGCGACCTTTGCGTTCCCTCTCGCCGCGGTCAGCGCATCGTCGACCGCGGCCGGAGTTGCCCCCGTGGCGAGCAGGACGGCGCGGCGCGCGCGGGCGCGCAGCTTCTCGTTCGTCGCGGCGACGTCGACCATCAGGTCGCCGTACGTCTTCCCGAGCCGGATCATCGACACAGTCGAGATCGTGTTCAGGACGAGCTTCTGTGCCGTCCCGGCTTTCAGCCGCGTGGAGCCGGCCACGACCTCGGGGCCGACGACGACTGCGATCTCGTGCTCGACGGCGTCGGCAAGCTCGGAGCCGGGCGCGGAGACGACGCACGCGGTGAGCGCTCCGACAGTCGCGGCGGTCCGCGCGGCCCCGAGTACGTACGGGGTCCGGCCGCTCGCGCTGACGGCGACGACGGCATCGGCTGCGGAGACGCCGAGGGCTTCCAGCGCCAGCGCGCCCGCGGCGGCGTCGTCTTCGGCAGCCTCCTGCTCGAGCGTCGAGCCGAGCTCGCTTCCGGCCACGACCGCGACGACCTGGCCCGGCTCGGTGGAGAATGTCGACTCGCACTCCGCCGCGTCGAGCGCTGCAAGCCGGCCTGAGGAGCCGGCGCCGACGTAGATCAGGCGGCCGCCGGCGGCGAGGCGCTCGACGATCGCGTCGATCGCCGCGGCGAGCTCCGGCGCCGCCGAGGCGACGACGACCGCGACCGTCGCATCTTCGCGATTCATCAGCTCCACGAGCTCGCGCGTTGGTCGAGCGTCGTAGTCGGTGGCTCCCGCGCTTCGACCCTCGGTCACGAGCTCATCGAGGCGCTCGGGTGCCATGGGTCGCAGTCTAAGCGCGGCGGACCCCGGTGGTCAATACCAGTTGTCCGAAGTTTCACCGTCTGGTATTGCTTACGCGCAATGGCAGGGATCACGCTCGAGAAGGTGACCAAGGTCTTCGCGGGCGACGTCGTCGCCGTGGACGGTGTGGACATCCGCATCGAGGACGGAGAGTTCATCGTCCTCGTCGGCCCCTCGGGCTGCGGAAAGTCGACGCTCCTGCGAATGATTGCCGGGCTCGAGGAGATCACGGACGGCCGGATTCTCGTCGGCGGCCGCGATGTCAGCGACCTCGCTCCGCGGCGGCGCGACGTCGCGATGGTCTTCCAGAACTACGCCCTCTATCCGCACATGACCGTGGGGCAGAACATCGCGTACGGCCTGAAGGTGCGCCGGACGCCGAAGGCCGAGATCAAGCGGCGCGTCGCCGACGTGGCCGAGATGCTCGGCCTCGACGAGCTCGTCGACCGGCGGCCTGCGCAGCTTTCGGGCGGACAACGCCAGCGCGTCGCGATGGGCCGCGCCATCGTGCGCGAGCCGAAGGCATTCCTGATGGACGAGCCGCTCTCGAACCTCGACGCGAAGTTGCGCGTGGGGATGCGCGCGTCGCTGGCGCAGCTGCACGCACGGCTAGGCGTCACCACGGTCTACGTGACGCACGACCAGACCGAAGCGATGACGCTCGGCCAGCGGGTCGCGGTGATGCGAGACGGGCGCGTCCTCCAGTTCGACACGCCGCAACGGCTCTACCAGGGTCCCGTCGACCTCTTCGTCGCGGCCTTCATCGGCACGCCCGCGATGAATCTCGTCGAGGCGCGGGTCGACGGCGCGGAGATCGTGTTCGGGCAGTACAGGCTGCCGCTCGACCCGGCGCGGCGTCCTGCTGATCGCGCCGGGGGCGAGGTTGTGCTCGGGATCCGGCCCGAGGGCTTCGAAGACGCCTCGTTCGCGCCGCGGGACGCGCCGCGCCTAGCGGTGACGCCCGACGTGGTCGAGGACCTGGGCGCCGATGCGCACGTGTTCTTCCACGTCGACGTGCCGCGGATCGGCACCGAAGCGCTGGAGGCCGCCGCCGAGGACGAAGCCACGCTGCTCGTGGAGGAAAAGACGCTCTTCACTGCGAGAGTCGATGCGCGCACGCGGGCCGAGGTGGGCGAGCGGCTCGAGCTCGCCGTTGATCCTGCACGGTTCCACTTCTTCGATCCCGAGACAGGAGCGAGCTTGCTCGCCGGCCGGCAGCCGGAACGACCGCAGAAGGAGGTCGTCGAGGTCGCCGGTAGCGCATAGAGCCAAAACTGGTATTGACCAAACCGCTCAGTCGGTTACGATTGGACGTCGGGCGATGACCAAGCAGAGCGAGACGCGCGAGCGGGTGCTCGACCTGATCGAGCAGCTGGGCGTGGGGGAGGCGATCCCATCAGAGCGTCAGCTGAGCGCGAATCTCGGAGTCTCGCGCCTGACCGTCCGAGCTGCACTCGACAACCTCGTGCGCGAGGGCTACCTCGTCCGCCGACGCGGTGCGGGAACCTTCGTCAGCGAGCCGAAGATCGCGCAGGAGCTGACCATGACGTCCTTCACCGAGGACATGCAGCGCCGTGGCATGCGGCCCGAGAGCCGCACGCTCGACCTTCGCGTAGTGCCGGCCGGAGCGCGCCTCGGCCGCCTGCTTCACGTCTCGCCGTCTGAGCGGATCGCGGTCGCAAAGCGGCTTCGGCTGGCCGATGAGGAGACAATGGCGATCGAGACGCTCCACGTCCGCGACGCACTCGTGCCGGGTCTGTCCGCGCGAGAGCTCGAGGAGCGGTCCTTCTACGAACTCCTGAGCGAGCGGTACGGCGTCGACATAGTCGGTGGTATCCAGACGATCGAGCCGACCGTCACGAACGAGGAGGAGTCAGAGGCGCTCGGCGTGCCGCTCCACTCGCCGGCGTTCCTGTTCGAGCGCGTCACGCGCGCGGAGAGCGGCGAGATCGTCGAGTACGTCCGGTCGATCTATCGCGGCGACCGCTACCGGCTCGTCACCGAGCTCAATCGGCGCCGCGAGACCCGCGGCCTGCGAGTGGCCGCCGCAGTCGACGCGGCAGCGGCCAACCGACGCTGACAGATTGGTCTTGACAAGCAAGACCGGTTGTGCGAGTCTCAGCGCCGTGGCCAAGTGGTACGAACCAATTGGCGGCGACTGTGCGGGTCTCTCGCAGGGCCACTTGAAGCGGAGCCGGCGTAGGCCGCCCATCGACGCCTAAGGGGATGGTCATGAGAGCACGATTCATCGCCGCAGCCGTTCTCGTCGGAGTCCTGGCAGTTTCTGCCGCGTCTACCGCGGCGGCGCGCACGTCGGGCCCGACGAGCGAGGCTGCGAACACGCTCACGGTCTGGCTCCAGACCGATGCGCAGTCCGGCTGGGAGGATCTCGTCAAATCGACGAATGCCACGTTCGAGAGCAGGCATCCGGGCTGGAACGTCAACGTGCAGTACCAGTCGTGGGGCGACCACCTGCAGAAGTTCGACGCAACGCTGGCCGGCGGCAACGTGCCCGACGTCATCGAGTTGGGGAACACCGAGATGACGAAGTACATGGC
>JBKOXJ010000107.1:0-6796 GCA_046724905.1 Actinomycetota bacterium | reverse complement strand
TTGCTGAACTGGGCCGCGGGCCTCGAGGTCTCGGCCGCGCTCGTGCTCCTCTTCGGGGAGTTCCTCGAGGAGGTGATGCTGCCCGCCGGGCGGCGCGCACGATGAGCTACCTGCCGTACCTGGTCGCGGCGTGGCTCTTCTTCGTCGGCCTCTACGGGGTCGTCTCGAGCCGCAACCTCATCCACCTCGTCGTCTGCCTGTCGGTGATGCAGTCGTCGACGTACGTGCTGCTGCTCGCGGTCGGGTACGTGGACAAAGGGACGGCGCCGATCTTCAAGGACGTCCCGGTCGGGACGAAGGCGGTCGACCCGGTCGTGCAGGCGCTCACGCTCACGGACGTCGTGGTCAGCGTGACCGTCGCGGCGCTGCTGCTCGCCCTCTCCATGGACGCCCACGAGCGCGCCGGGACGGTCGATCCCGACGAGCTGCACGCGATGCGCGGGTAGGGCATGTCCGCGCTCGCGCCGCTCACCGTCGCCGTCCCGCTCCTGACCGCGGCCGCGCTCACCGCGTTCGGCCGCTTCCTACCGTTGCGCGCCGACGAGCTGGTCGCGATCGCCGCCGCAGCGGCCACGACGGTGCTGTCCGCGATCCTCCTGCTCGCGTCGCGGGACGAGGCGATCGTCTACTGGTTCGGCGGCTGGGAACCGCGTAGCCACGGGATCGCGCTTGGGGTCTCGTTCGCCGTCGAGCCGCTCGGCGCGGCGCTCGCGCTGCTGGCGGCCGTCCTCGCGACCGCGAGCTTCGTCTTCTCGTGGCGCTACTTCGACGAGGTCGGGACGCTCTTCCACGTCCTCGTCCTGATCTTTCTCGGGGCGATGGAGGGGTTTGCGCTTACGGGCGACCTCTTCAACATGTTCGTCTTCTTCGAGCTGATGAGCGTCGCCGCGTTCGCCCTCTGCGGCTACCGCGTCGAGCGGCCGAACGTGATCCAGGGCGCGATCAACTTTGCGGTCACGAACACGATCGGCGCCTTTCTCGTGCTCTTCGGGATCGCGCTGCTCTACGGGCGAACCGGAGCGCTGAACCTCGCCCAGATCGGCGATGCCCTCGCCGGAACGAAGCCCGACGGGCTTGTCCTCGTCTCCTTCGCCGTGCTCGCCTCGGGCTTCCTCGTCAAGGGCGGCGCGGTGCCGTTCCACTTCTGGATGTCGGATGCGTACGCGGTCGCGCCGACGCCGGTCTGCGTGCTCTTCGCAGGCGTGATGAGCGACCTCGGCTTCCACGCGGTCGGACTGCTCTACTGGCACGTGTTCTCGGGCGCGCTCGGCGACCAGAGTGGCGACGTGCGCGCGGTACTTCTCGCCGTCGGGCTGGTGACGGCGCTCGTCGGCGGGACGATGGCGTTGCTCCAGGGCGAGCTCAAGCGTCTGCTCGCGTTCGTGACGATCGCGCACGGAGGGATCGTCCTGACCGGGATCGCGCTGCTGACCCCCCGCGCTCTCGGCGGCGCCGCGCTGTACGTCTTCGCCGACGGGCTCGTGAAGGGGGCGCTGTTCCTTACCGTCGGGATCGTGCTCTACCGGCTCCGGTCCGGGGACGAGCTCGACCTGCGCGGGCGCGGAAGACGGCTTGTCCCGACGGCCGTCCTCTTCGCGGCCGCCGCGCTCGGTCTCGCGGGGGCGCCGCCGTTCGGGAGCTTCGTTGCCAGGGTGGCGATCGAGCGCTCGGCGCTCGACCTCGGGTACGGCTGGCTGCCGCCGCTGCTCGTCCTGGCCGCGATCCTGAGCGCGGCTGCGGTGCTCCGGGCGGGCGGGAGGATCTTCCTCGGGCTCGGCGACGCCGACGATCCGGCGCTCTCGCGCGACGCGCGCGGCGAGGAGGAAGAGGAGCCGCGGACGGCCGAGGGCCGGAGCTCGCTCGTGATGGTCGGGCCGGCCGCGGTCGTGCTGGCAGCGGCAATCGCGCTCATGTTCGTGCCGAACCTCGCCGCTCATGCCGAGCTCGCGGCGGCGCGCTTCCAGGACCGCACGGGCGTCGCGGCCGAGGTTCTTCGCGGCGAGCCTCCGCGCCACATCTTCGTCAGCGAGACCGGGCTCGGCGTTGCCGCCTGGCTCTCCGGTTTCGCCTCGCTCGCCGGCGCCGCGGCGCTGGCGCTCTTTTTGCTCTACCGCCGCCGGCTCTCGAGCGGAGCGTGGCGCCTCACGGCGCGTCTCCGCTCGGCGCCGCTCGGGCTCCTGCGCGCAGCTCACAGCGGCGTCATCGGCGACTACGTGATGTGGCTCAGCGTCGGGACGGCGTCGATCGGCGGCGCGCTCGCCCTACTCATTCGGTAACGGTCACGTCCGCGCGCAGCGGCGCTCCTTCTCGCCGCGTCCGAACCCCTCGAGCCGGATCAGCGGATCGAGCCACACGCTCCGCGTGCGCGGATCCGAAAGCACGTCCGGCTTCTTCTTCCCGAGCACGTAGTTGCCGGACCCGTAGCTTCCCTGGAAGAGTGGCGGCCCCCGCAGCTCGCGCAACTCGTAACCGTCGCGCCCGAGCGCGATCGACGGGCCCCGGCCGTCCGCGAGGTCGCACGTCGCGCTCTCGTAGATGCAGATCTTCCGCCCCCCGCTCACCGACCGACAGCTGACCGGGACCTGGAAGCGGCCCCCGTCGAAGAAGTTCGCGTGGGATCCAAGCGCGACGTAGACGACGGGGTGCTCGCCCTGTTTCTCGACCTTGTCCCAGCTCCGCGTGTGACCGCTGATATGCGCCGAGTAGAGCGCGTTGATCGGTCTCCGGCTCGAGTCGAGACGAATGGTGATCTGCTCCCAGTCCGACTCGTGCTCGTTCAGCCGGTAGTTGAAGAAGTAGAGGAACCAGTACTGGACCGCGTAATCCTTCGAGTCGTCGTACTGGGTCACGTGGTAGTAGACGACATGGTGGGCGCCTCGGTCGATCGCGTGTTCTTCGAGGGCGTCGTAGGCGCGCTGGCCGGGCCCTTCGCCGGGGTCGGGCTCGGCGCCGGTGACGTCGAGGAAGTAGGCGCAGCCCGGCCGCGACTTGCACGGCCCGCGCGGGAGCGTTCGGACCGTCGGGGCGGCGTCGACGATGCGCTCCGCCGTGCCGACGCGGTCCTTGAGGTCGGTGAATCCGACGTAGCCGTTGCGGCTAATCGGCAGGAAGAGCTCGCGCGGGCGTCTGTTCTCCTTCAAGACCGGTGCGAAGCGCCGCGCGAGCGCGATCCGGATCGCCCGGTCGGGCTCCGTCTGCTTCGGCGGCTCCCGCGTGCCGCTGCCCGCGAACCCGACCTGGAAGATGCCGAACACGATCGCGATCGCGAGCGCAAGGGTCCCGGTCACGCCCACGATAAGTCGGACCCACCAGGGGCGCTGCCATCGGATCAGCCCGATGAGCAGATTTCCCAGGCCCGCGCCTACGACCGCGCCGACGATCCCGGCTACGGCGGCCTTCAACGCGCCATGCATGCCCGCCTCGGTCCCGCCCGAGATTGTCCCGCCGACGACGCCGCCGACGATGGCGCCGATTGCAGACGGCCATCCCGCCGCCCAGATCTGGGCAGCACGACTGGCGAGCGAGGTCATGCCTCCTCCCTGACGACCGCGCGATCCTAGCGTTTGGTTGTCTCCCGCCGAAGCAGTTCGTCGATCTGGACGCCGACGAGGAAGATGATCGCCGAGGAGTAGACGTAGGTGGTCAGGAGAAGGAAGACGGTGAGGTTCCCGGCCGCGGACTTGTAGTTCGCCACGGAGCCGGCGAACCATCGGAATGCGAGCGACGCGAGCATCCAGGCGAGCACGATCAGCGCGCTTCCTGCCGTGATCCAGCCCTTGGGCCTTCGCTCGGCGGGGCCGAAGCGGACGATCAGGCCGATCGCAAGCCCGATCAGGCACGCCGCGACCGGCCACCGGAGAATCCCGAACACGATCTCTACGAGCCCACCGTGTTCCTGCGCCATCCGCGCGCCGACCGGGATCACGATCGCCGCGACCGCGAGGCAGACGAGCGTGACCACCCCGAGCGCGAACGAGATCCCGAAGAACCGCCAGGCCGGTCGGTTTTCCTTCAGGTCGAATACGCGGTTGAGTGCCTTGCCGGAGGCTCGCACCGCGCTGGAGAGGTCCCAGATCGCAAGCAGTCCGGCGAACACGATCAGCCACGTGCTTCCTTCCTGGAAGATCTTCTGGACCGCGCTGTCGATCGCGGCGAACGTCGGCACCGTCACGCGCTGCTCGATCGGCGGCCGGAGCTCGTTGTCCCAGATCTCCTCGTGGCCCGTGGCGCCGAGCAGCGCGATCCCGAGCAGCGCGACCGGGATCAGCGAGACGAGCACTCGGAAGGCGATCGCGCTCGCGTAGCTGAGGAGATCGTGCTCCCGGAAGCCGGCGGCGAGGAGCTCGGCCTCGCGGCGCAGCCCGCCCAGGCGAACGCGCATGCGCCGTTCGTGCCTGTGGGTGTTAGCGCCTAAACGCCCCGATCGAGTGCTTGACCGATCGACTCGTGGACGGCGAAGTGCCGGTCGAGCCCCGATGTCTCGAGCGCCCGGCGCGCTTCCAGCCCCGGCGCAGCGAGGGCGAATTGGTCGCTCCTCGCCAGCTGCCGCTTCGCCTCGACCAGGACGCCGAGGGTGGTCGAGTCCATGAACTCGACCTTTGACAGGTCGACGACGAGGCGCTCGGGGCGGCGCGTGCAGGCCTCGGTCAGCGCGGCCCGTACCTCCTCCGCGTTGTGGAGGTCGAGCTCGCCGGCCAGGCGCACGATAATCGCGCCGCCGTTCTCCTCGATTGACGCAACCGGAGGTGGGCGCCCGCTGTCGAGCCCGCCGCTTTGCTCGCCGTCGGTGTCGGGCAATGGAGCCTCCCTTCGTTCAAGGAAGCGCCCGAACAAGGTCCTGGTCGAAGGCGCGAAGCGATTGAACCACCTGTTTCCGAGCGAAGCAACCGCGCTTCGCCGCTAGCGTTCTCGTCCGTGCTTTACGCGATCTCCGGCGGGGCGGGGTTCCTCGGCTTGCACCTCTCGCGGCGCCTCCTCGCCGACGGACACGCCGTTCGCACGCTCGACGTCGCGCCGCTCGACGAGCCCGAGCTCGAGCCGGACGTGGAGGAGCTGCGGGGCGACGTCCGTGACCCGCGGGCTGCACGCGATCTCTGCGCCGGCGCGGACGTCGTCGTTCATGCGGCGGCCGCACTCCCGATCCAGGCCTCACGGGCCGCGATCCGGTCGGTCAATGTCGGCGGCACGGCAACCGTGCTGGCGGCCGCGCGCGACGCCGGTGTCCGTCGCGTCCTCTTCGTCTCGTCGACGGCGGTGTACGGCGTGCCCGAGGTCCATCCGATCTCGGAGGGCACGCCGCTCTCGGGCGTCGGGTCGTACGGCACGTCGAAGATCGAGGCCGAGGAGGTGTGCCGCGCGTTCGCTCGGCGCGGGCTCGAGACGGTCATCCTGCGGCCGAAGACGTTCATCGGCCCGGAGCGCCTCGGGGTCTTCGAGATCCTGTTCGACTGGATCCGCGAAGGCCGGCGGATCTACATCCTCGGCGACGGCTCCAATCGCTACCAGCTGCTCGCGGTCGACGATCTCGTCGAGGCCGTCCTGGCCGCGGCCGACGCGGACGTGGCCGGTGAGACGCTGAACGTCGGTGCGCGAGAATTCGGCACAGTGCGGTCCGACCTGCAGGGGCTGATCGACCACGCGGGCTCCACGAGCCGCTTGAGGCCGGTGCCGGTGCGCCCGGCCGAGGTCGTCCTGCGCGCGCTCGAGCTCGCCCGGCTCTCGCCGCTCGCCGAGTGGCACTACCGGACCGCGCACCGCGACTCGTACGTCGACGTCTCGAAGGCCGAGCGCCTGCTGGGGTTCGCGCCGCGCTTCTCGAACGAGCAGGCGCTGATCGCAACGTACGACTGGTACCTCGCGAACCGTGATCGAGTCGCGCACGCAACCGGCGTCACCCACCGCGTCCCATGGAACCAGCAGGCCCTCGCCCTCCTGAAGCGGCTCTCGTGAATCCTGACGACCGCCTGATGGAGCTCGGGATCGAGCTACCCGAGATCCCGGCGATGCCGTTCACGCCGAGGCTCGTGCCGGTGCTGGAGCACGGGGGCCTGGCCTACTTGTCCGGAATCGGCCCGGTCGGAGTGACCGGCACCGTTGGGGCGGACCTGACGGTCGAGGAAGGAGTCGACGCGGCGCGCACGACAGCGCTGCTCGCGCTCCGCCGGATCGTTGACGCGTTCGGCGAGCTCGACCGCGTCGAGCGCTGGGTGAAGGTGCTCGGCCTCGTTCGCTGCACACCCGATTTCGCCGACCCGCCGCGCGTCGTGAACGGCTTCACCGAGCAGATCGTGGAGGTGTACGGCGAGGAGCGAAGCCTGTGCGCGCGCAGCGCGATCGGCGTGAACGCGCTTCCGGCCGGGATCCCGGTCGAGGTCGAGGCGACGCTCGCGTTGCGTCCGTGATCGGCCTGGAGGACGTCCGCGCCGCCCGCGAGCGGATCTCCGGCCTCGCCCTCCGCACGCCGCTCATCCGGCTCGAGGCCGACGCCCCGGCCGAGATCTACCTGAAGCTCGAGACGTTCCAGCCGATCGGCTCGTTCAAGGTGCGCGGCGCGGCGAACGTGATCGAGTCGACGCCGGCCGAAGAGCTCGCCGGTGGAGTCTGGACCGCGAGCGCCGGCAACATGGCCCAGGGCGCCGCCTGGTGCGCGCGGCGGCTTGGCATCCCGTGCACCGTCGTGGTGCCGGAGACGATCCCAGCGGCCAAGCGCGACGCGATCGTGCGGCTCGGCGCAGCGATCGTAGAGGTGCCGTTTGCCGAGTGGCTCGATGTCTTTCGCACACGCACGCGCGAAGGG
>JBKOXJ010000096.1:0-15265 GCA_046724905.1 Actinomycetota bacterium | reverse complement strand
GTTCGCGGGGTACTACGCGGCGAAGGAGAAGGGCTACTACGAGGACGAGGGGCTCGACGTCGACATCAAGCCCGGCGGCCCAGACATCGTTCCCGAGCAGGTCGTCCTCGGCGGCAAGGCCGAGTTCGGGATCGACTGGCTCGACAATCTGCTCGCCACGCGCGACCAGGGCGGGCAGATTCAGAACATCGCGCAGGTCTTCACGCGCAGCGGCATGACCGAGGTCGCGTTCAAGGACACTGGGATCAGCACGATCCCCGATCTACGCGGCAAGAAGGTCGGCGTCTGGCTCGGCGGCAACGAGCACAAGCTGTTCGCCGCGCTGACGAAGAACGGGATCGACCCCAAGAAGGACGTGAAGATCGTCGCGCAGCCGTTCGACATGAACCTGCTGCTGAACCATGAGGTCGACGCGGCGGCGGCGATGACCTACAACGAGCTCGCTCAGGTGCTCGAGCAGAAGAATCCGAAGACCGGGAAGCTGTATCAGCCGAGCGACCTGAACGTGATCAAGATGTCCGACGTCGGCACGGGCGCGCTCGAGGACGGCATCTTCGTGCGTGAGGACTGGATCAGCGACGGGGACAACCAGGACATCGCGAAGCGGTTCCTGAAGGCCTCGTTCAAGGGCTGGGTCTTCTGCCGCGACAACCAGCAGGAGTGCCTCCAGATCGTGCTCGACAACGGGCCGACGCTCGGCGAGGGGCACCAGCGCTGGCAGCTGAACGAGATCAACGCCCTGATCTGGCCGACGACCTCGAAGGGAATCGGCGTCATGGATCCGTCCGGGTTCAAGATCACGGCCGACATCGCCAAGCAGTACAAGATCATCAAGAAGCCGGCGACGAACGACGCGTACCGGACCGATCTCGCCGAGGCCGCCGTCCAGGAGCTGAAGGACGACGACGTCGACGTCAACGGCTCCGACTGGCACAAGCAGGTCGTCAAGGTGACGGCCGGAGGCGTCTAACCGGCTCGACGTTTTACTGGGTGGCCGCCGGCCAGAGATAATTGCCGGCGGCCACGCAGCTAAGGCGCCGCTCATCGGCGCCGACCATCAGGATGCGCGGGCTTCGCCCGCGCGTCCGTCTGAAACGACCGGTCGAGACGCTCGAAGTCGGGCGCCGCCGGTCTGAGCGAGCGATACTTCCCGGCGGCTACGCAGTTGCGAAGGAGGAGGGCTCCATGTCCGTTCTGATCAAGGGCGGCCGCATCGTCACCGCCGCCGACGACTACGTCGCGGACGTCTTCGTCGAGGACGAGAGCGTCACGCTGATCGGCGAGTCGATCGACCAGACGGCGGACAAGGTGATCGACGCGACCGGCAAATACGTCCTCCCGGGCGGTGTCGACCCGCACACGCACCTCGACATGCCGTTCGGCGGGACGATCACGATCGACGACTTCGAGTCGGGGCAGACGGCGGCGGCGTTCGGCGGGACGACCTGCCACGTCGACTTCGTGATCCAGCCGAAAGGCGCGACCTTCGCCGCCGCGCTCGAGGAGTGGCAGTCGAAGCGCGAGGGGAAGACGCTGATCGACAACGGCTTCCACATGGCCGTCACGGATCTCGTCGAGGGCGGGACGCTGGAGGAGCTCGCGACGCTGCCGGACCAGGGCGTCACGTCCTACAAGCTGTTCATGGCCTACAAGGGCGCGATCATGGTCGACGACGAGACGCTCTTCCGCGTCATGCAGGTCGCCGCCGACACGGGGGCGCTCGTGATGGTGCATGCGGAGCACGGCGACTCGATCGACGTGCTCGTCAAGCAGGCGCTCGCCGAAGGCAAGACCGAGCCGAAGTACCACGCGCTCACGCGCCCGCCGGAAACGGAAGGAGAGGCGACGAACCGGGCGATCCAGCTCGCGCGCGTGGCCGGCTGCACGCTGTACGTCGTCCACGTCTCGTGCAAGGAGTCGGTCGACCCGATCGCGATCGCGCGCGAGAAGGGCTGGGACATCTGGGGCGAGACGTGCACGCAGTACTTCTTCATCGACTACGAGTACCTCGAGAAGCCGAACTTCGAGGGCGCGAAATACGTGTATACGCCGCCGCCACGGCCGAAGGCGAACCAGGACGTGCTCTGGACGGCGGTCAAGAACGACGTCCTGTCGGTGATCTCGACCGACCACTGCGCGTTCCTCTGGGACGGCCAGAAGTCGCTCGGCAAGGACGACTTCTCCAAGATCCCGAACGGCGCGCCGGGGCTCGAGAACCGGCTGCACATGACCCACGAGTTCGGCGTGCGCAAGGGCCGGATCACGCTGAACCGGATGGTCGAGCTGCTCTCGACGAACCCCGCGAAGTACTTCGGGCTCTATCCGCGCAAGGGCACGATGGCGGTCGGCAGCGACGCCGACATCGTCGTCTTCGACCCCGAGCGGAAGCACACGATCTCGGCGTCGACGCACCACTCGAAGAGCGACTACAACCTCTTCGAGGGCACCGAGGTCACGGGGACGCCGGAGGTGGTGCTGCTCAGGGGTAAGGTGCTGGTCGAAGGGGACGAGCTGGTCGCGCAACCCGGCGTCGGCGAGTTCGTCCGGCGGGCGCGCTTCGGCGAGGAGCTACGGCGGCCGGCGGCAGCGCCGGTGGCCTGAGGAGGATGGCGATGGCGACGACACTGACTGAGCGGGGACAGCTCCTCGAGAACGTGATCGGCGGCAAGCGGGTCGCGGCCGAGACGGACGAGGTCCTCGACGTCCTCGACCCGGCGACGGGCGAGGTCCTGGCGCGCGTGCCGATGTCGAGCGCTGAGGACGTCGACCGGGCCGCGCGGGCTGCGCACGACGCGTGGCCTGCGTGGTCGGACACGCCCGTCGTCGAGCGCGCACGGCTGATGTTCCGCGTCCAGCAGCTCTACTGGGAGCACTTCGAGGAGCTCGCCGAGCTCTGCACGCTCGAGAACGGCAAGGCCCTCGACGAGTCGCGGGGCGAGGTCAAGCGCGGGATCGAGGTGATCGAGTTCGCCGCGGGCATGCCGACGCTGATGCAGGGCGGCACCGTCGAGCAGGTTTCGCGCGGGATCGACACCGAGCTCTTCCGGCACCCGCTCGGCGTCTGCGCGGCGATCACGCCCTTCAACTTCCCGTCGATGGTGCCGCTTTGGACGGTCCCGATCGCGATCGCGGCGGGGAACACGTTCATCCTCAAGCCCTCGCAGCGCACGCCACTGTCCGCGATGCGCCTCGCGGAGCTGTTCGAGGAAGCCGGCCTGCCGGCCGGCGTGCTGAACGTCGTCCACGGCGCGGTCGACGCTGTCAACGCGATCTGCGACCACCCGCTGATCCGCGCCGTCTCGTTCGTCGGCTCGGTGCCGGTGGCGAAGCACGTCTACACGCGGTCGGCGGCCGCGGGGAAGCGCGTCCAGGCCCTGGCCGGCGCCAAGAACCACATCGTCGTGATGCCGGACGCCGACCTCGACCTGGCCGTGCCCGGCGTCTTCTCCTCGGCGTTCGCGAACGCGGGGCAGCGCTGCCTCGCGGGCGCGGTCGGTATCGGCGTCGGCGGGATCGCAGACGAGCTCGCCGGGCGGCTCGCGGAGATGGCGAAGCAGGCCAAGATCGGCCCGGGCCTCGACCCGGAGAGCTCGATCACGCCGGTAACGACGCGGGAGGCCCAGGAGAAGATCACGCAGTACATCGAGCTCGGCCAGCAGGAGGGAGCCCGCCTGCTCGTGGACGGGCGCATGGGCGGCGAGAACGGCGGCTTCTACCTCGGCCCGACGATCCTCGACGAGGTGCAGCCGGAGATGCGGGTTGCACAAGAGGAGATCTTCGGGCCGGTGCTCTCGATCGAGCGGCTCGACACGCTCGACGCGGCGCTGGACGCGATCGCGCGCAACGAGTTCGGCAACGCGACGGCGATCTTCACGCGCGACGGCGGTGTCGCGCGCGAGTTCCGGCGCCGCGTCACCGCCGGGATGGTCGGAATCAACATCCCGGTCCCGGCAGCGATGGCGTTCTTCCCATTCGCCGGCTGGAAAGGGTCGTTCTACGGCGACCTCCACGCCACCGGGATGGACGGTGTCTATTTCTTCACGGAGTCGAAGGTGGTGACGACCAGATGGCCGGCACGAAGCTGATCGAGCGCCTCGACGCGGCGCGACGCCGCTGCAACGTCCTCGAGCACCCGTTCTACGTCCGCTGGGAGCGCGGGGAGCTGACCCGCGACGAGCTCGCGACCTACGCCGGCCAGTACCGCCACGCCGTCGTGGCGCTCGCGGGCGCCGCTGCGACCGCCTCGCCGCTCAGGGGCTCGACGCACGCGGCCGAGGAGGCAGCCCATGTGGCCCTGTGGGACGAGTTCGCCGCCGCCGTGGGCGCGGACGTCACGCACGACGCTCTGCCCGAGACCGAGCGCTGCGTCGAGACCTGGACCGCCGCGACCGACCCGCTCGAGGCGCTCGCGATCCTCTACGCCGTCGAGGCCGGGCAGCACGACATCTCGGCGACGAAGCTGCGGGGGCTCGAGCAGCACTACGGCTTCGCCGAGGGGTCCGACGGCACGGCCTACTTCGAGCTCCACTCCACCCGCGACCAGGAGCATGCGGCACAGTCGCGGAAGCTGCTCGAGGAGTACGCGACGGCTGACGACGCGGCGCGGCTGGTCGAGCGGGCCGAGGCGGCTCTCGCCGGCAACTGGACGTTGCTCGACGGCGTTTCGCGCTAAGGCACGCTTGCTGCGCCGGCCGTCAGGACGCGCGGCGCCCTCGATCGGCGACGACTTCCCTCTGCGTCCGCGGGCTAGCGGCGCAGACGGCCGCGCGGATGAACCGCGCGTCCTGAAGAACGGCGTCGCGAGCGACGCCGTTGGCGCGTCCGTCCGAACCGACCGGTCGACCTGCTCGAGCCCATTTCGAAACCGGTCCTAAGCACAGCCCTTGACAGTCGTAGCGGCCGGCGCAACGCTCTAGGCGGGAACCGGGAAGCGGCCAGCCGGAGCCGTTCACCCTGCGGCGTCGAAAGATGGCGATGACGCAGCCGGATCCAGCGACCAGCGGGGCAGCAGCAGCCGCCGGTCGCCGTGCGCCGAGGGCACGCCGCGAGGCGTCGTCGCGGGCTGCATCCGATCTGACGCGTCTGCTGCCAGTGCTCGTCCCGGTCATCGTGGCCGGAGGGGCGGCGTTCCTCGCCGCCGCATGGTCGTTCGGCGCTTCGAGCCCGAGCTGGAGTGTGCTCGCCGGCACGTTCGCTCTGTTCGTTGCGTCAGTCGCGGCCGAAGCTTTCCCTGTCCCGATCGAAGGCGTAGGCGCCGGACGCACGTCGCTGGCCACCGTCTTCCTCGTGGCCGCGGCGGCGATCTACGGCTGGGCGCCGGCAACGCTCCTCGCCGCGGTGACGATGGCACTCGTCGAGCTCGGCCGCCGGCGACCCGTCAGCCGCATCCTCTACAACAGCGCCGTCTACGCGCTCGCGGCAGCGGCGGGCGGCGGCGCAGCGGCAACCCTGGCCGACCACGGCCTGACATCACTCGTGCTCGGGACCCTCCTCGCCGCGGCCGCCTTCTACCTCATCAACATCACGCTGCTTGCGGCGATCGTCTCGCGCACGTCCAGGGAGCACGTCGCGAGCGTGCTCCGGCGCTACGTGTACTGGACCGGCGTGCCGTCCGGGATCATGGGGTCGCTGAGCGTCATTCTCGTCGTCCTCTGGGACCGTTCGCCGTGGGTCGCGGTCGTGCTCGTCGGGCCGCTCGTCGGCGTTGCCCTGCACCAGCGCTGGATGCACGCCTCCCTCACCCGGCTCCGGCAGCTCGACAGGCTCAAGGACGAGTTCATCGCCGTCGTCTCCCACGAACTACGCACGCCGCTCGCCTCTGTTTACGGGGCCGCGATGACCCTCCAGCGCGGCGGGCTCGATCGCCGAAGCCACGACGCGATGCTCGACGTCATCTACCGCGAGTCCGCCCGGCTGGCGCACCTGGTCGACCAAGTGCTCTGGGCGAGCCGCGTCGAGACCGGACGGGCGGAGACCGTGATCGAGAGCCTCGACCCGGCGCGCCTGGCACGCGAAGTCGTCGATGCCGCGCGCGCCCGCCTTCCGGACGACTTCTCGCTCGACCTGGCCTCGGACGACTCGTCGCCTCCGGTCGCCGGGGACGCCGAGAAGCTCAAGCAGGTGCTCGTCAACCTCGTCGAGAACGCGGTCAAGTACTCGCCGGAAGGCGGGCACATCGAAGTGCGGGTCGAGCCTGTGGACGGCCACGTCCGCTTCACGGTCGAAGACGAGGGGATCGGGATTCCGCCCGCGGAGCAGCGCATGATCTTCGAGAAGTTCCACCGGCTCGACCCGAATCTGACGCGCGGCGTCGCAGGCACGGGCCTCGGCCTCTACATCTGCCGCGAGCTCGTGCAGCAGATGAACGGGCGGATCTGGGTCGTCTCCGAGGCGGGACAGGGCTCGATCTTCTCATTCGAGTTACCCCGCGCTGACACGCCTTAAGTCTTCGCGTTCCCTCCCGCGGGGGAAAATCTCGCGGCTCGCGGTTGCCGATGTCTGTCCGGCTGTGGTCTGCGACCCCGACATCGAGAAGGGAGTACCCCCCATGCGGCTGCGTGTCTGGCTCATTCGCACCGGTATCGCGGGAACGCTTCTGCTCGCCTCCGCGCTCGGAGGCGGCTGGAAGTGGGATCTTCTCCTGCACTAGCTCAGGGATAGCAACGACGGTTCGGGACTGGCATACTCCGGCTGCCGGAAGTACGTCAGATACCGGGAGCGGCCCCCCGGGAATTAGATAGGGAGGGGACGCCCCGTGACCAGACCGAACGCGACTCTGATCCTGCTCCTGCTGGTTGCCGTCGCGGTGGTCCTCGCCGCCGTCGGCGCCGGCTGGTCCTGGGACGAATCGCCCTTCTTGGCCTAGACGAGTCTCCGCTCGAGATACGCCGCGAGGCGCGTAAGCGGGAACGAGATCAGGAAGAAGACGACCGCGATCGCGCCGTAGATCTCGATCGCGTGGATCTCGCCGATACCGGCCGGCGGCGGCGCAGTGATGCGTTCAACCTCCCGCTTGCCGGTATCGAGGAGCTCCGTAGCTCCGATCACCTGCGCGAGCGTCGTGTTCTGAATGATTCCAACGAGAAGGCTCACGAGTGGAGGAATGAGCCTGCGAAAGGCCTGCGGAAAGATCACGAAGGCGTGGCGGCCGACCCAGCCGAAGCCCAGCGCCGCGGCGGCCTCGTGTTGCTCTCGGGGAATCGACTGCATCGCTCCGCGGGTTGCCTCCGCGATCTGCGCGCTTCCCCATAGCGACAGCCCGATCGTGGCGCTCGTGACAGGGTCGAACTCGAACGCGTTACCCGCCACCGGGAAGACGAAGAAGACGACGAACATCGTGACGATGATCGGGAGGCCACGCCAGACCTCGATATAGAGGCGGATCAGCGCGCGAGAGGGTGGGAAATGGATCGTGAGCAGCGCCCCGAGCAGGATTCCGATGATCGCGCTCGCGACGACCGAGACGGCGGCGATCCGGAGGGTGCCGGGCAGTCCGACCTCGAGCATGTACTCGGCGCTCGGCTCGACCCAGACCGGCAAGTCGAAGAAGAGCACTTACGCCTCCTCCGGAAGCGCAAGGTGCGATTCGAGCAGCCTGATCAATCCCGAGAGAGTCCACACGAGCGTCAGGTAGACGACGCCCAGTACGAAGAACGTCTCGAGCGTCTGAAGGGTGCTGGCGTTGATGTCATACGCCGTCTTCGTCAGCTCGGGATAGCTGATGACGTACAGCAGAGCGGTGTTCTTGAGCACTGCGATGTAGGTGTTGATCGATGACGGGAGGGCGATGCGGCCCCCGATCGGGAGCGTGATGTTCAGGAACGTCTTGATGCGGCCGAAGCCGAGCGCGAGGGCTGCTTCGCGATAGCGGTAGGGGACGGCCTCGAACCCGGCGCGGAAGTTCTCGATGTTGAACGCCCCGCCCCACACCATCACGGAGAGCCACGCGACGGTGAAGGCGTCGAGCTCGATGCCGATCTGCGGGAGCGCAAAGAAGTACATGAAGATCTGGACGAGAATCGGCGTGTTGCGGATCACCTCGACGTAGACGGCCGCCAGCTGGCTGACGACCGGGATGCGGTGCGCGCGCGCTGCGCCGAGCACAACCCCGATGACAAACGCCCCGGCGACCGCGATCGCCGCCACCTCGAGCGTGCGCTCGAGGCCGGCCAGAAGCGCGTCGAAGTTCTCGCGGACGAACTTCAGCGGCTCGAAGACGACGGCGACGACCATGGCGCGAAGGTCGGTGCGGCCGCGCCGGGTGACGCGGCCGCCTCGATTTACGTCGCTACGGACACACGGTGTCGATGCTCGGCAGGCTCGCCGAACGGTAGGCGAAGTCCTGCTTCGGCCGCAGGATGTTGCGCGAGAAGCTCCTCACGAATCGCGGCGCGAAGTGACGCCGGAGGATCGGCATGAAGAGATCGCGCCTCTTCATGAGGTTGAGCCTCGCGTCGACCCACCGCTTCATCTCCGTGTACCCCTGCCTGATCCCGATCCCGTAGGGGGCCTCGAGGAAGGTGTCGTTTGTCATCTCCAGATTGCGATCCGCCGCGGCGATCGGCGCCAGGACGGTGTCGTCCCACATGACCGCATCGGCGCGGCCCTGGCTGAGCCTTAGCACCGACGCGGTGACGCCGTCCGTCGTCACGACGTCCGCGCCCTGGAAGCACCGGCGCATCCAGCGGTGGTAGATCGAGCCGTCCGTGGTCGCAACCCGCCGCCCGTTGATGTCGCTCAGCCTCCGGATCGGCGACCCGACTTTGACGAGCAGACGACCGGTCGCCTTGTAGTACGGCCGTGAGAAGTCGATTCGCGTGTCGCGGTCAGCCGTGTACGTGAACGTCGAGATCACGACGTCGACACGATTCGTGGTCAGCAACGGCTCGCGGGCGGCAGTCGGCGCGCAGACAAAGGCCACCCGGTTCGATTTACCGAATGCGAACCTTGCGAACCAGCGAGCGATGTCGATATCGAAGCCGGCGTGCTCGCCGCGAACGTTGATGTAGCCGAACGGGGGCGCATCGCACTTCACGCCGACGATCCAGCGCTTGCGCTGGCGTACCGCCGACGGGAGCGCAGGCAGCTTTCGCTTCGCCGTCGGCGTGCTCGCCCCCTCGCTGCTCGACGTCGCGGCGGCTCCCCAGGCCGCGAAGGCGGCGCTCCCGAGGGCGACGGCCACGATGACCCAGATGAATCGTCTCATTCAGCCCCTCCTTCTGGTGCCTCTTCGATGGTCAATTCTTCCAGTGAATGAGCGAGCTGGAGGCTGCGGCGGAGGAAGCGGCGGGTCCGCTCCTGGCGCGGCCGGTCCAGGATCTCGGCCGGCTCGCCTTGCTCGACGATCCGACCCTCGTCCATGAAGATCAGTTGGTCGCCCACGTCGCGCGCGAACTGCATCTCGTGGGTGACGACGATCATCGTCATGCCGAACTCTTGGGCGAGGTCGCGCATGACGACGAGCACCTCCCCGACCAGCTCCGGGTCGAGGGCCGACGTGACCTCGTCGAAGAGCATCACGTGCGGCTCCATCATCAGCGCGCGGGCGATGGCGACCCGCTGTTGCTGGCCGCCGGAGAGCTGGTGCGGGTACTGCTGCGCCTTCTCCTCGAGCCCGACGCGGGCGAGCAGCTCGTGCGCCCTCGCCTCCGCCACCTTGCGCGGGACCTTGCGCACCCGCCGGACGGCGAGGGTGAGGTTGTCGATCGCCTTCAGGTGCGGGAAGAGGTTGAACTGCTGGAAGACGATCCCGATCCGCTGCCGGACGGCCGAGACGTCGGCGCCCTTGCGCGTGATCTCCTCGCCTTCGAGGAAGATCCGGCCCGCGTCGATCGGCTCGAGCAGGTTGATGCACCGGAGCAGCGTGCTCTTGCCGCTGCCGCTCGGGCCGATGACGACCAGCACCTCTCCCGCCCGCACGCTGAGGTCGATCTCCTGCAGGACGACGTGGTCGCCGAAGCTCTTCCGGATCCCGTCGGCCCGGACGACGACGCCGTCCTGCGCCGGCTCGATCTCACGGCTTGCCTCGCGACTCGCCACGCCGACGATGAAACGAGACGCAAACGGCGAAGTCAAGGTAGCGTCGTCCCCGAACGCCGTCCGACATGAATGACAAGCGCCCCTTCTGGTCCGGGATGTCCGGCGTGCTCGCCGGCACTGCCGGAGTGATCGGGGCCGTGGCCGGGCTGATCGGGATCCTGATCCAGCTCGGAGTGATCGGCGGCGGTGAAAGCTCGAACGCGTCGGCCCCGCCCGGCAACCCGACGTGGGCGGCGCAGGCGAACGAGATCTGCCAGCGGACGAACGACTCGATCCAGGCGTTGCCGACTCCCAAGACCGGGGACCCCACAGAGTCCCTCGTGGGCTTTGGCACCGGCGCCTTGAAGATCAACCGGCTGATGGTGCGCGAGCTGGCTGCGCTTGAGCCGCCGGCAGACAAGCGCGAACAGGTTGAGGCGTTCGTCCGCCTGGGCGCCCGTACTAACGAGGAGGTCGAGGAGATGCTCGCCGACGTGAAGTCCGGGAACCTCGCGGACCTCGCCCAGCGACAGCAGTCGCTCTCGTCCCTCGGCCAGCGGTTCGATGCCGCAGCCGTCGATCTCGGCGCGACGACGTGCGCCGAGGGCGCCTCGTTCGCCGGCGGCCTACCGACCGGCTAGCGGCGGCGAGCCCGGCGCGGCAGGCGGCGGCGTTCCTGCGAGCGGCGCATGGGCTCCGCGGCCTGCTCGGCCAGGAGGTCGACCGGGAGCTCTTCCTCCTCCGCGGCTTCCTCGACCGCTTCCAGCTCCGGAGGCTGCGGCTCCGGCTCCTCGGCAAGAGCCGCTTCCGCCTCCACCTCGGTCGCTTCGATCTCCGGCTCCGCGACGGAGATGTCGAACTCGCGCTCCCACGGATCGAGGTCCGTCTGCTCGGCGGCGGGCGGCTCGGCGAGCGCGAAGCGCTCTTGTTCGTCCGCGTCCTCTTCCTCGCGGGAGAGGACGCGCACGGTGCCGAAGCTCGGATGGTCGAACACCGGCTCCGCCGCGGGCTCCTCCTTGCGCCGTCGGAAGCGCGCGAAGATCGACCGCCGCTCCCTCGGCTCCGGCGCGGGCTCCGGCTCGAGTTCTGGCTCGGGCTCCACGGCAGACGGCTCGGCACCTTCCGGCGCAGGCTGAGTTAGTGGCTGAAAGCCACTAGGCTCGGGTTCGGGCTCGGGCTCCACCTCGGCCACCGGCTCTGGCTCCGGCTCGGGTTCGGGCTCGGGCTCGGCCACCGGCTCTGGCTCCGGCTCGGGTTCGGGCTCGGCTTCGGCCACGGGCGCGGGTTCGGGCTCCGGCTCGGGCTCGGCCTCGGCGGCCGGCGCGGGTGCCTCCTCCTCCCCTTCCGCTTCCTGTTCGCCTGGGGCGTCGATGATCGTAAGGGCGTCGCCGCGGTCCTCAGGGACCGCCTCGGCGTAGGCGTCCCAGCCGCTCGATGCGGCCGCGAGAGACGCCTGCTCGGCGGGAAGCGCCGCCGGCTCGGCCTCCGCCTCGAGCACCCGCGGCACCGGCAGCGCTGCCGGCAAGGTCGCGCGCTCGCGCGAGGCCAGCCACTCGACCGCCCAGACGATCGCCAGCGCCAGTCCCATCGAGAGCAGGATCACGGGCGTCCCCGGCTGCGTCAGCCCGAGCGTGACAGCGACGGCGATCAGGAAGACGACCTCACCGGCGACCCGCGGGAACCACTCGGGCAGCGTCGGGCGGTCCGCGCGGAGGCTGCCGCCCAGCGAGGCCTGCCAGCCCTGGGGCGCCCAGCCGGCCGAGCGGATCGCCCGCAGGTCGGTGCGAAGCTCAGCGGCCGTGCGCTGGAACGCGTCGACCGCCTCGAGCGTCCGCAGAGCCGCGTCCAGCTCGGCGGCGTGCTGGTAGAACGCGTCGAAGGCCTCCCGTACCTTCTTCCGGTCGTAGCCCTCCTCGACGACGGGCAGCTCGTCCAGCCGCGGAAGCGCCGGGCGGGCGGGACGATCGGGGGACGGCCAGGGCTCCTGGGGCATGCCGCAAGTATGACGAGGCAGTCGCCGGACCAAACCCGGGACCGGCGTCCCCAGACCCTAGCGGCAGCGGCCCCCGGCGCAGGAGCGGAGCGTCGCCAACCTGCGCGCGAGGCGCGAGCGGACCGCCGCGTAGGCCGGGTCGGCGTGCCGGCTCTGGAGCTCGAACGGATCCTTGGCGAGGTCGTAGAGCTCGCGCTCGCCGTCGGCGTATTCGGCATAGACGTAGCGCGTGGTCCGGACCGCGACGAAACCGTTCCTCCGTCCGTTCCCGCCCTCGAGCAGTAGGTCGCTGCGCCACTTGAGCTTCTTGGCGGCGAGCAGCGGGAGCAGCGACCGGCCGTCCATCCTCCGCCCCGCCTTCGCGTTGGCCGCGTCGACGATCGTAGGCGCGAGGTCGATGTTGGCGACGATCTGCCGCCGGCGGACACCACGGGGAACCCCCGGCCCGCGCATCAGCAGCGGAACGCGGATCGACGGCTCGTATAGGAGCACCTTCCCCTGCGGCACGCGGTGCTCGCCGTGGAAGAAGCCGTTGTCCGACGTGTAGACGATCAGCGTGTTGGCGAGCTCGCCGGCCGCCCGGAGGTCGGCGACGATCCCGGCGACGGCCTCGTCGACCGCGAGCAGCGACTCCAGCTGCTGCTGGTATGCCTCGCGGATCCCGGCGATTTGCTGCGGGCTCAGGAGGCGCCGGTCGCGCACCACCATCGGCTTGTCGGACACTTCCTGCTCGTTGAACGACGGCGGTGTCGGCAGCGGCTGCGAGGCGAAGCGGTCGCGATGCCGCGCGGCCGGGCGGGTGGTTCCGATGCCGCGCGGATCGTCCGGGTCGGGCGGCCCGCCGTTGTGCGGAACGTGCGGCGTCAGCCAGAGGAAGAACGGCTGTGCGCTCGGGGCGCGGCGCCGGATCACGTCGCGCGCAATCCCCGCATAGACGTCGGTCTGGTACCCGTCCTCGGTCCGCGGCAGTCTGACCAGCCGGCCGTTCTGGTTCATCGTGCCGCCGAGGAACGCGAGGTTGACGCCGCCGTACCACTCGTTCCAGCCGGGCGGGATCTCGAGCGGGTTCGGGCGCCCGTAGCCGTTCAGGTACTTGCCGACCTCGACGGTGTAGTAGCCGGCGCGCTGGAGCCAGACAGCGAGCGTGTTCGTGTGGTCGAGCTTCGCGTAGCCGCCCTCCGGCGGGCCGTTGCCGAGCACGCCGTGGTTGTGGGCGTACTGGCCGGTCAGGAACGTGGCGCGCGACGGACAGCAGAGCGAGAAGCTGACGAAGCTGTTGGTGAAGGTCGTCCCCTGCGCGCCGATCAGCCGCACGACGTTCGGCATCGCCTGCATCGTGTTGACCGACTGGTCGTCGGTCTCGATCACGATGACGTTCGGGCGGGCCTTGGCGGCGACGGCCGGGGCATCAGTGCTCGACGCGAGCACCGGCACAACGGCTGCAGCCACGACCGCGAGTACCAGCGCCCTCCGCACGGCCGAATCGTGCGCCGCGCGTGTCACGTGAGCCTCAGAGCGATGTCAGAGGCCTGTCAGGACTGAAAGGGCAGGCCGGTCGCGACGAGCTTCCGGCCTTCGCGCTCGTAGGCGACGTCGACCGTGTCGTTCCTCCGGTACGTGCCGGCGACGCCGAGGAAGAGGGAGAGCCAGCGCCAGAAGCCGAGCTTGCCTTCACGCTCGAGCGTGTCGGGAAAGACGAGCGTCCGCCCGTGGCGCTCGTAGTCGACTCCGGGACGCTGCAAGACACCGTTCAGGTAGACGTCGAAAGGGCCGGTCACCTCGGGCGGCAGCTCGACCGTCGACCGGCGCTCATGCAACACGCGCCGCGAAGTAGCCGACCCGCCCGACACCTCCATAGAATGCCACCGCTCGTGCGCCGGCTTCTGTTCGCGTGCTGCCTCGTCTTGGCGCCGGCACTCGCGTTCGCGGGCGCCGCCGCGGCCGGAAACGGCGGCACCGGCCCGGTCACGCCGCGGTCGCCGAACGCCGAGGCCATCTCGACGACCTACTGGCTGATCATGGCCTTCGCGCTCGTGATCTTCGCGATCGTCGAGATCACGCTCGTCGTCTTCGTGATCCGCTACCGGCGCGGGCGTCGAGCGCGCGAGGAAGAGGGCCCACAGGTCGTCGGCCACACGAGGCTCGAGCTGATCTGGACGGTGCTGCCGGTGCTCGTCCTCGTCGTGATCGCCGGCTTCGTCTTCTACAAGCTCCCAGCAATCAAGAACGTGCCGAGCGCCTCGGCCGCCTCCGGGCCCATTGAAGTCCAGGTCCAGGGCCGCCAGTTCTACTGGGAGCTCGTGTACCCGGACGGGCAGATCGCGGTCGACCACCTCCGCGCGCCGGCCGGGCACACCGTCGTCCTCAATGTGACGGCGCCTGCCTGGGACGTGATCCACAGTTGGTGGGTCCCCGCGCTCGGCGGCAAGTTCGACGCGATCCCGGGCCAGACGAACCGCACGTGGTTCAAGGTGGACAAGCCCGGCACCTATCCGGGTCAGTGCGCCGAGTTCTGCGGGATCGAGCACGCGCTGATGCTGGCGAGCGTCGAGGTGCTGCCACAGGGCGGGTTCGACAGCTGGCTCGAGCAGGCCGACCGTTCGCTCGGGAAGGAGACGTGGGACGGAGTCTGCGCGAAGTGCCACGGCCTCGGCGGCCAGGGCGGGCTCGGCCCGGCGATCAAGGGCAGCGCAAGCCTCCGCGGACGGGCTCAGCTCCGCCTGCTCCTCGAGACCGGCCGCGGGAAGATGCCGCCGGTCGGGCGCGGCTGGCCGCAAAAGCAGTTCACGGCGCTGTTCCGCTACCTGCGCTCGAGCGGGATCGGAGGAGGCCCGGGTGGCGGTTAGGGTCGAGAGGTACCGGGTCCCGTGGTACCGAGGCCGATTCGCCAGCTGGCTCGTCTCGACCGACCACAAGCGGATCGGGGTCCTCTACCTCGGCACGAGCCTGATCTTCTTCCTGCTCGGCGGGCTGACGGCGCTCCTGATGCGCTGGCAGCTCGCGACGCCGAATGCCGACGTGGTCTCGGCCGAGCGTTACAACCAGCTCTTCACGATGCACGGCACGACGATGGTGTTCCTCGTCGTCGTGCCGATGCTGGCGGGGTTCGGGAACTTCATCGTGCCCCTGCAGATCGGCGCCGCCGACGTCGCTTTCCCGCGCCTGAACGCGCTCTCGTACTGGCTGTTCCTGATGGGCGGGCTGACGCTCTACGGGAGCTGGTTCGCGAGCGGCGGAGCGGCGGCGATCGGCTGG
>JBKOXJ010000046.1:0-5345 GCA_046724905.1 Actinomycetota bacterium | reverse complement strand
GTCTGCACGTACACCGACTACTTCGTCATCTGCACGGGCCAGAACCCGCGGCAGACGAAGGCGATCTGGGGCGAGGTACACGAGGGCCTGAAGCGGGAGGGGCGGTTCTTGCCGAGGTCAGTCGACGGGGAGCGCGAGGGCTCGTGGATCGTCGCCGACTACCTCGACGTCGTCCTGCACGTGTTCACGCCGGACGCACGCGACTTCTACCGGCTCGAGGACCTCTGGGGCGACGTTCCCGCGGAGCACGTCGAGGCCGCCGCGGTCTAGTTCGCGGCTACACTAACCCGCCTCGGGGCCATAGCTCAGTTGGGAGAGCGTCTGGCTGGCAGCCAGAAGGTCACGGGTTCGAGTCCCGTTGGCTCCACTCACTCGGGCGCCTGATTGAATCGGCGCCGTGTCGATCCTCGATGAGCTGGGCGTCAAGCCGGTCATCAACGCTCGGGGCGTGTACACCGACCTCGGCGGCTCGTCGCTCTCGGCGTCGGTCTGGGCCGCGATGGAGGAGTCGAATCGCTGGTTCGCCGACCTGCCGGAGTTGCTCGAGCGGTCTGGGGAGGCGATCGCCGCGCTCGTCGGCGCCGAAGCTGCCCGCGTGACGACCGGTGCAGCGGCCGGGCTCGCGCTCGGGACGGCGGGGTGTCTCGCCGGCATGGACCGCGAGCGGATCGAGCGGCTACCCGACACCACCGGGATGGAGGCCCGCGTCCTGATCCAGTTCGGGCATCGCTACAAGTACGACCGCTGCGTCCGCATGGTCGGTGCGCAGCTCGTCGAGACGGATCGGCTCGACGAGAAGCTCGCAGCGGGTGCCGCGGCCGTCTGTTTCCCGGCGCACCTCGACGGCGCCGCCGGCACGTTGTCGCTCTTCGAGACCGTCGAGCTCGCCCACCGCCACCGCGTCCCGGTCCTCGTCGACGCCGCTTACCAGATCGACCCGCCCGAGCGCACACGCGAGCTCGCGACCTCCGGCGCCGACCTCGTCTGCTTCAGTGCCAAGTACTACGGCGGCCCGAACGCGGCCGGGTTTGTCTGCGGCACGCGCGCGCTCGTCGAGGCCGTCGCCGCAAACGACTTCACGCGCTTCGAGTCGGGTGAGCAGCACCGCTACGGCCGCCCGTTCAAGCTCGACCGCCAGATCGTCGTCGCGACGTACGTCGCCCTGCGCGAGTGGCTCGAGGGCGACCACGACGAGCGCCGCCGCACCTACGAGCGGCGCGTCCAGGCTCTGAGCGACCGCCTGGGGAACATCCCAGGCCTCGAGCTCGCGCCGATGTGCTTCACGATGGAGGAGACGCTCGCCGAGGCTCCGGTCAACAGCCTCGTCGTGCGCGGCCGACCACCGGAGGCGGTCGACGCCGCCCTGCGCGAAGGCACGCCGAGCGTCCTCGCCCACGTCGTCGACGACGCGATCGTCGTGGTGGTCGAGACGGTCGCCGACGAAGACGTCGAGCTACTCGCGGAGCGGCTCGCCGCCGCTCTCGCCTAGCGCTCCGCCTGGCACACGCGGTCGCCCACCATCAGCCGGTCGAACGCGTCGTTCGCGCGCTCCTCGGTCGCAACGTGGTCCGGATTCGCCGCGCTGTAGGCCGGCAGCCCGGCGTCTTCCCACTGCACGATCGGCGTCACACCCGGCCCGACGACGGTGACGCGGTAGCGCTCCCCCGGCGCCGCCGGCCGGATGGCGCTGCTCGGATAGCCCGACGGAGGCCGCTGGGGCACGAAGCTGTGGCAGAAGGTCCCGGTCGGCCGGTGCGTCAGGATCCCGCTCTCCCGGCGCCAGCCGCGTCCGTATGCGGAGTTGAACGTATCAATGTAGACGTTGCGGCTGTAGCGGTCGCGCGGGCGCCCCTCCGACGACGACGAGAAGCCGTACACGGGCTCTCCCAGGTACGTCAGCCGGCCGAAGACGCCCTGCGCGTGGAAGTCGTACGTCCAGTTCGCGTAGACCTCGAGCATCGCCGTCTGCCCGCGCCAGTGCGAGATGTGCAGCTCCCAGTCGGCCTGCCAGGGAAGCCACGGGTCGAACCCGAGCAGCGGCAGCCGCCTCTGGAAGCGCTGCAGCGTCCACCAGGAGCCGTCAGGCGCCGTACAGCCCGCCACGAACAAGGGCAGCGGGGGGCCGCCGTAGCGCCGGCAGGCGTTGCGGAAGCTTGTCCAGTAGCGACGGTGGTACTTGCCCCAGCCGCCGGCGTAGTCGAACCGGAAGCGAACCTGCGGCTCGGTCCGGCTCGGAGCGCGCGCGTTCACCGCTCCCCAGACGAGGACGCGCCGCAGCGCACCGCTCGGCCGCACGTAGGTGACGAGCGCCTCGCCCTTGCGGTTCACCTGCAGGCTCGGCCGCAGGACGTTCGTGTCGGAGAACTGGATGCTCGCAGCCGAGGGCGAAGCGAGCGCGAGCCAGCACAGTCCGGCGAGAACGAGAGCCCGGCTCACGGCGGGCGACAGGGTACTGGAGCGTTCTCCACAGGCTGTGGAAAACTCGTGGTAGCTTCGCGCAAGTTTCACGCTCGAAGCGACTCTTTCCTAGGGCATGCTCTCCTGGTAACTACGCCGCAGGTAGCAGAGCCTCGATCTCGCGGTTGACCGCGAGCCGCTCGAGCGCATTCGCCTCGATCTGACGCACGCGCTCCCGCGTGATCCCGAGCCGGCGGCCGATCTCCTCGAGCGACTTCGGGTCGCCGTCGCCGTTCAGGCCGTAGCGAAGCCTGACGACCTCGCGCTCGCGCTCGGGGAGCTCCTCGACGGCCTTGCGGAGTGCGTCCGCGGCGAGGCTGACGGTCACCTCCTCGGCCACATCCGCTTCGGCCCCGATCAGCTCGCCCATCGCGGTCTCGCTCTCGCTCGTCACGGGCCGGTCGAGGCTCGTCACCGCGCGCGCAGCCTGGCGGACCTCGCGCACCTGCTTCAGCGGCAGCTTCGCCGCCCTCGCGATCTCCTCCTCCGTCGGGTTGCGTTCGAGTCTCGCGGTCAGCGCGCGTTCGGCACGGGCGATCTTCTGCTCCCGCTCGACGATGTGGACCGGGATCCGAATCGTGCGCGACTTGTTCGCGACGCCTCGCTGCACCGCCTGCCGGATCCACCACGTGGCGTAGGTCGAGAACTTGAACCCTCGCCGCCAGTCGAACTTCTCGACGGCGCGGATCAGCCCGATGATCCCCTCCTGGATCAGGTCGAGCAGCGAAAGGTCATGGCCCTGGTACTTCTTGGCGATCGAGACGACTAGTCGGAGGTTCGAGTTGACCATCATGTCCTTTGCCTCCTTGTCGCCGCGCTCGATGCGCTTGGCGAGCTCGACCTCTTCCTGCGCGGTCAGGAGCGGGTACCTGCCCGCCTCGTTGAGAAAGAGCTGGAGGGCGTCGGTGGTGGCAACGGCGAGGTCGCCGTTGACGTAGGTGCCGTCGGTGGTGCCGACGCGTGCACAGTCGTCGGTGAGCTCGATGCCGCGCTCGTCGAGCTGTGCGTGCAGGGTGTCGATCTCGTCGTCGTCGAGCTCTGCTTCCTGCACGAGCTGCGAGAACTCGGAGAGGTTGAGGCAGCCCTGCTCCTCGCCCCGCGCGATCAGTGTGCTCATGGAGTCGTGGCTCATCGGTGCCTGATTCCCCAGGCGGGCCTCGATCTAATCCCGCTGTGGGTGGCCATTTCGGACACTAGCCGCCACGGCTGCGGCGCGGTAGGACCGCGCTCGTGACGCTTTCGTTGCGAAGACGTTGCACGCTCGTGACACCTTTGTCGCTATGTTGTCGAATCTGACAACGAGACGGAGGTGACACGCGATGTTTGCCGAGCTGACCGAGGAGCTCCTCGATCTGACCGTGAGCGAGAAAGGCGTCCCGAGCGCGCTCTGGGCGTCGGTCTCGATCGAGCTCTGCTGCTGCCTCTCCTGCTGCACGTGCGACGGCGGGTAGATCACCGAGCGAGCAGGCGGCGCCGCGCCGACAGCAACGGCGCGGCGCCGGCGCCCGCCCTTCCGGCGCGGCCGAGGCTCCGGCCCTGGTACCGAGTCGCGCGCGCGGACGGCGCGCTCGTCTTCGAGTACGGCGAGACGGTGCTGCGGTTCGAAGGGGCGGCCGCGGCCCGGTTGCTGCCGGCGCTCCTGCCGCTCCTCGACGGAGTCCGGACCCTGCCGGAGGTCGAGCAGGCGCTCGGCGAAGCGATCGGTCCCGCCGTTCGTAACGCGCTCGAGCTGCTCGTTCGCCACGGCCTGGTCGAAGACGGAGTACCGGCCGGGAGGCGCGCCGCGCTGTTCCGACAAGCGGAGCGGTTTCTCGCAGCCGGCTCGTCCCGGCGGACGCCGGAGTCCGAGGTGGCGAGGGCGGTTCGTTCCGCGCGGATCGCCGTCGTCGGCGATGGCCCGCTCGCTCACGAGCTGCTGCGGCTGCTCCGGCTCTCCGGGCTCGGCGACGTTTTCCCGGCTGCTTGGGACGGCGGGGATGGCGATCTGTCGATTGCCGCGCCCAGCCCGCGCGAGCTCGTTCGGCTTCCGGCGTGGAATCGGGACCAGCTCGAACGGGGGCAGGCGTGGCTCCAGGTGCTGCCGTTCAATGGCCGCTACGCGGCAGTCGGGCCGCTGTTCGTCCCGGGCCAGACCTGCTGCCTCGACTGCTTCCAGCTTCGCCGGGCCGCCAACAGCGGCTACGAAGAGGAGTTCGCGCTGCTCGAGGAAGTCTCGCCGGCGTGGGGCGGCGTGCTTGCACTCGACACCATCCTCGCCGGCGCCGCCGCGCTGACGGCGCTGCGCTGGATCGTCGACCGCGACCCGTGCATCCCCGGACGGTTCCTCGCGGTGCGGACCGTCGACGGAATCGAAGTCGCGCCTCACGTCGTTTACCGAGTCCCGCGCTGCCCGGCCTGCTCGACGCTCACGACCGCCGCGCCGCCTCTGCCGTGGGGCGACTTCGCGTGACGGTCGAGCTCCGCCCCGTCCCGCCGACGCCGCCGGCGGAATCGCTTTCGCGGCTCCAGACGCTCGTCTCGCCGTACACGGGCGTGGTGCGCGCCGTGCGCGAGCCGCTGCGGGCGCCGACAGACCCGGTGCTCGTGCGGGTCGCGGGCGAGCCGACCCAGGGCAGGAAGCTGCTCGGGGCGTCGCTCGAGCACATGGCCGACGGCACCGGCGGCGCCGGCCCGACCTGGGACGATGCTGCGGCCGCGGCGATCGGCGAGGCCGTCGAGCGATACTCAGCAGCGTTCGTTCCTGAGGGGCGCATCGAGCTCGCTTCGGCGCGCGAGCTCGGCGCCGCGGCAGTCGCCGAGCGGTTCGCGCTGTTCGCACCTTGGCAGTACGCACAGGCCGGCTTTCCGTTCCGACCCTTCACGCGGGACACCGTCGTCGGCTGGGTGCG
>JBKOXJ010000037.1:0-8433 GCA_046724905.1 Actinomycetota bacterium | reverse complement strand
GAGCAGCACTGCGACGAGGGCATCGTCGGCGGTCCGGAACATGTACACGCGGCCTCCCTCGAGCCAGGCGATCTCGGCCTCGGTCAAGCCGCTCCGCTCGGCGACCTCTCGTACCGGCAGCTGCCGCTGCACGCGTAGCGCCGCGAGCGGCGAGCTCGAGGGAGCGGGATGCAGGGGACTGGCGATCGCCATGGCGGGCGCGGTCACGCTTCGGTCTCGAAGGTCAAGCTCCTCGAAGGTCATCGGCAGAATTGACGTCGCCTGGAGGGCCGAGATCGTCGCAGGGGACGAGGACGGAAGGCAGCCAGTGGGCGCCTTCGTCAGGGATCCGGCTCCACACCGCGCGCGGCAGGAGCACCGGATGCAGCCGCTGCCTGCCGTAGCTGGCCGCGACGATCTCGTCGCCGCCGGCCCACGCCGCGATTACGCGGTCGACGGACTCCGGCGCGAGGTTCGGCCCGTCGCCGAGCACCACGACGGCCGCGTCGACATCGTCCGCGAGGGCGGCGAGCCCGCACCGAAGCGACGCGCCCGGGCCTCGCTCCCACTCCGGGCAGTGCACCACGCGTGCGTCCGTCTCGACGTCGTGCGCTCCGAGCACTACGACGACGTCGTCGACCGAGCTTGCGCGCACCCGCTCCAGCACGCGGGGCAGCAGGAGCCGCTGCTTCGGCGAGCCGAAGCGGGTCGACGCGCCCGCGGCCAGCACCACGGCTGCGACCATCGCCTAGCGAGTCGTGACGCGGACGTTGTCGATGACGACCGGCTGGGTCGGAAGCTCGGTGTTCGGGTCGCCCAGGACGCCGATCCGCAGGACGACCGGCAGGCCCCGGACGACGTGACCGACCACTGCGTACGCGGGCGGCAGGCCGGCATCCGGTGCGGTGACCACGAAGAACTGGCTCCCGGCTGTCCCCGGCGCCTCCGCCTCGGTCTTCGCCATCGCGACCGTCCCGCGCCGGTACGTCGTCGTGCGGGCGGGCGTGTCGACCGTCGTGTAGCCCGGGCCGCCGGTCCCCCTGCCCGTAGGGTCGCCGCCCTGGATGACGAAGCCGGGGACGATCCGGTGGAACGTCGTCCCGTCGAAGTAGCGCGCCTTCGCCAGCGCGACGAGCGAGGCCGCGGCCTTCGGCGATGCCTTCGTGTCCAGCTTCACGCTGAAGTCCCCGCAGCTCGTTCGGAACGTGAGCAGGTACGTCTTGCCGGCGGCGAGGATTTCGCTCGGCGCCTTCAGCGTGCGGGCGGGCCTCGGTTTGGGCTGTGGGACGTTGCGGCAGGCGTTCTTCGCCGTCGAGAAGACCGTTGCGGTCGTCGCCTCCTCTGCGCTCGAGCCGCCGCCGCAACCGCCGAGGAGGAACGCGACCGTGAACAGCGCCGCGGCGCGCTTCACGCGCCCACGGCGGCGGCGGCCCGGCGAACGAGCGCGCGTGCGATCTCGAGCTTGTATGCCGTGCCTGCGAGCGGGGTCGCTCGCTCGAGGTCCTCGGCCGAATCGATCGACCACGGAATCGGAGCTACGCCCGCGAGAGCCAGGCGGAAAGCACCGCCGGTGCGCACGGCTGCGACGCCGACGAGCGGGAACGCCCAGCGGCGCCTGTCCATCGCCTTCAGGTAGGTGCTCGCCTCGGGCCGCGGCACGTCGAGCTCGAGGATCAGCTCGCCCTCCTCCAGCGTGGTCAGCGAGCGGTCGTCCGGCGTCGGCAGCCGGTACAGCTCGGCGAGCGGGAACTCGCGGCGGTCGGTCCGGACCGTGGCGCCGAGCGCGAGCAACGCCGCCGCGGGATCGGATGGATGCGCGGAGGCGCAGCGCTCGTTGCCGAAGACCGCGTGCTCGCGATGCTGGCCCTGCCTCGCGTAGCAGCGCTCGCCGCCGTGGAGCCAGCACGGGTACTTGAGCCGCCAGTACCAGCAGCGGCTCGCCTGCAGGAGGTTGCCACCGATCGTCCCCATGGCCCGGAGCTGCGGGGAGGCGGCGAGGCGGCAGGCTTCGCGCAGCGCCTCCGGGAGCTCCGGGTCGACCTCCAGCTCCCCGAGCGTCGTTCCCGCGCCGATGCGCGTCCCGTCGACGCCGCGCGGAACGACGTCGCGCAATTCCACGAGCCGATCGGCGCTGACGAGCCCGTCGCGCAGCAGCGGCACGAGCTCGGTCCCGCCGGCGAGCGCGACCGAGCCGTCGCCGAGCGCCGCGACGGCGGCGTCGACCGATTCAGGCCGAAGTAACTCCAACCCGTTCCCTCTCGCGCGCCTCGGCCAGCGCGCGCAGCATCTCCTCGCGCGTGATCGGCAGCGAGCGGACGTCGGCGCCCGTCGCATCGCGGATCGCGTTGGCGATCGCAGCCGCGACCGGGATGATCGGCGGCTCGCCGAGCCCTTTCGAGCCGAGGTTCGTCAGGTGCGCGTCGGGCACGTCGACGAGGTCGGTGACGATCTCGGGGACGTCGGCGATCGTGGGCATCCGGTAGGCGTCGAGCGTCTGCGTCAGCACCCTCCCGCTCGCCGGGTCGACCAGCCGCTCCTCGGAGAGCGTGTGGCCGATGCCCTGGATGATGCCGCCCTCGACCTGGCTCGAAGCGCCGAGCGGGTTGATCACGCGGCCGACGTCGTGGATCGCCGCGATCCGCTCCACCCGCACTTCCCCGGTCTCGACGTCGACGGCCACCTCGGCGATCTGCACGCCGAACGTGAGCACACGCATCCCCGTCGGGTTCGGCCCGCGGGCGCCCGTGCCCAGGATCTGGCCGTCCTCGAGCAAGCCCGTGATCTCCTCCACGGGCCAGGAGCCGCCGTCTGCCGACACGATCTGGCCGCCACGCACGTCGAGCACGCGCTCCTCGAGGTGGAAGCGCTGGGCCGCGATCTCGAGCAGCTGCCGCTTGGCGTCGGCCGCCGCCGCCCGCACCGCGGGCCCCATCGACGGCGTCGTCGACGAACCCGCGGAGATCGAGGCGTAGGGACCGCGGGCGGAGTCGCCGAGCGCGACCTGAACCTGGTCGAGAGGCACCCCGAGCTCCTCGGCCGCGATCTGCGCCATCGCCGTGCGCGTCCCGGTGCCGATGTCCTGCATGGCCGTGATCACGACCGCGCGGCCGTCGGGGCCGAGCCGCACCCATGCGTACGACGGGGGCCCGCCGCCGCCGTACCAGATCTGGCTCGCGAGCCCGACGCCGCGCTTCCACGGCCCCTCCGAGCGGGCGCGCACCTCGTGCCGGCGTTCCCAGTGCTGCTCGGCGCGCCGGTAGCACTCGGCGAGCTGCTTCGAGGAGAACGGCCGCTGATCGAGGAGGTCGGCGTCGGCGTAGTTGCGGCGCCGGAACTCCAGCGGATCGACGTCGAGCTTCGCGGCGAGCTCGTCCAGGAGGCACTCCAGACCGAACGTCCCCTCGACGAAGCCGGGCGCGCGGAAGGCGGCGTTCGGCGGCGTGTTCAGCTTTGCGCCGTGCTGAACCGTGCGCACGTTCTCGCAGGCGTACAGCATCTGCATCGGCCCCTCGGTCGACGGCGACCAGCCCCGGAAGCCGATCGCGTTCACGAACTCTCCGCCGAGAGCCGTCAGCGTCCCGTCGGAGCGCGCGCCCGCGATGACGCGCTGGATCGTCGCATTGCGGTTGCCGGTGGCGAGGTTCTCCTCGCGACGCGTCAGCGCGCAGCGGACCGGGAGGCCCGTCTTCCGCGCCAGCGCCGCCGCGATGAACGTGTAGTCGCCAGGCCCGTTCTTCGCGCCGAAGCCGCCGCCCATCGCGTGGCAGACGACGCGCACCTTGTCCTCAGGGAGCCCGAGCTGCTCGGCGACGTCGGAGCGGATGCCCCAGATGTACTGCGTCGAGATGTAGACCGTGACGCCGCCGTCCGGCTCCCACTGGACGACGGACTGGTGCGTCTCGAGCGAGTTGTGGAGCACGACCTGCGTGCGGTACTCGGCCTCGACGACCACGTCGGCTTCGGCCAAGCCGCGATCGAGGTCGCCGCGTTCGTAGGTCTGCGACTCGGCAACCAGCGAACCGTGCCGCACCGCCTCGTCGGGATCGAGCAGCGGGTCGAGCTCCTCCCACTCGACCTCGATCAGCTCGGCGGCAGCCTGCGCCTGGGCGAGCGTATCCGCGGCGACCGCAGCCACAGGTGCCCCCTGGTAGCCGGGTTCGTCCGTCAGCTGCTCGATTCCCCCCGGCCCGACCGCGGCGCGGACGCCCGGCGCGGCGAGTGCCGGCCCGAGGTCGAGGCGCCGAGCGCGCGCCCTTGCGTACGGGCTCCTGAGCACGGCTGCGTGCAGCATCCCCGGGAGTTGCAAGTCGGCGGTGTAGCCGGCGCGGCCGGTCGCGCGCAAGCGCCCGTCGATGCGTGGCGCCGACCGGCCGACGGTCTCGAGCGCGCCGGTGGGCCACTGGTCGAGCGCGTCCTCCTCGACGACGATCCACGTCTCGGTGTAGCGGCCCTCGACCTCCTTCTCGGTCCGGATCAGTCGCGCCACGTCAGGATCGCCTCCTCGATCTTCGGATAGGTGCCGCAGCGGCAGAGGTTGCCGGCCATCGCGTGCCGGATCTCCTCGCGGCTCGGAGTCGGATTGGCCTCGACGAACGCGGCCGCCGACACGATCTGCCCGGGCGTGCAGAACCCGCACTGGAGCGCGTCGGTCCGGACGAAGGCGTCGACGAGGGGGTGCTCGCGCAGGCCCTCGATCGTCGTCACCTCGCGGTCGCCGACGGTGTGTACGAGCGTGATGCACGAGAGCGTCGGAATCCCGTCGAGCTGCACCGTGCAGGCGCCGCAGTGCCCCTCGCCGCAGGCGATCTTCGTTCCGGTCAGGCCGAGGTCCTCGCGCAGCGTCTCCGCGAGCGTGCGGCCGACCGGCGCGTCGACCTCGTACGTCTGGCCGTTGACGGTGAGCTCAGGCACCGGACGTCACCGCCAGGATGTCCGCAAGGTGGATGAGTCGAAACGTCGCCCGGCTCGTCGGGATCCGCTCTGCCTCCTCCACCTCGGGCAGGACCCGCCAGAGGTCGCGGGCAGCGGTTAAGAGCTCGCGGATCTGCTCGAGCTGCGCGGGCCGCCCGTCCGGCTCCTCGCACGCGTTGAGAGCGAGGCCGAGCACGCCGATCGTGTCCGCCTGCCGCGTCCACAAGAGCGGCGTGGCCATCGACAGGTACTGGTGGATGCGGGCGTAGACCATCGGCTGCGCGAACGTCTCGCTCCCCTTCGGCGCGCTCGGCTCGGGCGGGGGCTCGCCATCGGCGATCCGTTGAGCGTTCCCGTGCAGGAGTGCCCGCACCTCCGCGTCGTCGAACCCTGCCACCCGTGCGGTCCGGAGGGCGAGCAGCAGCGAGCTCGGCTGCTGCCCGTACGGGTAGTCGGAGGCGTACAGCACCTGCTCGGGCGAGACGAGCCGGTAGAAGTCGAGCAGGTCGACCGGGCTCCAGACGGACGTGTCGAAGTAGACGCCCGCCTTGCCGGCGAACCTGCGTGCCAGCGCCGCCAGGTCGGCGATTCCGGCGTGGGCGATGATCAGCTGCGCGTCCGGGTACGCGTCCACGAGGCGCGCGAGATGGTCGGCGATCGGCGGGAGCCCGCGGCCGCCGTGGATCAGGATCGGCACGCGCCGCTCGGCCGCCAGCGCGAACACGGGGGCGAGGCGCTCGTCGTTCAGGAGGAAGCCCTGGGCCCGCGGGTGTAGCTTGATTCCCCTCGCGCCGAGGTCGAGGCACCGCGCCGCCTCCTCCACCGGCCCCTCGGCGAGGTCGAGGCGGACGAATGGGATCAGGCGGCCCTCCGACCGCTCGGCGGCGGCAAGCGTCCGGTCATTGCCCGCGCGGAAGCCCGGATGTCGGTCCGGCTCGTCCAGGCAGAACATGAACGCGCGCACGACGCTGTAGCGATCCATCCCGCTGATCAGGTCCTCGTAGATCCCGACCATGCCATCGATGTCGTGGCCCAGGTGGACGTGCGCGTCGAAGATCTCGGCGCCGTCCGGCAGCTCGCGGCGCAGCTCCACGTTCCAGGCCTCGACGAGCCGCTGCGCGCGCTGGAGCTCGTCTTCCACGCGGCTCAGTGTATGTGGCCGCTTCGTGCCTGCAGGGCCTGGCGTTTAGGGGCGCCGGCGACCGACCGGCGCCCCTCGACTCGCTATTTCTTCGCGCGCGCGGTCGGCGTGCCGACCCGGAGCTTGAAGAGCGTGCTCGTCGACGAGCCGCTCTGCAGCTTCTCGCCGGGCTTCCGGGCGCTCACGAAGAACCAGAGGACGCCGCCCCTGAACCCGGGCAGGACCTTGAACGTGAACACAGCCCACCCGTTCGCGTTCGAGCGCGTCTCCCTGAGCGGGATCACCGAGTTGTCAGGGATCACGCTCGTTTGCACCAGCGCGCCCGCGACGCGGAAGCCGCGGTCGTCACGGATCCGGAACTGCACCGTGAACGTGCCGTTGCCGAGCCTCGCAGGCGAGATCCGGTCAATGATCAGCCGGTGCGACCCGGTGACCTTGGTGACCGGGATCACCTGGCGGTTGGCCGTCGGGCGGAGCTCGAGGACGACCTGCGTCGGCGTCGAGACGGCCGTCGTGTAGCCGCCGGCGCTCACGGCAGTCTCCGCCACGCGGGCCCGGAAGCCGACGTCCTGCGCCGTCAGCCGGTACGTGGCGTTCGTGGCGCCCGGGATGCTGTCGCAGTTCGTCATCGCGGCGTCGCAGCGCTGCCACTGGATCGCCTTCGAGGTGACCTCCGGGCCGCTCCACGTGCCGCCGTGCGCCGTCAGGACCTCGTCCTCCATCGGCGTTCCGGTGACCGTGGGCGCCGCTGTCGAGACCGGCGCGGGGATCGCTTTGGGCGTGACGACCGGCGTCAGGCTCGAGACGGCGTTCTTCGTGATCGTGCGGCAGTCCTGGTTACGCGCATTGCAGTCGGTCTTCGTCACGTCCTCGACGAACCGGAGGCGCTTCCCGACGTCTGCTGCCGTGACCAGATGGTCGAACTTCGTCTCGCCAGGAATGTCGGCGCAGCCAAACGAGTCCGCGTTACAGGCCTGCCAGCGGTACGCGTAGGTGCACTCGGACTCGCACTTCAGCCCGTTCGTATAGAGCCAGAGGCCGTTGTGGCCGTGGAGGACCTGGCCCTCCTGCGCGGTGCCCTCGATCGACGGCGCCGTGTTGTTGTAGGGGAACTCGGCGCTCGCGGCTCCGGTGAAGACCAGGGCGGCGAGCACGGCGACGAGGCCGGCGACGACGACGTGGCGCGACCTCGCTATCCGCGAACGCTGCTGCGACATTCGAAACTCCATTTCGGAAGAGAACCCTTGCGTTGACCCCATGCCTGCCTGACGGCAGGCGCTCAACCTTACCACCCTTTTCAGACGGTTTCGATCCAAACCCGGTGAGCCAAGATAGGATCCGTCGCCCGTGCCCGACGTCTTGATTTTCGCCGATACCGTCCGCTCCCCGGAGCTGCGCCACGAGGTGCCGATCGTTGTCCCGGACCCGTTCCTCTACGGCGAGCGCGACGGGACGCGGCTCGTCCTGATCAGCTCGATGGAGATGCCGCGCCTGCGCGAGGCCGGCCCCGACTACGAGCTGCATCCGCCCGAGGAGTACGGGGTCGACGACTTGATCGCGCATGGGATGCAGTACCCGCAGCTCTACCGCGAGGTGGCGCTTCGTGCCGTGCGCGGCTTCGGCATCGAGCGCGCCGTCGTCCCCGGCTCCTTCCCGCTCGACCTGGCCGACTTCCTGCGGGCGAACGGCGTCGAGCTCGAGCCGGACGTCGAGTTCTTCGACGAGCGGCGCCGGGTCAAGTCGGAGTTCGAGCTCGCGGGAATCCGGCGCGCTCAGCGGGCCGCGGAGGCGGGGATGGACGCGGCGCGGGAGCTGCTGCGTGCGGCCGAGCGCAACGGGAACGGGCTCCGCGTCGACGGTGAGCCGCTCACGAGCGAGCGGATCAAGGCCGCCATCGACCAGGCCTTCGTGGAGCACGGTTGCGCCGCCGACGAGTTCATCGTCTCGCACGGGCCGCAGTCGGCGATCGGCCACCACATGGGCGAGGGCGCAATCGTGGCGGACGAGCCGATCGTGATCGACCTCTGGCCGCGCGACCGGGAGTCGGCCTGCTTCGCGGACATGACGCGGACGTTCGTCGTGGGCACGTCCCCTGACGACATCGCCGAGTGGCACCGGCTCTGCAAGGAGGCGCTCGACAAGGCGGTCGGCGAAATCCGCCCCGGCGTGAAAGGACGCGTCGTCTTCGACAGCACCTGCGACCTCTTCGAGGAGCACGGCTTCCCGACGCAGCGGACGAAGAGGCCCGGCGAGACGATCGAGGACGGCTTCTTCCACGGTCTCGGCCACGGCGTCGGCCTTGAGGTGCACGAGCTGCCCGGCATGGGCCTCGTCGGCCAGAAGGAGCTCGTCGCCGGCGACGTCGTGACGGTGGAGCCGGGCCTCTATCGCCAGGGCTACGG
>JBKOXJ010000171.1:0-8113 GCA_046724905.1 Actinomycetota bacterium | reverse complement strand
GTCTGGGCGGCCGACACGGTCGCCTACTTCGCGGGCCGGCTCGTCGGGCAGCACAGGCTGGCGCCGACGATATCGCCGGGAAAGACGTGGGAAGGGTTCGTCGCCGGCACGCTCGCGGCGATCGCCGTCGCATTCTTCGCCCTCTACCGGCAGGGCTTCATGGACGGCTGGCGGTCGCTCGTGCTCGGCGCGACGATCGCGTTCGCGGGGGCGGCGGGCGACCTGTTCGCGTCGACGCTCAAGCGCGACATCGGGGTGAAGGACTTCGGCCGGGTGCTGGCCGGCCACGGCGGGATGCTCGACCGGATCGACGCGCTGCTCTTCGCGGCGGTGGCGTCGTTCTACGTGATCCAGGCGCTCGAGCGCTCGTAGTCCCTTCGAGCCATGTCAGGGGTCTGACCCCCGACAGGTCCGAAGCCGCCGCCCAGGGTGCCGCGTACACTTCGTTTGTGAAGAGGATCGCGCTGCTCGGCGCCACCGGCTCGATCGGCGGCCAGGCGCTCGAGATCATCGACGCGAACCCCGGCCTCGAGCTCTGCGCGATCGCCTCCGGGTCAACCGACGTCTCCGGGCTCGCGGCGGCGCGCGGCGTCGAGCATCACCAGACGGGGGGCGACCTGACGGCGCTGCTCGAGCGCGCCGAGCCCGACGTCGTCCTCAACGCCGTCGTCGGCTTCGCCGGCCTGCCGGCGACGCTCTGGGCGCTCGAGCACGGCGTGACGCTCGCGCTCGCGAACAAGGAGAGCCTCGTCGCCGCGGGTGAACTGGCCCTGGCAGCGCGGGAGCGGGGAGGAGGCCCGCTGATCCCGGTCGACAGCGAGCACTCCGCGCTCTTCCAGTGCCTGGAGAACCGCGCGGCCGAGACCGTGGACTCCCTCGTCCTCACCGCGTCGGGCGGGCCGTTCCGCGGCCGATCGCGCGAGGAGCTCGAGAGCGTGACCCGCGCGGACGCGCTGCGCCATCCAACGTGGCAGATGGGCCCGAAGATCACGGTCGACTCGGCCACGCTCGCGAACAAGGGCCTGGAGCTGATCGAGGCGCATTTCCTCTTCGGCGTGCCCTACGACCGCATCGAGGTGGTCGTGCACCCCTCGTCGATCGTCCACGGCCTCGTCCGCTTCAGAGACGGTGCCGCGCTCGCGCACATCGGATATCCCGACATGCGCGTGCCGATCTCGTTCGCGCTCACCTACCCGGAACGCGCAGCCCTGCCGCTGCCGCAGCTCGATCTAGCGTCCGGACTCACGCTCGAGTTCGAGGCGCCCGACAGGGAGAGGTTCCCGATGCTGGACCTCGGCCGCGGCGCGGGCGAGCTCGGGGGGACGTATCCGTGCGTGTACAACGCCGCGAACGAGGTCGCGGTGGCCGCGTTCCTGCGTGGTCGGCTGCCCTTCCTGGGCATCCCGAGCGTCGTCGAGGACGCTCTGCAGGCCGCGGACGGCGCACCCGCGCGCGATCTCGAGGATCTCGTCGAGGCTGATGCTGAGGCCCGCCGCCTGGCGGAGCACCAGCTCGTGGCGCGCGCATGACCTATCTCGTCGGCGCGCTCGGCCTCGCGCTGCTCGTCCTCATCCATGAGGCCGGCCACTTCTACGTCGCCCGCGCCGTCGGGATGAGACCGCGCCGCTTCTACGTCGGCTTCCCGCCGCCGCTCGTGCGAACTCGGCGCAAGGGAATCGAGTACGGAATCGGCGCGATCCCGCTCGGGGGCTACGTGAAGATCCCGGGGATGCACCGGCCGGCGCCGAGTGACCTCGACTTGCATCTCGGTGGGGCCGTGCAAGAGGCGCCTCGGCTCGTCGGACCCGTCGAGCGCATGAAGCGGCTGCTCGCCGAAAGCATGTTCGACGAGGCCGCGACAGATCTGCCGGCACTCGAGGCGTCCATCGCACGCGCCGAGCTGTCGCCGCCGGCCCGACGGGGCGCCGAGCGCGGCCTTCGCGAGCTGAAGGACAGCCTGTCCGGCGACGCGTACTGGCGCCAGTCGACCTCGAAGCGGGTCGCCGTGATCGCCGCCGGCCCCGGGACGAACATGCTGTTCGCCGTGCTGCTGCTCGCGTTCGTCTTCTTCATCGGCGAGCCCGCCGGCGCGACTCGCCAGGTCGACAAGGTCTCACCGGGCAGCCCCGCCGCGCAGGTCGGCCTCCGTCCCGGCGACGTGATCGTTGCGGTGAACGGAGCAGAGACGCCGACGTTCGCCGACATTTCCGAGCGGATCCGCGGAAGCCACGGCCGCGCGATCTCGGTGTCGGTGATTCGTGAGGGCCGCCGGGTCGAGCTCCCGACGACGCGCCCGATGCGCGAGGACGAGCACAGCTGGATCTTCGGCTTCCGCCCGAAGCCGTTCTACCAGCGACACGGGCCTCTCGAATCGATCGGGCTCGCGTCGCGCCAGACCTGGCACGTGACCGAGGCGATCGGGCAGTCGTTGGCACGGCTCGTCCGCGGCCGCGGCGAGGAGAACATCACAAGCCCAGTCGGGATCGTCAGGGAGTCGGGCCGCGCGCTCGAGTTCGGCTTCCGCTTCTACATCCAGCTGCTCGCGCTGATCTCGCTCTCGCTCGCGCTCCTCAACCTGCTGCCGCTGCTGCCGCTCGACGGCGGCCACATCGTGATCTCGCTGATCGAGGGCGTGCGCCGGCGCGCGGTCGCCCGCGAGGTCTACGAACGCGTTTCGATCGTCGGCATCGCGCTTGTCGTGATGCTGTTCGTGATCGGTTTGTCGAACGACTTGGGCGGAACAGGCGGCGGCTAGCCTCGCGTCCCTGGCCGGAAGCCGAGGTTACACTGGCCCGCGGTGGCCAGCGAGCGCCAGATCACCGTGGGAAACGTCGCGATCGGCGGCGGCGCGCCCGTCGTCGTCCAGTCGATGACGCTGACCCCGACGCACGACGTCGAGGCGACGACCGCGCAGATCGCCGCGCTCGCCTCCGCCGGCTGCGAGATCGTCCGCGTCGCCGTCCCGAAGACCGAGGACGCCGAGGCGCTGCCGCGCGTCGTGCGCTTTTCGCCGATCCCAGTCATCGCCGACATCCACTTCAACGCGAGCCTCGCGCTCAAGGCGATCGACGCGGGCGTCGCTGCCGTCCGCATCAACCCCGGCAACATCGGCGGGCCCGAAAAGGTCGAGCAGGTCGTCCGGGCCGCCAAGCGTGCGCGCATCCCGATGCGGATCGGCGCCAACTCCGGCTCGCTGCCTAAGCACCTCCACGAACTCGCACAGCGCGACCAGGCCGAGGCTCTCGTTGCCGCGGCGCTGGAGCAGGTCGAGCTGCTCGAGCGGCTCGACTACCGCGACTTCAAGATCTCGGTAAAGGCGACGCACGTGCCGACGATGATCCGGGCCTACCGGATGCTCGCCGCGAGGGTGCCGTACCCGCTGCACCTCGGCGTCACCGAGGCCGGCACGCCGTTCACCGGCTCGATCAAGAGCGCGGTCGGGATCGGCGCGCTGCTCGCCGACGGCATCGGCGACACGCTCAGGGTCTCGTTGACGGCCGATCCGGTGAAGGAGGTCGAGGTCGCGTGGGAGATCCTGAAGGCGCTCGGACTGCGCGAACGGGGCCCGATCATGATCGCGTGTCCATCGTGCGGCCGCGACAACGTCGGCGTCCAGAAGCTGGCCGAGAAGGTCGAGGAGCGCCTGAAGGCCTACTCCGAGCACTTCGAGGTCGCGGTGATGGGCTGCGCGGTCAACGGCCCCGGCGAGGCGGGCGACGCGGACTTCGGGATCGCCGGCGGTCGTGACGTCGGCTTCGTCTACGCGCACGGCCGCGTGCTGAAGAAGGTCTCCTCCGACATCCTGATCGACGAGCTCTTCCACGAGATCGACCGCTGGATCGAGGCCGGGATGCATCGCCCGAAGCGCCTGAAGATGGCCAAGCCGGCTGCGCTGGCAATGGCCGAAGCCGCCCTGATCCCGCTCGAGTAGTCTGCCTGGGCAACACATGATCGCCCGGGCTTCCAAGCTCTTCCTGCCGACGCTGCGTACGCCTCCGGCGGACGCCGACGCGGCCTCGCACAAGCTGCTCGTGCGCGGCGGGTTCATCCGCCAGCTCGGCGCAGGCCTCTGGACGTTCCTGCCACTCGGGTGGCGCGTCCACCAGAAGGTCGTCCAGATCATCCGCGAGGAGATGAACGCGATCGGCGGGCAGGAGATGCTGTGCCCCGTTCTCACGCCGGCCGAGCTGTGGGAGCGGACGGGCCGAATCAGCATCCCCCAGCTCTTCAAGCTCACGGACCGCAGCGGCCGGCTGTTCGTCTTGCCGCTCACGCACGAGGAGACGATGACCTTCCACGCGCGGGAGATTCAGTCGTACAAGGAGCTGCCGCAGCTCTGGTACCACTTCAGCACGAAGGAGCGCGACGAGCCGCGCGCCCGCGGCGGGCTCCTGCGGTTGCGGGAGTTCATCATGAAGGACTCGTACTCGTTTGACCGGGACGAAGCCGGCCTCGACGCGAGCTTCGACCGGCACGAGAAGGCGTACGCGACGATCTTCGGCCGGTGCGGCGTAGAGGCGTACCTCGTCGAGGCGGAGTCGGGGATCATGGGCGGTAAGGAGTCGCTCGGGTTCCTCGCGCCGACGGGCTCGGGGGAGAACGAGCTGATGCGCTGCGAGAACGGCGACTACTTCGCCGACATCGAGGCCGCCCGAGGCGTTCCCCGCGCACCCGAGTTTCCCGATGCGCTTGCCGCGCCCGAGGAGATCGAGACCCCCGACGTGGCGACGATCGACGACCTGGCCGAGCTGCTCGGCATCGACGCGGCCGCGACGTCCAAGGCGATGCCGGTCGTAGCCGGCGACCGGCTCGTGCTCGCGCTCGTCCGCGGCGACGACCGGCTCAGCGAGGCGAAGCTGGAGACCTTGTTCGAGGCCTCCTTCCGGCCCGCGACCGAGGAGGAAATCCGTGAGGCCTTCGGTGCGGGCGGCGGCTCGATCGGCCCGGTCGGCGTGGACGTCGAGGTGATCGCCGACGAGGCGCTGCGCGAAGGGCAGTTCGTGAGCGGCGCGAACCGCGACGGCTGGCACCTGCGCGGGGTCGAGGCCGGGCGCGACTACCAGCCGACGTTTGCCGACATCCGGCAGGCCCGCGCGGGCGACGCCTGCCCTGTCTGCGGCGGCCGGCTGATCGTTCAGCCCGCGATCGAGGTCGGCCACATCTTCAAGCTCGGCACGTTCCACTCGGTCGCGCTCGACGCGAAATACCTGGACGAGGACGGCCGTGAGCGCCCGATCGTGATGGGCAGCTACGGGATCGGTCCCGCGCGCACGATCGCCGCGATCGTCGAGCAGCACCACGACGACCAGGGGATCGTGTGGCCGCGCTCGGTGGCCCCGTACGATGTGCACGTGGTCGCGTTGCCCGGCGTGGGGGAGAAGGCGGACGAGGCTGCGCGTGTTTTGTCGGACGCGGGTGCCGAGGTCCTGCTCGACGACCGCGACGCAAGGGCCGGCGAGAAGTTTGCCGATGCCGACCTGATTGGAATCCCTCTCAGAGTGACCGTAGGCCGCAAGACGGTCGAGGACGGCGCTGTCGACGTGCGCGAGCGCGCGACCGGCGAGGAGCGGCGCGTCGTCATCTCCGAGCTCGGAGACGTCCTGTAGTGGCGCGGCGCCGCCGGTTCAGCGAGGAGGCGTTCGGCCCGACGATCGAGCGGCTGATGGGCGAGACCGGCGTCACATACCGCGCGCTTGCCGACAAGACCGGCCTCTCGGCCGGCTACCTCAACCACCTCGTCCACGGCAACCGTCCGATCCCGTCGGACGAGATCTTCCAGTCGCTCGCGGATGCCTTCGGCGTCGAGCCCGAGCACTTCCGCGAGTACCGCCTGCGGGTGATCACGCGCCGGCTCGAGGCAATGCCGGAGCTGATCGACCGCCTCTACCGGCGGCTCGGCTAACTACCTCAGCCGGCGCAGGTCGTCCTCGGCCCGCTCGAGGCGCTCCTGGGCGCGGTTGGCCTGAGTCCGCGCGCGCTCCGCGGCAGATTCGGCCTGTTCCAGCAGCCGCCGGGCCTCCTCGACCCGCCGTTCTGCCTTCTTTGCTTCCTGGGCGCGGTCGCGAGCCTCGGCGCGCGCTGCGAAGACCTTCGCACGGGCGTCCTCGAGTCGCCGCTCGGCTGCCTGCCCCCGCTCGGTCTCTACACGTTCCGTCTTGGCCGGCCGGGCCGACCGAGCGGTTTTCCGCGGCTTCGCCCGCTGGATCGGGAGCCCTGAGAATGCCTCGAATCCCTGCGGCTCGAGCTCCTCGACGAGCCGGCCGCTCCTGAGCAGCTCCCGGTAGTCGTCGACGACGGCAGCAGCACGAAGCGTGGTCGCAATGCGGTCGAGCGTCGCGTCCGACGCGGAGTGGCCCGCGTCTTGGAGCACGTCCTTGGCCGCTTCCACCAGCCGGTCGATCGCCGCCTGCTCGTCGGCCCTCGCTTCCTGGAACGCCTTCCCGTCCTCCTGGCCGAGGACTGCCTCGGTCTGCGCCTCACGAAGGCGCTCGCCGGCCTTCAGCAGACGCTGGACGTCGAGCTCCCGCCGGCGCGCGAGCTGGTCGATCGCCCACGCCGGAACCGTCGGCTTCCGAAGCTCCTGGACGCGCGAGGCAATCGCGCGCTCGCCTTCCTTCCTCAGCCGCTTCGCGAGCTCGTTGCGCGCGTTCGTGAACTCCTCCAGCGGGAGCCCGTAGAGCTCGTCGGCGGCCTCCTCGAAGGTCAGGCGGCCGCCTTCCTGCGCGCGGTGGAGCGCTTCCGGCGCGTGGCTCGGCGCCCGTCCGACTTCGCTGTCTCGAGGCTCTCGCGAAGCGCGGCCATCAGGTCGGGAACCTCAGCCTCCTCCGGCGGCTTCGCGCGGTGGACCTCCTTACCCTTCTGCTTGTCGCGGATGATCTTCAGCAGCCGGCGACGATAGGTGTCGTCGTACTTCTCGATGTCGAACTTGCCGGAGAAGCGGTCGATCAGGTCGCTCGCCATCTCCAGCTGCTCCTTCGGCACGGACACGTTCTTCGGTGCGACGTCTTTAGCAGGCCGGATCTCGTCGGCGAAGAACATCTTCTCGAGCGTGATCACGCCGTCGCGGATGCGCAGGCAGCCGAGGTGCTCCTTCGAGCGCATCACGTACTTCGCGATCCCGGCAAGGCCGGAGCGGTCCATGGCCTTCACGAGCAGCGCGTAGACCTTCTCGGCGCCGTCCTGCGGGCCGAGGTAGTAAGTCCGCTCGAAGTAGATCGGGTCGATGTCGTCGTAGGGCACGAAGTCGGTGATGTCGATCGCCTTGTAACCGCGCTCCTCCGCGGCCTCGAAGTCCTCGTCCTCCAGGTACACGTACTTGCCGTCGTCGACTTCGTACGCCTTGGTGATCTCCTTGTCGGGGACCGGCTTGCCCTCCTTCTTGCAGACCTTCTCGTAGCCGATCGGGGAGTCGTCCTTCTCGTGGACGAGGTTGAAGTGGATCTGCTTCTCGTCGATCGCCGAGTACATCCGCACCGGCACGTTGACGAGCCCGAACGTGATCGGACCGCTCCAGATTGCTCTCGCCATCTACCTCCTTTGGTTGCGGGAAGGCGGTTCCCGGCCGCGCTCCGAAGCAAACGACGAGTTACGCGGTCAGGCCACGCCGATGGGACGCCGGAAAGCGAGCGCGCCGCTGGTGACGAGAACCCAAAGGGCGAGAATCAGGAAGCCAACGAACGCGATCCCGAGCGTGAGGAGCGCTGCGGTGGGGAAACCCACCCATCCGAGCCAACGAGGAAGCACGCCGAAACGGAGTGCGGACAGCGAGGTGGTCATAACCAGCAGGATCGCCGCCAGCGTAGCCCCGGCGAAAAGCAGGAATCCCATGTCGTTCGTCAACCGCGCGACGTTCGGATCAAGTGTGAAGTTGTCATCGAACGAAGCAAGCGCAGGCGTTCTCGATACCGCGTCGCCGCCGAGGATGAGCGCGGCACAGGCCACCGAGCCGGCCCAAGCGATTGCCGTTCGAGTCTGCGGCTGTTCTTCGACGCGTGCGATCAGGCTGCGAAGCCCGGCCGCGAAGATCACGAACGACAGCGCTGCGCCGGCAATGAGGAAGAAAGCGACGGTCTCCTTCGTGCGGTGCGCGCTACTCGCATAGTACGAACGGATC
>JBKOXJ010000117.1:0-6928 GCA_046724905.1 Actinomycetota bacterium | reverse complement strand
CGTGATCGTGATGCCGCGCTCCTGCTCCTGCGCCATCCAGTCCATGACCGCGGCGCCCTCGTGAACCTCGCCCATCTTGTGGGTGCGGCCGGTGTAGTAGAGGATCCGCTCGGTCGTCGTCGTCTTGCCGGCGTCGATGTGGGCCATGATCCCGATGTTGCGGACGCGCTCGAGCGCGACCTGCGTCTTTTCCTGGGTCGCCATGGCTACCACCTGTAGTGCGCGAAGGCCTTGTTGGCCTGCGCCATCCGATAGATGTCGTCCTTGCGCTTGAACGCGCCGCCCTGCTGGTTGAGGGCGTCGAGGATCTCGCCGGCGAGCTTCGCCTGCATACCCTTCTCGCGCCGCTCCCGCGCGAACTGGACGATCCAGCGGACCGCCAGCGTGCGCGCACGGCGCTGCGGGACCTCGACCGGGACCTGGTAGTTCGCGCCGCCGACGCGCCGGGACCGAACCTCGAGCACCGGCGTGACGGTCTTGACCGCCTGCTCCAGCACCTCGACGGGCGGCCTGCCGGTCCGCTCGCCGACGTCGTGCAGCGCGTCGTAGACGATCTTCTCGGCGACGCTCTTCTTCCCCTGCGCCATCACCTTGTTGATCACCTGCGTGACCAGTTGCGACTGGTACATCGGGTCGGGCGTGATCGGCCGGACCTGGATCTCCCCGCGGCGCGGCATTACGAGCCTCGCTTGGCGCCGTAGCGGGAGCGAGCCTGCTTACGGTCGGCGACGGGCGCCGTGTCGAGCGCGGCGCGGATGATCTTGTAGCGGAAGCCCGGGAGGTCGGCCGTGCGGCCGCCGCGCAGCAGGACTACCGAGTGCTCCTGCAGGTTGTGGCCCTCGCCGGGGATGTAGGCGCCGACCTCGATGCCGTTCGTCAGCCGGACGCGCGCGACCTTGCGCAGCGCCGAGTTCGGCTTCCTCGGGGTCACCGTGTACACGCGCGTGCAGACGCCGCGCTTCTGCGGCGCTCCGCGCAGCGCGGGGCTCTTGGTCTTGGACTTCGGAGCGACCCGAGGCTTGCGAATCAGTTGGTTGACAGTCGGCATGAATCCCTTCGTCGACGGCTCTGCACACAGAGAAAAGGCCGGCAGGGCGGCGGCCCGGCCAACCGGCTGCGGAATGGTAGCGAACCTGGCTCGCCGGCGTCAAACCGCGCGAACGCCTGAAAACCCGCATCTCTCCACGGGAAATCGGCGTTATCCGAGCGTGCGGGAGTCCGTCGGTTTCCTGCTTTGAAAGCATCGATTCCCGACTCGTTCGGCACTACAGTGAGAACGGTTCGGGCCTGTCCCTCGCGAGACCGTCCCTCTGCCATGGCTGACAACTCGATGAATCCAGGGGCGCGGCGTTGACGACCCTGCTCGCGGTGCTGGTGGCGGGGCTCGCGGTTCTCGTCGCAGCCTTCGCAGCCCTCCTGGCCGCGCGCCGGTCGCGGCGCGTGGCCGAGGCGCGCGTCGCCGACGTCGTCACGGTCCTGAATGCCCGCATGGACGAGCTCGTGCGGGAGCTCGAGCAGACACGTGAGCGCGCCGAGGAGGAGAACCGCCGGAGTCGGCTGCTCGGGGAGCTCTCGGGCTCGATCGACCTCGACGACGTGCTCTCGCGGGTGCTCGAGGCCGCGGGCTCGCTGCCGAACGTCGACGCGGCGCTCGTGATGACCTCGGGACAGGACGGGAAGCCGCTGATCGCGACGCTCGGGCTCTCGCCCGAGGAGGCCGAGCAGAAAGCGATAACGGGCCCCCCGGACGGCCGGGTGGCACGCTCCGTCGCGCTCTCGTACGTCTACTCACGGCAGGAGGTCGAGTCGGACAACGGGTTGATTCACGCAGGGCTCGCGGTCCCGCTGCCGGGCGATCCCGAGCCGCTCGGGTACCTCACGATCTTCACGCGCCGCCCCGGAGCGACGTTCGGCGACGCGGCGCTTGACGACCTCGAGGCGCTTGCCTTCCGCGCCGCTCCCGCGATCGAGAACGCCCGCCGCTTCCACGAGGCGAGGCAGCTGGCCGATCTGGACGCGCTGACGGGCCTCCACAACCGACGCTTCTTTCACGAGACGCTCGCGCGCGAGGTAGCACGCGCCCACCGCTACCAGCGCCGGCTCGGGCTGATCGTGCTCGACGTGGACGACTTCAAGGAGGTCAACGACCGCATCGGGCACCTTGCGGGCGACGGCGTGCTCGCCGAAGCGGCTGCACGGATCCGCGACGTCGTCCGTAAGGCCGACGTCGCGTGCCGCGTCGGCGGCGACGAGTTCGCGGTGATCCTGCCCGAGTCGGGCGTCGACGACGCCGATCAGCTCTACCGCCGCATCCAGCAATCGGTCTCGGGCAGGCCCATGCGGCACGGCGGCACGCTGCGGTTCTCGGCAGGCGTCGCCGAGCAGCGCCCGGACGACGACGCCGCAGCTTTGTTCGAGCGAGCCGACGAGGCTCTCTACCGCGCCAAGGAGGCCGGCAAAGGCCGAGTTGTCGCTGCCGGGACTTGACTACCCCTCGAGCGCGAGGAACGGTAGGTAGTCGAGAAGGTCAGGAGCGCCCGGCTGCGGGAGGTCGTCCCGCCGGCAGACGGCCTCGCGCAGCGCCAGCTCCTGCTGCCTCGCGCTCCACTCGACCGTCGCCTCGTCGCGGGCCGCCCCCGTCAGCGCCGCGACGATCGCCGGCCTCGCCGTCTCGAGCGAGACTGAGCCGAGCGGACGGGCCGTGTCGAACGGCTTCACGGTATAGCGGCCCTGCAGGGTCCGGACGGAGAGCCGCCGGCCGGCGGGCGCGCTGAAGACCTGCTGCGGCGCGAAGGTCGAGAGGGCGAGGCCCTCCGAGCGCCCGCCGAGCCACCACGGGGGCGGCGCGGCGCGGACTCGGCGCACGAGCAGGTCCGGATACGAGAAGTAGAAGCCCGCGACCGCGCCGGCCGAGGGGCGCCGCACGTATAGGCCGAGCCCGATCTTCCGACGCCTCAGCTCGTCGGCGATGATCCCGCGCGCAACCTGCACGCTCGTCCGTGCCTTAGAGAGAGCCGCACGGTAAGCGCTCGCGCTCCCGCCGAAGCGCTCCGCGATGACAGCGCGCTCGGCCGCGAGCACCGCCTGACTACTCGCGTGGGCCCGTCTCGCCTCGACCGTCCGCGCAAGCAGCGCGCTGTAGGCCACCTCGCGGTCCTCCGTCAACTGCGCGAGCCGCGCGATCGCCGACATCTGGATCTTCTGCCGCCCGACCCGGCACTGGGCGCCGCCGGGAAGGATCAGCTGACCCTCTGTCCGTGACACGTTGAACCGGGGCCCCCCGGCCTTAGGCCCGTTGCAAAGCCCGGCGTTGCGCGTCCAGAGATAGACGCAGAGCGCGCCTTGCTTGTCCGGGTCGATCTCGGTCGGGATCGTCGACCACTGCCCCCAGCCCCACGACCAGACGGTGGCGAGCTTGAACTCCCCCGCGACGCGCCGCGCGGCCAGCGCCTGCCACTTGACGGTGTCGTACCACGCCCAGGCCGGTCTGAGGCCGTCCCGCCCTCCGGTGCCGGGCGTCGTGTGGAAGCCGAGCATGACTCCGAGCCGTGAGGTGGGGATGCCGATCGCGGTGAAGTCCGCCGCACCACGGCGGTACGCGCGCCGGAGCGTGCGGCCGGCGACGATCGGCCCCTGGCCCCAGAGCTGGCGCGCCGACGGGTAGACCTCGCGGACGATGTCGGAGACCTGTGCCACGGCTTTCCACCACTCTGCAGCCTCGGGACTGCCCGTGTACGGCGTGCTCGAGACCAGCAGGAACGGACGGGCGCCGCGGCCGGCGAGCGCCTGGAGGAATGTGAGCACGTTGGCCCGGTACTGCGCATTCGTCGCTGACCACGGGGTCGGCAGGCTCGCGCCGAAGAGCTCGTTGAGCGCGATGAAGGGCGTCGGGCAGCCGGACTGCTGAACCGCGAAGTCGAAGAGCCGGTTCGCGGCCGGGACGACCAGCTTCGGATCGGCCGGCGTCGCCGGGCGACCAACCCGCCGGTTGAGGTACATGTCCCAGTAGATCGTCTTCGCGCCCTTCGCCCGCATCTCCGCCGGCAGCGCGCCGGTCGAGACGGCGGCGATGACCCCGGGGCGCGAGAAGAGCGGCGCGAACTCGGGCGTGCCGAAGTCGATCCACATGGTGGACGACGTCGGGAGGCCGCACGGCCCCGCCAGGGCCTTCCCCGGCAGGACCAGCCCGACGAGAACCCCCGCGAGGAGAACCGCCCGCTTCACCTGCTCAAAAATAGCGTGCAGGCCTGCCGGAGCAAGCCTGCACGCGTGTCATTCATCCAGAGGAGTGTCGACCTCGGGGACTTCCTCGGCCTCGCCCGACTCGTGTGGCGCCGACTCCCCGTTCGTCTCCGGCGCACCGCCGAAGTCGATCCCGAGCGAGCGCAGGTCGAGCCCCTCGCCGCCGTCCGACCCGATCTCCTGGAGCGCCGCGAGCAGCTGCTCCTCGGTCTGGGGCCGGGCGTACGCGGAGGGCGGGACCTTGTCGGACGGTCCGATCTCAATCGTCCGGTAACGCTTGAGGCCGGTCGCGGCCGGGATCAGCTTGCCGATGATCACGTTCTCCTTGAGGCCGAGCAACCGGTCGACCTTGCCCTCGATGGAGGCGTCGGTCAGCACCTTCGTCGTTTCCTGGAACGACGCCGCCGAGAGGAACGACTCGGTCGCGAGCGAGGCCTTCGTGATCCCGAGAATCAGCGGCTCGAACGTCGCCTTCTCCTTGCCCTTCTCCTTCGAGACGCGCTTGTTCTCGCGCTCGAGGACAACGCGGTCGACGAGCTGGCCCGGCAGCAGGTCGGTGTCGCCCGGGTTCTCGACCCGGACCTTCTTGAGCATCTGGCGCACGATCAGCTCGATGTGCTTGTCGTGAATCTCGACGCCCTGCGACTTGTAGACCTTCTGCACCTCGTTCACGAGGTAGAGCTCGGTCGCGGTCGACCCCTTCTCGGCCTTCGAGTGGAGGGCGAGCATCTCGGCCGGCGAGCGGGAGCCCTCGTTGAGCGGGTCGCCCGGCTCGACGACCTCGCCCTTGCGGACGAGCAGGCGCGTGCGCCGCGGGAGCTGGTAGGTGACCGGCTCGAGCGGCTCGCCTTCCTCGTCGACGCCGTCGGGGACGATCGTGACCTTCGGACCGCGGTCCGTCTCCTCGATCTCGATGCGGCCGCCGACCTCGGCGAGCTTGGCCGCGCCCTTCGGGTTCCGCGCCTCGAAGATCTCCACGACACGCGGGAGGCCGTGGGTGATGTCGGCGCCCGCGACGCCGCCCGTGTGGAACGTCCGCATTGTCAGCTGCGTGCCAGGCTCGCCGATCGACTGCGCGGCGATGATCCCGACCGCGTCGCCGATCTCACAGATCCCGCCGGTGGCGAGGAAGATCCCGTAGCAGGACTGGCAGACGCCGAACTCGCTCCGGCACTTGAGCACCGAGCGCACCGGCAGCCTGATCTCCTCGGGCGGCTGGCCCAGGCCCTCGACGATCTCCTGCACGAGCTGGGCCGTGACGAGCTGGCCCTTCTCGGCGAGGACGGTCTTCCCAGGCTTGCCGGACGCGAGCGGCTTGTGGACGTCGTCCCCCAGCACGCGGCCGTAGGCGCTCTTGTTCAGCCCCTCGGGGAGCCGGACCGGCAGCTCGATGAAGTCCGCGGTGCCGCAGTCCTCCTCGCGGATGATCACGTCCTGCGACACGTCGACGAGGCGCCTGGTCAGGTAGCCCGAGTCGGCGGTGCGCAGCGCGGTGTCTGCGAGGCCTTTGCGGGCGCCGTGGGTCGAGATGAAGTACTCGAGCACCGACAGACCCTCCATGAAGTTGGCCTTGATCGGGCGCTCGATGATCTCGCCCTTCGGATTCGCCATCAGGCCGCGCATGCCGGAGAGCTGCCGGATCTGCTTGAACGATCCGCGCGCTCCCGAGTTGGCCATCATGTAGATCGGGTTCAGCTCGAAGAGCGTCTTCTCCATCGCGTCCGCGACGGTGTCGGTCGCCTCGGTCCAGATGTTGACGATCGACTCGTGACGCTCCTCCTCGGTGATCAGCCCGCGGTCGTACTGGGCCTCGACCTTGGCGACACGCTCCTCGTACTCCGCGAGGATCTCCTCCTTCTCGGGCGGGATCACGATGTCGTTCTTCGAGATGGTGATCCCGGCGAGGGTGGCGTGGGCGAACCCGAGGTCCTTGATCGTGTCGAGGACGCCCGAGATCGCGTGCGCGCCGAAGCGGTCGGAGAGCTCGGTGATGAAGTCCTCGACCTCGCGCTTGGTCAGGGTCCGGTTGATGAAGCGGTGCAGATGCGGGGCGTCGCCGTCCTCTACGGGGTTCGACTCCGCGAGAGCCCGCTCGACCTCCGCGTTGAAGATCACGCGACCCGGGGTCGTCAGCAGCAGCTCCTCGCCGCGGCGATACTCGATCGGCTGCTGGAGGCCGACCTGCTTCGCCTCGAGCGCGAAGAGCACGTCCTCCTCGGACGTGAACCGCTTCGGGCGCGGGTCGAGCTTCTCCGGCGTCGTCTGCTCGAGGTCGTGCTCGCAGTAGGTGAGGAAGTAGCCGCCGAGCACCATGTCCTTCGTCGGCGTTGCGAGCGGCCGCCCGAACGCGGGCGAGAGGATGTTGTTCGACGAGAGCATGAGCACGCGGGCCTCCGCCTGCGCCTCCGCAGAGAGGGGCAGGTGGACGGCCATCTGGTCGCCGTCGAAGTCGGCGTTGAAGGCGTGGCAGACGAGCGGGTGCACCTGGATCGCCTTGCCCTCGACGAGCACCGGCTCGAAGGCCTGGATGCCGAGGCGGTGCAATGTCGGCGCCCGGTTCAGCAGCACCGGATGCTCGGCGATGACCTCCTCGAGCACGTCCCAGACCTCGGGGACCATCGAGTCGACGTACTTCTTGGCCGCCTTGATGTTCTGGACGGACTTCCGCTCGACGAGCCGGCTCATG
>JBKOXJ010000108.1:0-11824 GCA_046724905.1 Actinomycetota bacterium | reverse complement strand
ACCTTGATCGAGTCGAACCGCCGCTTGATCGTGCCGCTGCTCTCGTCGGCGGCGAGGATCCCCTTGCCGGGCGCGACGATCGCCCTGGCCGTTTCTGCGAGCTCGCTCATGGTCATGGCGTCACTCCCACTCGATCGTCGAGGGCGGCTTCGACGAGAGGTCCAGCGCGACGCGGTTGACGCCGGGGATCTCGTTGATGATCCGGCTCGAGATCGTCTCGAGCAGGTCGTACGGCAGGCGGGCCCAGTCGGCCGTCATCGCGTCCTCGGACGTGACGGCGCGAATCACGATCGGGTACGCATAGGTGCGGGTGTCTCCCTGCACCCCGACCGAGCGGATCGCGGGCAGCACGGCGAAGGACTGCCAGAGCTCGCGGTAGAGCCCGGACCGGCGGATCTCCTCCTGCAGGATCGCGTCCGCCTGGCGCAGGATCTCGAGCCGCTCGCGCGTCACCTCGCCGATGATCCGGATCGCGAGCCCAGGCCCCGGGAACGGCTGCCGCCAGACCATCCGCTCCGGCATCCCGAGCTCCTCGCCCACGCGCCGCACCTCGTCCTTGAAGAGCAGCCGCAGCGGCTCGACGAGCTCCATCCGCATGTCGGCCGGCAGGCCGCCGACGTTGTGGTGTGACTTGATCGTCTCGGCTACGCCTTCGGTGCCACCGGACTCGATCACGTCCGAGTAGAGCGTCCCCTGGACGAGGAAGCGCACGTCACCGAGCCTGCGCGCTTCCTCCTCGAAGACGCGGATGAACTCGGCGCCGATCCGCTTGCGCTTCTCCTCCGGATCCTCGACCCCCTCGAGCAGCTCGAGGAACCGCTCCTGGGCCTGGACGTGGACGAGCGGGACGCCGAAGTGGCCGCGGAAGGTCTCGACCACCTGCTCGGCCTCGTCCTGCCGGAGCAGGCCGTGGTCGACGAAGACGCAAGTGAGCTGGTCGCCCACCGCCTTGTGGACGAGTAGAGCAGCGACCCCGGAGTCGACGCCGCCGGAGAGCGCGCAGAGCACCTGCTTGCGGCCGACCTGGGCACGGATGCGCTCGACCTGCTCTTCGATCACGGCGGCGGGCGTCCACGTGGGCGGCGCGTCGGCCACGGAATAAAGGAAGTTCTTCAGCAGCTCCATCCCGTGCGGCGTGTGCACGACCTCGGGGTGGAACTGGACCCCGTACAGGCGCCGCTCCTCGTCCTCGAAGGCGGCGATCGGCGTCGAGGGCGAGCCGGCCACGACGCGCGCGCCGGCAGGCGGGGCAACGACGGAGTCGCGGTGGCTCATCCACACCGTCTGCTCGTCCGGCAGGCCCGCGAACAGCCGCCCCTCCTCGGCGCGGAGCGCGGTCTTGCCGAACTCCGAGACGCCCGTGCGGTCGACGCGCCCCCCGAGGTCCCGTGCCATCAACTGCATCCCGTAGCAGATGCCGAGCGTCGGAACGCCCAGCTCGAACAGCTTCGGGTCGACGCCCGGCGCGCCCTCCGCGTACACCGATGCCGGGCCGCCGGAGAGGACGAGGGCGTGCGGATTCCGGGCCCGCACGTCCTCCGCGGACACGTCGTGGCGAACGAGCTCCGAGTAGACGCGGCACTCGCGCACGCGCCGGGCGATCAGCTGCGAGTACTGGCCACCGAGGTCGAGGACGAGGACCGGCCGCTCCGCCGGCTCCTCCTGCGGAGCCGGGAACGGGACGACCTCAGCGCCGGTAATTCGGCGCCTCCTTGGTGATCGTGACGTCGTGCGGGTGGCTCTCGCGGAGGCCTGCCGCCGTAATCCGCACGAAGCGGGCCCGCTTCATCGCCTCGATCGTGGGCGCGCCGCAATAACCCATCGCCTGCCGCACGCCGCCGACGAGCTGATGCAAGACGTTCGGCATCGGGCCCTTGTACGGCACGCGGCCCTCGATCCCCTCCGGGACCATCTTGTCGACGTCCTCGACGTCGCCCTGGAAGTAGCGGTCCTTCGAGAAGCCGCGGGCCTTCATCGCGCCGATCGAGCCCATGCCCCGGTACTCCTTGAAGCGCTCGCCCTGGTGGAGCACGACGTCGCCTGGGCTCTCCTCGGTGCCCGCGAGCAGCGACCCCAGCATGACGGTGTCCGCACCGGCCGCGAGCGCCTTCGCGATGTCTCCGGACGACGTCAGGCCGCCGTCCGCGGTCAGCGGGACACCGTGGCGCTCCGCGACTTCCGCGCAGTCGTAGATGGCCGTCACCTGCGGCACGCCCACGCCGGCGACGACTCTCGTCGTGCAAATCGATCCGGGCCCGACTCCGACCTTCACGGCGTCCGCTCCCGCCTCGATCAGTGCCTCCGCGGCTTCCGGCGTCGCGATGTTTCCCGCCACGAGCTCGACGTCGAACCGATCCCGCAGCGTCCTGACGATCTCGACCACCGCGTTCGAGTGGCCGTGCGCGGTGTCGACGACGAGCGCGTCAGCGCCGGCAGTGACGAGCGACTCGGCCCGCTCGAGCGCGTCGGGCCCGACCCCGACCGCCGCGGCGACCCGCAGCCGGCCCTGCTCGTCCTTCGTCGCGAGCGGGTACTCGATCCGCTTCTGGATGTCTTTGACCGTGATCAGACCGGTCAGCCGGCCGTCGCCGTCGACGACCGGGAGCTTCTCGATCTTGTGGCGGCGCAGGAGCTCCTCGGCCTCGTCGATCGTGGTCCCGACCGGCGCGGTGACGAGGTTCCCGCCCGTCATCACCGCGGATACCGGTTGCGTCGCGTCCTGCTCGAAGCGGAGGTCGCGGTTCGTCAGGATCCCGACGAGCTTGCCCTCGGCGTCCGTGATCGGAACGCCGGAGATCCGGTAGCGCGCCATCAGCTCGAGCGCCTCGGCGACTGGCGCCTCTGGCGGAAGCGTGATCGGCTCCGAGATCATGCCGGCCTCGGAGCGCTTGACCTTGTCGACCTCCGCCGCCTGCTCGGCGATCGAGAGGTTGCGGTGGACGACGCCGATGCCGCCCTCCCGCGCGAGCGCGATCGCCATGCGGGCCTCGGTGACGGTGTCCATCGCGGCCGAGACGACCGGGATCTGGAGCTCGATCCCGCGGGTGAAGCGCGTCGCGGTCGAGACGTCGTTCGGCAGCACCTGCGACTCGGCCGGCACGAGCAGGACGTCGTCGAACGTCAGCCCCTCCTTGGCGAACTTGCGCTCCAGCTCGAGCAGGCGCTCGACGTCCTGCGGGCGGAGCTCGACGCTCACGCAAACCCCCTAGATGCGCGAAACCCAGGCGCGCACATCTCGCCTGGGCCGTGGAAACCGCTGTCGCTTCCGCCTCTCAAGTAGCGCGATGGTACCAACCGCCCACGACGTCCTAGCTCGACGCGACGGGCTCCAGCTCCTCGACGCGGACCCCGGCGGCGATCCGTGCTGCCTCGCGCGGCTCGAAGCGGCCCGCGCCGACCTCGAGCGTTGACGCGGCTCCGGCGGCGACGGCGCTGCGCAGCGCCTCGTCGAGCGGACGACCGGCGAGGCGCGCGGCGAGGAAGCCGGACAGCAGCACGTCGCCCGCGCCGACGGGCGAGACCGGCTCGACGCGGGGCGCCTCGGCGCGGAACCGCCTCACGGTGCGCTCCTCCCGTAGCAACGCGAAGCATCCGGTCTCCTCGCTGATGATCACGTTTCGGGCGCCGAGCTCGGCGATCGCGTCGAGCGCCATCACGAAGTCCTCGTGGTCGTGGAACTCCTGGCCCGCGAGCCCCTCCGCCTCGCCCTGGTTCGGCGAGACGAGGAACGGCTCCGAGTCGAGCCCGTGGCGCAGCGGCTCCCCCTCCGAGTCGAGCACCGTCTCGACCCCCTTCCGCGCGACGTCGCGGATCGCCTCGGCGTAGAACTCCTCGCCGACGCCACGCGGAAGCGTGCCGGCGAAGACGACCGCGTCCGCCCCCCGCGAGAGGTACGCGAGCTTCTCGAGCAGGAAAGCCAACTCGTCTTCGGAGACCTGCGGGCCCCACTCGTTGATCTCCGTGTACGAGTTCGCCATCGGGTCGACGACGGCGGTGGACGTGCGGGACTCGTCCCCGATCCTGACGAAGTCGTTCAGGATCGCCTCCGCCGTCAACTCCTCGACGATCCGGGTGCCGGTGCGGCCGCCCGCGAGCCCGGTCGCGACGACCGGGACGCCGAGCCGCTTGAGCGCGCGCGCGATGTTGATGCCCTTGCCGCCCGCGAGCGTGAGCCCGAGGCTGGCGCGGTGGCGGTGACCGGGCTGGAAGTTCGGGACGGTCAGCGTCCGGTCGAGCGCGGCGTTGAGGGTGACGGTGACGATCACGTGACCGCGCTCCAGATGTTGTGCGCGGCGCGCTCTGCGTACCAGACGATGCGTCCGGCGACTCCGGGGCGCGAGACGCCGCGGGCCGCGACGAGCGGCCGCCTCGCGACAAGCTTGCCGCGGTCGTATATGCGCACCTCGCCGAGCGGACGACCTTGCTCGACCGGGAGCGAGACCGCGCTCGGCGCGACAACTCGCTCGACGAGCGTCCGCCCGAGCCGCACCGACGCGAGCGCCGGTCTTGCAGGGACGAGCGCCACGCGGCCCCGGCCGTAGCCGGTCTCGGCCCACGCATACGAGCGGCCCGCCTCGACGACGCGAACGAGGCGGTAACGCGAGAGGCCCCAGCGGAGCAACTCAGCGAGGTCGGCGTTCCGGCGTGCCCGGTCAGGGCTGCCGAGCAGCGTCGCGTAGAGCACGAAGCCGCGTCCCTGCACCGCGGCCACCTCGGACCAGCCGGCTCCGGCCGTGTGTCCCGTCTTGACGCCGATCGTCCCGGGAAACGAGCCGAGCAGATCGTTCCAGGTGTGCAGGCGCCGCCCGCCCGCGATCGCGGCGCTCCGGATGCGCACGAGCTGCCGGATCACGGGGTTCTGCATCGCCACCCGCGCGAGCAGCGTGACGTCGCGCGCGCTCGAGACGTGGCCCGGGACGTCGAGGCCGTCCGGCCGGACGAAGTGGGTGTCGGCGAGGCCGAGCCGGCGCGCCTTGGCGTTCATCAGCCGGACGAACGCGGACATGTCGCCGCCGCCGACGTGGTCGGCGAGTGCGGTCGCCGCGTCGTTCGCGCTCTGCACGAGCGCCGCCTCGACGAGGTCGCGTACCGTCAAACGCTCGCCGGGGCGGAGATGGATCGTGGACTCGCCGACGGCAGCAGCCTGCGGCTGCACGGTCACGACATCGTCCAGCTTCGCGTGCTCGAGCGCGACGAGCACCGTCATCAGCTTCGTGATGCTCGCGACGGGCAGGGCGCGCCGATCGGCGAACCGCGCCAGGACCTCGCCCGTCGCGCCGTTCTCGACGAGGTACGCCTTCGCGCGGACGGTCGGAGGAGCGGCGGCGGCCGGAGCGGCGAGGAGCAGAGCCGTGAGAACCGCGAGGCCGGCCTTCACGTGCGGAGAGGCTAGCGAACGCGGATCTTCTGACCGACGCGCAGGTTCGACGGATCGACTCCCGGGTTGAGCTCGAGCAGGCGCTCGACCGAGACGTCGAAGCGCAGGGCGATCGAGCCGAAGGTGTCGCCGCTCTGGATTCGGTAGTAGCGGCGCGCGGGCTTGCGCGGGCTGGACGCGGTCGTCGTCCTCGCGGTCGTCGCGACCGTCGTCGGCAGGATGGGCACCGTCGGGCCGGAGCCATCGTCGTAGATCGCGCCGCGTACGAGCAGAACGGCGATCGTCGCGGCCGCAAGGAAAGCGGCCGGCGCCGCGATCCTCGCGTACCGGCTCTGCACGGGCTACCAGCCGGCCGCGGTCCAGATCTCGCGCCGCAGGCGCGCCGCCTCGGCTCCGGCCGCGCTGCGCCAGTCGTCGCCGGAGGTCCGGAAGGCGTAGTCGATCGAGCGGGAGACGGAGACGAGCCCGCTCGCCGGCCCGCTCGTGAACGCGCGCGCGACGTCCGCGGGGCTCGCACCTTGAGCGCCGATGCCGAGCAGCAGGAGCACGGCCTTCGGCATCAGCCTCCGCGCCTCGGCTACCGCCCGGGGGAAGGTCGCGCCGACGACCGCTCCGACGCTCGAGAGCCCGTGCTCGCCGACGAGGTCCTCGCCCCACTCGTCCACGAGCTCGGCGGTCTGGTGCCAGAGCGGCCGCCCGTCGGAGAGGGCGAGATCCTGCACCTCGACGGCGCCCGCATTCGAGGTCTTGACCAGGCAGAAGATTCCGGCCCCGTGGCGGCGGCAGGCAAGCAGGAACGGCTCGACGGCGTCGCGCCCCAGGAACGGGCTGACCGTCATCGCGTCGGCAAGCGGAAGGCCCGCGTCGGACGGCTCGAGAAACGCCGACGCGTACGCGCGGGCGGTCGAGCCGATGTCGCCGCGCTTCGCGTCCGCGATCACGAGCAGCCCCGCCGAGCGCGCATACGCGCATACCTCCTCGAGCGCCCGGAACCCGTCCGCTCCCAGGGCCTCGAAGAACGCGAGCTGCGGCTTCACTCCTACGACGTACGGCGCGGCGGCGTCGATGAGTCCGCGGCAGAAGCGCGCGTACGCGTCGGCGGCCTCGGCCCGCCCGAGGTGCGCGTCGCCCGCGAGCTCGACTGGGAGCAGATCGAGCTGTGGGTCGAGGCCGAGCACGAGCTGGGTCCGCTTGCGCTCGACGGCCTCCGCGATCCGGTCGGCGAAGTGCCCGAGCGAGATCGCGGTTTCGACGTTCTGGGCCATCCGCCCCAAGAATACGCAGGCGCTCGGAGCCGCCTGGATACGACCGGGGGCCGCATCGGCGGCCCCCGGTCGCGAGCTGGAGGAGGGACGTCTGGGCGGCTAGCGGCCGCGGACCGCCTGCTTGAGGGAACTGCCCGCCGAGAACCTCGGAACGGTGGCAGCCGGAATCTCGACCTTCTGGCTCGGGTTCCGCGGGTTGACGCCTGTCCGCGCGGCCCGGTGCTGGGTGGTGAACTTGCCGAAGCCCGTGAAGACCACGTCCTCGCCTCGCCGCAACGAGTCGGTGATCGCCTCCAATACCGCGTCGACTGCCTTCGACGCGTCGCGACTCGAGAGGCCGCTCCGCTGCGCGACAGCCGACACAAACTCCTGCTTCGTCACTGTTCGTCTCCTCCTGGTCGGTGGCCTGGAAAGCGCGCGGACCCTACCAAGCCCGCGCTTTCCGCTCAACCATGCGGTTTTGCGGCGGTTTCTGGCTCCAAAACGAGCTCGGAGGCGCGAAACAGGGGCCACAGCCGGACGCCGTGCCTCGCGAGAGCCTCGACGCCGCCCTCCTCGCGGTCGACGACGCAGACGGCCGTGCTGCACACGAGCCCGGCTTCCCGGAGCGCCTCGACGGCCTCGACCGCCGCACCTCCGGACGTGACCACGTCCTCGATGAGGCACACGAGATCGCCGGCGTCGTACGCGCCCTCGAGCCGGTTTCCGGTTCCGTAGCCCTTCGCCTCCTTCCGCACTATCAGAAAGGGTCGACCGGACGACATCGACGCCGCAGCGGCCAGCGCGACCGCTCCGAGCTCGGGCGCCGCGAGCCGCACGGCTTCGGGCTCGTGCTCGGCCTGGGCGGCCCCGATGCGCTCGCCGAGAACGGCCAGCAGCTCGGGACGCGTCTCGAAGCGGTACTTGTCGAGGTAGTAGCGCGAGCGTCGCCCGGAGCGCAGGACGAAGTCGCCCTCGAGGTAGGCGTGCTCGCGAAGAGCGGCGGCGAGTTCGGCGTCCGTCACGCCGACTGCGCCGCCCGCAGCGCCTCCCGGGCAAGCGGCAGGAGGCGATAGCTCTCCGGCGTCGCTTCGGCCAGCGACAGCATCGAGCCGTCCTCGAAGTAGAGGTCGACGCGCTCCCGCCGGCGCGCCGAGGCGCGCCGGTAGATCGCGAGGCCGACGATCCAGCCCGCCACCAGCGCGAGCGCCGCGACGAGCTTACGACGCATCGGGCTCACCCTCCTCGGCCTTCTTCCTCGACCGCCGCGCGCGCTTCGGCTTCTCGTCGGCGGCGGCGTTCTTGAGGCACGTCTTGAGGTCGTAGAAGACGAGCGCGACCGTCGGCTCGGCCGCCGTGGTCGCGGCGATCGAGCGCTTGCCGTCGCGGACGACGAAGACGCTGCCGTCTGCGGTCGCGGCCTCGAGCTGCGTCAGCTTCCCGCCGCCGGGACGCGACTCCTCCGCGGCGGCGAACAGCTCGCCCGCGGCCTGCGCGAACCGCTTCGCGCGCTCGTCGTCGGCGAAGGTCGACGCGGCGACCTCGTCGTTCTCGTCGACGAGGACGGCGCTGCGGATCTGCGAGGAGATCTCCACGAGGTCGGCCAGCGCCTGTTTGGCGTCCACGGGTTTGACGCTAACACAGGCCATACTCCGCCTAGTGCGCAGGCGGAAACGGGTGCTCATGCGCAAGTTCTTCGCCGACCGCGGCACGCACCTGGCCGCGATGATCGCCTACTTCGCGCTGCTCTCGTTCGTGCCGCTGTCGTTCCTCGCGCTCTCCCTGCTCGGGCTGACGGGGCGCGCCGACGAGTCGAGCTTCCTCGTCACGGAGATCAAGCGCGCGCTGCCGGAGACGCGGATCGAGGACGTCGTCCGGCTCGTGCGAACCGTGCAGGACAACGCGACCTCGCTCGGGATCCTCGGCGCCGCGTTCCTGCTCTGGACGGCGCTCTCGTTCTTCAGCGTGCTCGAGTCGGCGTTCAACATCGTCTACGGGCGGCCGAACCGGCCGTTCCTGCACGGCAAGGTCCTCGCGTTCCTGCTGATGATCGGCTCGCTCGTCACGCTCTTCGTCGCGCTCCTCGTCGGCTCGTTCGGCGTGGAGCTGATCCGTCGCTACACGCCGGAGGTGGTCGCCAGCGAGGCGGCAGCGTACGTGCTCTCGATCGCGGTCTCGACCGCCGGCATCTTCGTCTTCATCGTCTCGGTCTACTACCTGCTGACGAACGAGCGCATGCGCCTGCGCGAGACGCTGGCCGGCGCGGCGTTCGCGACGGTGCTGATGCAGGTGAGCTTCCAGGTACTGCCGATCTTCGTTCGGTATGCGAACCTGAACCCGGCACTGAAGACGTTCGGCGGGCCGGTGATCCTGCTCGTCTGGCTCTACGTGATGGCGAACGTGCTCGTCTTCGGAGCGGAGATCAACTGGTGGCGGCACCGCCAGGCGGCGGCGCGGGAGCAGACGGCCGGACTCGTTTGAGCGCCGCGGCAGCCCGGGCGCGGTGGGAGTGGTTCCCCTTCCACGCGTTCCCGAGCTCGGCGACGGTGCGCTCCTCACCTTCGGGGATGAAGATCGGGTCGTAGCCGAACCCCTCGCTGCCACGCGGGTGCGCTGCGATGCGACCCTCGAGCACCCCTGTGCCGCGGAGCTCCTCGCCGTCGGGTGAGAGCAGCACGAGCTCGCAGACGTAGCGCGCGCGGCGGCCCTCGCCTTCGACGCCGCGCAGCTCGTCGAGCAGCCGGCGCACGGGATCCCCAGCCGCGAAGCGCGCCGACTCGACCCCGGGGCGGCCGCCGAGGCCCCGCACCTCGATCCCCGAGTCCTCGCCGAGCATCCAGGTCTCGGGGTCGCCCGTCGACCGACCGTACCCGGCCTTCACGCGTGCGTTGTCGTAGTACGTCGCCCCTTCCTCGGGCGGGAACGCCGCCACTTCGAGGAGGCCGAGCTCCCAGTCGGGGAGCAGGGCTCGCAACTCCCGCAGCTTGTTCTCGTTGCGCGAGCAGAGCCTGACGGTCAGCCGGTCCAGCGCACCTCCGTCACGCCGTCAATCGTCGAGACCAACCGGAGGACGTCCTGCTCCGACCCGCCGCCGCGCAGAACGAGGTCGATCCGGGCCCAGCGCTGGTCGTCGAGCGTCTCGAGCTCGACCCCGCCGATTTCGGCGGCGACCGGCTCCAGAGCCTCGAGGACGTCGCCGACCAGCCGTTGGCTGCCGAGGCGGACCTCGAGCACGCCGCGATTGCCGCCGAGGCGGTTGAACATCGCCTCCATTCGCTTGAACGGCCCGAGCCCGATCAAGGCGATCGCGGTGCCAACGAGCGCCGCCGACCAGTACCCCGCGGCTGAGGCCATCCCGATCGCGGCGACGACCCAGAGCCCGGCCGCAGTCGTGAGCCCCCGCACCGAGAGCCCCTGCCGGAGGATCGCGCCGGCGCCGAGGAAGCCGATGCCCGTCACGATCTGGGCCGCGATCCGGGTGGGGTCGAGCCGCACCGAGCCGCGGAAGAGGAAGTCCCCCCACGCGTAGGCCGAGACGAGCGTGAACAGCGCCGAGCCGACGCCCACCAGCATGTGCGTGCGCAACCCGGCGGACCGCTCGCGAAGCTCCCGCTCGAGCCCGATTGCCCCGGTGAGCACCGCGGCCACGACCAGCCGGAGGACGACGTCCCAGAAGCCGATCTCAGGCGCCATCCGCCGCCTCTCCCTGCGCCTCGCCGATCCGCTCGATCCCGCCGGCCGCGAGCGCGAGTAACGCGTCGAGCTCCTCCCGAGAGAACGGCGCCTGCTCGGCCGTCGCCTGCACCTCGACGAGCCGCCCGTCGCCCGTCATCACGACGTTCATGTCGACCTCGGCGACGGAGTCCTCCGAGTAGTCGAGGTCGAGCAGCGCCTCCCCCGCGACCATGCCCACCGAGACCGCGGCGACCGATTCCGGCAACGCACGCGAGAGGCCGAAGCGGTCGAGCGCCTGCCGCGCCGCCACGTAGGCGCCGGAGATCGCCGCGCAGCGCGTGCCGCCGTCCGCCTGGAGCACGTCGCAGTCGAGCCACAGCGTGCGTTCGCCGAGCGCCTCGAGGTCGGTGACAGAGCGGAGGGCGCGTCCGATCAGGCGCTGGATCTCGACGGTACGCCCTTGCTGGCGGCCCGCGCGCGCCTCGCGCTGGGTGCGGTCGCCGGTCGACGCCGGGAGCAGCGAGTACTCGGCGGTCATCCAGCCGCGGCCGCTGCCGGAGAGCCAGCGCGGCACCCCCTCGTCGATCGACGCGGTGCAGAGGACCTTCGTCTTGCCCTGCGCGAACAGCGCTGCGCCGTGCGGCTGCTCGAGGAACTCCGTGTCGATCGCGATCGGCCGCAGCTCGTCGGGACGGCGGCCGTCTGTCCTCACGCGGCGGCCGCCGCTTCCAGCTCGGCCAGCCCGATGTGCTCGACCTCCGCGATCGGCAGCTGGAGGAAGCGCGCTCCCATCGCGCGGAACGCTTCCGGGGCGCCGGTCGTGAGGAAGCTCGCCGTTCCCTCCCGCGCCGGGTCGTTCTCGATCCCCTTGCGCGCGAGCGCCTCGGCCACCTCGCGGGCCGTCTCCTCCGCGGAGAACACCAGAGTCACGTCGCGACCGAAGACCCGCTGGAGGATCGGCCGGATCAGCGGGTAGTGCGTGCAGCCCAGGATAACGGTGTCGACGCCGGCCTCCTTCAGCGGCGCGGCGTACTCGCGAACGGCATCCGTCGTTTGGGCGGCGAACGGGTCGTCGCTCTCGATCAGCGGCACGAGCCGGGGGCAGGCGACGGGGAACACGCGCACCCCCGCGTCGAGCGCCCGCACGAGCTCCTCGTAGCGGCGGCTCGTCACGGTCGCCTGGGTCGCGAGCAGGCCGACGCGGCGGTTGCGCGTCGCCTGGACGGCTGCGTGAGCCTCGGGGCTCGAGACGCCGACGACCGGCAGGGACAGGTCCTCCTGCAGCTGCGGCAGGCCGGCCGAGGCGGCCGCGTTGCACGCGACGACGATCAGCTTCACGCCCCGCGCCTCGAGGAAGGAGCCGATCTCGAGCGCGAAGCGACGCACCTCGTCGAGCGCGCGCGGCCCGTACGGAAGACGCGCATGGTCGCCGAGGTACACGAAGTCCTCGTGCGGCATCGAGACCAGGCACTCGTGGAGCACCGTGAGCCCACCAACGCCGGAATCGAAGACGCCGATGGGTCTCGAA
>JBKOXJ010000130.1:0-11205 GCA_046724905.1 Actinomycetota bacterium | reverse complement strand
ATGGTGAGCAGCGCCGCCCAGACCAGCTTGAGCAGGATCACGAGCGTCTCCGCGACGGGCGCGAGCGGCCGGGCGAGCGGCTTGACCGCGCGGTCGGCGAGCAGCGCCACGCCCGTGAACAAGAGCAGGACGCCTGCGGCGATCGAGAGCAGCCGATTCACGGTCGCCAGCTCGTTCTTGAACATCGCGTAACCGAGCAGCGCCAGCGCGAGCGCAACCGTGATCGCGGCGATCAGCGGCACGTACGGCGCGAGACGCGAGCGCGGGAGGGTCGCGCCCTCGCGGACGGCCGCGATCGGCGGCACCTTCGTCGCCCGGATCGCGGGTGCGAGCCCGGCGAGCAGCGTCACGACGACGCCGACGATGAGTCCGACGACGGCCGTCCGCGTCGCGAAGATCATCCCGGTTGTCGGCAGGTCGAAGTTCAGCGCCTTGAAGAGCTCGTTCAGCGCGTGCGCGAGCCCGTAGCCGAGCGCGAGCCCCGCCAGCGAGGCCAACAGCCCGATGACCGCAGCCTCGACGACGACCGTCCCGAGCACCTGGCGTCGCGAGGCGCCGATCGTCCGCTTGGTCGCGAACTCGCGCATCCGCTGCGCGACCGTGATCGAGAGCGTGTTGAAGATGACGAAGGCGCCCACGAAGAGCGCAATCCCGGCGAACGCGAGCAGGAAGTAGCGCACGAAGCGCGTGATCTGGTCGCCGGTCTCCGACTGCTTCGCAGCCTCGGCTTTCCCCGTGCGGACCTGGGCGTCCGGGGGGAGGAGCGGGCGGATCTCCCGCGCGACCTGCACCTGCGAGACGCCGGGCTTGGCGGCAACGGAGATCGCGTCGTACTCGCCCTCCTTGCGGAAGAGCTGCTGCGCCGCCGGCAGCGTCATCACCGCGAACGTCGCCGTGCCGAGCGAGTTCACGCCGCCGTACTGGGCGACCCCGCTCAGCCGAAAGCGCCGCAGGCCGCCGGTCGCGGGAGCGATCCCGACCTCGTCGCCGGGGTGGAAGCCCTCGCTGCGGGCGGTCCCCGCGTCGATCACGAGCTCGGTCGGACCGCTCGGCCACGTCCCCTCGACGAGGTTGAGCGGGTTGAAGCGATCCTGGCGGAACTCGATGCCGAAGCCGAACGCCGGCGCGCCGTGGTTGTCGATCACCTTCCCGTGCTTGTCGAGGATCTTCGTACCGAGCTCGACGATCTGACCCGCAGCGGCCTCGACGTCCGGCAGCCTCCGGATCTGCGGCAGGAGTGACGCCGGCACCGGCGGCGCGGCCGCCTCGTTCCCCTGGAACGTGATGCCCGCCGAGCGGCCGCTCACGACCGCGCTCGTCTCCGCGTACGACTCGTTGAAGACCTTGTCGAACGCGGCCTGGATCGTGTCGGTCAGGACGTACGTGCCGCTGACCATCGCCACGCCGAGCACGATCGCGAGGGCGGTCAGGAGCGCCCGGAACTTCCGCCCCTGAAGGCCTCGGAGCGCGGCCCTGATCACCGGTTACTCGTACTGCAGGGCTTGCAGGATCCGCAGCCGCGAGGCGCGACGGGCGGGGAAGATCGCGGCCAGGATGCCGACGATCACCGCGGCGATCGCGAACACGACGAGGGACTCGACCGGTAGCGAGAACACGATGAAGTCGAGGCGCACGACGAGCAGCGAGGCGAGGCCGATGCCCACCGCGATCCCGAGCGCGGCGCCGATCAGCGCCGTCACGATGCTCTCCTGCCGGATCATGCGGCGCACCTGCCGCCGCGTCATCCCGATCGCCCGCAGCATCCCGAGCTCCCGGGTCCGCTCGAAGACCGTGAGTACGAGCGTGTTCACGATCCCGAAGAGGCTGACGATGATCGAGAGCGCGAGCAGGGCGTAGAGGATGTTCAGGATGCTGTTCAGCCCGCCGATCTGGTTGTCCTTGAACTCGCTGCGCGTCTGGAGCTTGATGTTCGGGAAGTCGTTCAGCGCTGCCTTCAGCTTCGCCGTGTTCGCGTCCGTCACCCCGCCGGCGACGTTGATGAAGGCGAAGAGGTTCTTGGGCTGCGCGTAGTGGGCGTCGAAGGTGGCGGCCGAGAACGTGACCGGGCCGAACGGCGAACCGCCCGACGGCGGGTCGAAGATGCCCTTGATTCGGAGGTGGAGGACGTCGCCGCTCGGCGTCTCGAGCCGGAGCGGCGAGCCGACGGTGAGGTGGTGATCCTTGGCGTAGCCGTCGTCGACGAAGGCGCCGCCTCGGCCGAGGTTTCTGAACACCGCCTGTGAGCCGTCCTTCCAGTCGAGCTTGATCGCCGGCGCGATGTTCGGGTCGACGGCCGTGATGTCCTGAACTTTCTTGAACACGCGCGCCTTGTCGGTCCTCACCCCGGCTGCGAGCGTGACGCCCGTGATCTTGGCGGCGGCCTTCTCCGAGCTCGTGGGGATCGGCGAGAAGTTGTTGTCCGCCGTGATCGCGTAGTCGGCGACGAAGATCTTGTCGACCGCGCCGGTGAAGCTCTGGCGGATCCCCTGGGCGAGCACCGCGACGAGTGTGACGAGCGCCAGCCCGATCATCAGCGCAGAGGCGGTCGCGGCCGTGCGGGCGGGATTCCGCTTCGCGTTATCGCGCGCCAGGACGCCGGCGACGCCGGCGAGCCTTGCGGCCGGATAGCCGAGGACAGCGGCGAGCGGGCGGACGAGCGTGGCCGCGAAGAGGGCCACGCCGAAGAAGATCAACACGGCGCCGAGTCCCATCAGGAGCAGGACGTTTCGGGTTCCGAGGCCGTTGACGAAGAGGCCGACGCAGAGACTCCCGACGCCCAGAGCGCCGAGGACGATCGCCGCGACCGGCCGGAACCGCGCATACCGCCCCGGCGGCAGCGTCGCGCCCTCGCGCACGGCGGCGATCGGAGGTACGCGCGTCGCGCGGAGCGCTGGGCGGAGGCTCGCCAGCAGGGTTACCAGGATGCCGACGCCGAGGCTGACGACGATCGTGCGCGTGGAGAAGACGAGCCCGCTCTTCGGCAGGTCGATTCCGAATCCGACGAACAGCGCGTCCAGGCCCTTCGCCAAGGCGAGACCGAGGAAGAGCCCCAACAGCGATGCCATGGTGCCGATGACCAGCGCCTCGAGCATCACGGACGCGAGGACCTGCCGCCGGGACGCGCCGATCGTCCGCATCGTCGCGAGCTCGCGCATGCGCTGCGCGATCGTGATCGAGAGCGTGTTCGCGATCACGAAGCTCCCCACGAACAGGGCGATCCCCGCGAACGCGAGCAGGAACTTCTGCACGAACCCGATCCCCTGCTGCGTGTCCTTGGCGTCGGAGCTTGCCTGCGCTTCGCCGGTCCGGACCTGGGCGGCGGGCGGCAGGATCGGCTTGATCTGACCGACCAGCTGCTCCGGCGAGACCCCGGTGCGCGCCGCGGCCTTGATGTCGTCAAGCCTGCCCTCCTTGTGGAAGAGCCGCTGCGCGGTGCGTAGCTCGAACGCGGCGATCGTCGCGCCGCCGATCGACGCAACCGAGCCGAGCCGCACGAGCCCGCTGATGCGGAAGCGCTCGACCGGTCCCGCAGCCTGGACGCCGATGCGGTCGCCGACCGAGTAGCCCGCGTCCTTCGCGGTCGCCTCGTCGATTGCGACCTGCTTGTCCCTCGACGGCCACGAACCGCCGACGAGGGTGAGCGACTCGAAGCGCGGCTGCGACGGTGTCACGCTCGTCCCGATGTTCGGAGCGCCGCCGTGCACGATCGCCTTCCCGTTCGCCTTGATCAGCTGCGTGTCCGCCTCGACGCCGCCCACCGCCGCCTCGACGTCAGGGAGCCGCTTGACCTCCGTGAGCAGGCTCGCGGGCAGCGTCGGTCCGGCGCCGACGCCCTCCTCGCTCGTGTCGAAGACCGACTTCGACGTGACGACGGCGCTCGTGCCTTTGTACGTGTCGGCGAAGATCGAGTCGAAGGCCTTCGAGATCGTGTCCGTGAGGACGTAGGTGCCGCTGATCATCGCGACGCCGAGGATGATCGCGAACGCGGTTAACACGGCTCGGAGCTTCCGTCCGGCCAGGCCCCTCAGCGCGACGCGGATCATTCCGCGTGGAGCTGGTGAATCTCCGCCAGGATCTCCGGCTCGCTGCCGGCGCCGCGATCCTTGACGATCCTGCCGTCCGCCAGGAACAGGATCCGGTCGGCCGTGGCGGCCGCGCGGGCTTCGTGCGTGACCATCACCATTGTCTGGCCGTAGTCGTCGACCGACTGGTGAAGGAGCTCGAGGATCTCGCCGCCCGTCTTCGAGTCGAGGTTCCCAGTCGGCTCGTCGGCGAAGACCACTGTCGGGCGCGAGACGAGCGCGCGGGCGATCGCGACGCGCTGCTGCTGTCCGCCCGAGAGCTCCGCCGGCCGGTGGGTCCTACGGTCGGCCAGGCCGACCCTTTTGAGCAGGTCCTCGAAGAACGCCTTCTGAGGCTTCTGCCCCGCGAGCGACAGCGGCAGGAGCATGTTCTCCTGCGCCGTCAGCATCGGGAGCAGGTTGAAGAACTGGAAGACGAACCCGATGTGCTTGCGGCGGAGCAGCGTGATCTCGTTGTCGCTCAGCTTGCCGAGCCGCGTGCCGGCGATCGTGACGTAGCCGGACGTGGGGCGGTCGAGCGCCGCGAGGATGTGCATCAGCGTCGACTTGCCTGAGCCGGACGGGCCCATGACAGCCGTGAGCTTGCCGCGCTCGATGTCGAGCGTGACGCCGCGGAGGGCGTCGACGGCCGTGTCGCCCTCGCCGTACCGGCGCGTGATCTCGTTCGCGGTGACGACGGGTCCCGTCGCGGTCTCGGCCGCGGCGACGTCACCTGCCCGGGTGGCTGCGATGCTCGGAGTGCTCATGCGGCGAGAGGAGAGACCTCCACTAAAGCGCCCGCGCCCGTCGCTAGTCAAGCCTGAACTGTCTCGTTCACCGGACCGTTACCGGTCCCCCGCGAGGAAGAACGCGACCGCGACCGTGACGTAGGAGCTGACCAGGACGCCGCCTTTCAGCCGGCTCGAGCGCCCGTCGGCGAGCAGCGCCGCCGTGACCGCGACCGAGGCGACGAGCGCGCCGATCTCGACCGCGCGAAAACCGAGCGAGATCGGCTCGATCGCCCACGAGAGCAGCGCCACGGCAGGAATCAGGAACACGGCGACCTGGGCGCTCGAGGCCAGCGCGATCTCCGCAGCGAGCTTGATGTTGCCGCGATGCGCCACGACGACCGCACCGCCGTGCTCGGCGGCATTGCCCACGATCGCGACGATCACCGCTGCCACGAAGAAGTCCGAGAGATGCGCCTGGTCGGCGAAATCGTTGATGGTCTCGACAACGATCTCGGCGATGAACGCCGTCACGACCGTTGCGACCGCGAGGACGAGCATCGCGACCTGGAGCGACCACGCCTCCTCGCTCCCCTCGTCGCGGACGTGCAGTCGGCGGTGCCGGCGAAGCGAGTACCACGTGACCGCGAGGTAGACGATCAGCAGCGCGATCGCCGACGGCACCGAGAGGACCTGCACCGCATGGCGGTTCGGGTCGCCGTTCCAGGCCGGGATCGCCGGGATGAGGAAGAGGACGGTCGCGAGCGCCACCTGTCCGAGCGACAGGAACGTCGACTCCCGGTCGAGGGGTCCGCGCCCGCCGAAGAGCAGCGAGAAGCCGAGCACGAGCAGCAGGTTGCCGACCACGCTGCCCGTCAACGACCCGCGCACCACCTCGACCTTGCCGGCGTGCACGGCCAGCAGCGCGATGATCAACTCCGGCGCGTTGCCGAACGTGGCGTTGAGGAACCCGCCGATTCCGGGGCCGGTGTGGTGGGCCGCGTGCTCGGTCGCCTCGCCGATCAGCCATGCGAGCGGGACGAGCGCGACCGCTGCGAAGACGAACAGTGCCGTGTGACCCAGGTGGGCCAGGTAGTTCGCAGCGATCGTGAGCGGCGCGAGGGCGAGCGATGCCCAGAGGATCCGCCGCGCCACGCGACTACCCTACCCGCGGTGCTGCGGGCGGTTTTCTTCGACTGGGGCGACACGCTGATGCAGTGGGCATGGGAGCCCGAGCTCGTCGAGGCGGGCCACCGTGCGGGGCTTGAGGCGATCGGGCGGGACGGCTTGCCGGCCGTCGAGGCGCTCACGGCGCACTTCCGCGAGCGATACGAGCCGATGTTCTGGGTGCCGGGGACGCTCGAGGAGCTCGAGTACCCCGGGCTCGTCCGCTCGATGCTCGGCGAGCTGGGGGTCGACGTCTCGGACGACGAGCTCGATCGCTACCTGGAAGCCGAGCACGAGGCGTGGACCCCGGCGCGTCAGATGGGCGGCACGACTCACGCGCTGCTGGAAGCTCTCCGGAACCGCGGGCTCAAGCTCGGCATCGTCTCGAACGCCTTCGACCCCGGGCCGCTCCTCCACCGCGACCTCGAGCGCGCCGGCGTTGCCGAACGGATCGATTTCGCCGTCTTCTCGTCCGAGCTCGGCAAGCGCAAGCCGCACCCGGCGATCTTCGAGCGCGCCCTCGAGGCTCTCGAGGTCGAGCCGAGTGAAGCGCTCTTCGTCGGCGACCGGCTCTACGAGGACATCCGCGGCGCCGGCGAGGTCGGACTGACGACCGTCCAGGCGGTCTGGTTCCGGGCCGACGAAAACCCTGAGGGGCGGGAACCGGATTACCAGGCGTTCACGCAAATGGACGTGCTCAACGTGGTTCGAAAAATGATGGGGGAGAGTTGAGCACTCCGGAGCTTCCGCGTGTCGGTCGGTCGGTTCAGACGGGCGCGCGGATCAACCGCGCGCCCTGATCGTCGGCGCCGCAAGCGTCGCCTCAGAGGCGTTCACGCAAATGGACGTCCTGAACATCGCCGACCGGCTCCTCCGAGCCGCCTGACGCGCGCCACTAGTCGTTGAGTCGGAAAATGTCAAGTCTTGCGGAGCGTCGAGCCGGTCAGGACAATTTCGACATGGAGCAGCCGCAGATCGAGGCGATCGCGAGCGAGCTTCCGCTTCGTCCGCAGGACGAGCTCGAATGCCGGCGCTGCGGTGTCCACTGCGACAAGGTCGTCTATCCCTCTGCCTGCGTCGACCGCGGCTGCCCGTTCCTCTACGCCTACGAGGACCACGGCCACACGTACGTCGGGTGCATGCAGAAGGTCTACGAGGTGGAGATCGACCTCGACCTGCTCCGCGCGGCCGAGGAGACGAGAGCGGGCTTCGGCGCGGTCAAGGCCTTCCGGCAGCCGCTGCCGATGTGCCAGACCGAGGTCGAGTCGACTTACGCGGGCCGCGCCGATGCACTCGGCTGCGTCAACCCGGAGTTCTTCGAGCTGCCGCTGGGCCAGCCGACGTTCCGCGTCTTCGCACGGATCACGCCGAACGCCTAAAAATCTTCGGCGCCCGGAGCTAGAACACAAAGAGAGGGCTCGTCCTGCGGCGCGGGTCCACCGTTCGACCGCAGGGAGGACTAGATGCCGTACAACGAGACGCCGGCGCAGCTTCGGAGGTCGCTCGACCGCGCCCGCGCCGACGGGCTGGACAGGATCTGCCGCGAGGCCGAGCGGCAGGTCGGAATCCCGCCCGGGCTTTTGCTCGCCATCGCCTCACGCGAGACGCACTGCCGCAACGTCGTCGGCGACGGTGGCCACGGCCGCGGCTACTTCCAGATCGACGACCGCTCCCACCAGGCATCCCTGCGGCGGCACGGCGCGCTGGGCGCGGGCGGGATCCCGCCGGTCCGCGAGGCCGCGCTGTACGCAGCGCAGGTCGTCGCCGACAATGTGAGCAGCGCCCGCAAGGGCGGCGTCCGGGATCGAGACGTGCTCCACGTCGCCCTGGCGGGCTACAACGCCGGGCCCGGGAATGCGCTCAAGTGCTACCGCGAGGGCGATTGCGACAGCAAGACCGCGCACGGCAACTACGGGCGCGACGTGCTCGACCGCCTCGAGATCGTGCTCGACGGGCTCGACGGCAAGCCGACGAAGCCCGAGCAGCCGCTGCTGCGCCAAGGCTCGCGCGGGCCGGCCGTGCTCGAGCTGAAGCGCAAGCTCAGCGGGTGGTACACGACGGAGCCGCCGTTCGCGATGACGCCGGTGTTCGGGCCGGGGACGACGGCGGCCGTTCGCGCGTTCCAGGAGGCGCACCGCCTCGAGATCGACGGCGAGATCGGGCCGAGCACCTGGAAGGCGCTCGGGCGGATCAAGATCAAGGCTCCGGCTTAGGCGACGTTGCGGCGCCGACCATCAGGACGCGTGGTTCATCCGCTCGTCCGTCTGAAATGACCGGTCGACTCATTGGGCTCTGGCGGAACCGCCTCAGGGCGCCGCTGGATCCAGGCAGGTCCCGCCGAGCTTGGGAATCGAGCTCCCGCCGCAGGCCGGCAGAGCAGCGCTGCGGCGCACGGCGCCGACGGCCTGCTTGATCGCCTCGATCACGAGTCGCGGCTGATCGGTCGCGATCGCGTGCCCCGAGAAGCGCGCCCGCACGAGCCAGGCATTCGACGACTTCCTCGTCACAAGCTTCTGCTGGGCCAGCCAGAAGGCCTCGTCGCTTGCGTCGAGCTCCGGCTGCCCGTGCGTGAGCGCGACGACCGGCCGTGAGCCGAGGCCGCCGTCCGCTGCGAGCGCCTGCGCCGCCTCCTGGAGGTACATCGTCTCGAGCGGCGATGTGAGCGGGTCCAAGGAGGCTCTGACGATCCAGCCCTCCGGCGTGGCGTCCACGAGCACCAGCCCGGCGCTGTCCTGCGGATACCTGAGCGTGTAGTAGCGGACGTCGAAGCCGCCGATCGACCAGCCGCCGAGCACGTACGGCCCTGCGATCCCGGCGCGTGTGAGCAGCGTGTGCAGCTCGTCCACGACCTGGTGGGTCGTCGCCGCACCGCCCGGTCTCGGATCGCTCTGGCCGAGGCCGGCCCGGTCGTAGGAGCACGTGCGCGTCGTCCGGCCCGCGGTCTTCTGGACGAAGCTCCACGCAGTGCGGCTGGTGCTGAAGCCGCTGTCGAGCACGACCGTCGGACGGCCCGACCCCCAGCACTCCAGGAGGAGCCGGTAGCCGCCGACGTCGATCCGCCGCGTCGAGTGTGCGAGCGGCTCCGGCTTTGGCTTCGGGCAGACCCGGACGCGCTTGCCGTTCCTGACGACTCGCTTGCACTTCGCCGCTCCGCCGGTGACCGCCGCCCGGTCGAGCACGCCTGCGGACGCCGGCGCGGTCAGCGCCACGATCAGCGCGACCGGCAGGACGAGCCTCACTTCTTCTTTATCCAGCGCGTGTGCAGTTTCCTCAGCTTACGGACCTCGTCCGCGTCGGGCCCGCGGCCGTTCTTGCCGGGCACCTCGAGGAAGGCGGGCAGGTCCTGCAGGACCGGATGCCCGACGAAGACCCCGAGCTTCTCGCCGAGCAGCCCGTCGCCGATGTTGGCGTGGCGGTCGCGGTTGGAGCCGAGCGGGGCGGCCGAGTCGTTCGCGTGCAGTGCACGCAGTCGGTCGAGGCCGATGCCGCCGTCGAGCTCGTCCAGCGTCCGATCGAGCTCGCCGCGGTCGGTCACGTCGACGCCTGACACGAACAGGTGGCACGAGTCGAGGCAGACGCCGAGTCGCCGGTGACGGCCCAGCCGGTCGTAGAGCGTCGCCAGTTCCTGGATCGAGCGCCCGATCGTCCCGCCGGCGCCGGCCGAGTTCTCCAGCAAGAGCCAGGTCGTGTCGGTGCAGAGCTCCAGCACCTGCTCGAGTGCGGGGACGGCGCGCTCGAGCCCGGCCTCGAGGCCTGCGCCAAGGTGCGAGCCGACGTGGAAGACCACGCCTTCGGCGTCGATCGCGCACGCCACTTCCATCGTGTTGCGCATCGCCGCGACCGACTTCTCGTAAATCGCGTCGTCGGGCGCGGCAAGGTTGCAGAGGTAGAGCGCGTGGCAGACGACGGCGCCGATCTCGGCTTCGGCGCGGCGCTCCTTGAAGCGCTCGAAGTTGGCGGGATCGTGGTTCGTGGGTTGCCAGCGACGCGGGCTCTGCGTGAAGACCTGGACGGCGTCCCCGCCCATCTCCTCGATCCGGTCGATCGCCTTGTGGATGCCGCCGGAGCTGGAGACGTGCGCGCCGATCAGCATGCGGCGACGCTAGCGCACGAACGCCTCGATCCGGCGTGCCTCGTCCTCGAGGGCAGCGCGGACCCCACGCGGCAATTTCCCGAAGGGCTCGAGCACGACCTTGCCGCGCTCGAGGCGCCAGCGGCCGGCCACGAAGCCATCGACGAGGACGGTCGGATGGACCATGCCGGCTTGAATCACCGTCCCGCGGTGCTCGTCGGGGAGGACGCGGCCGCGACGGTCGTAGGCGACCATCAGCTCGTCGAACATCGGCAGGAGCCGGGGCGGCGCGACGGCGTCGGCCGGGGCGATAGGGGCGCGCGGAAGGTCAACCAGGACCCGGCCGTCTTGGTCGTGGAACCGCCGCAGCCGGAGACGCTCGAGGACAGGGGCGAGGTCGCCGAGCGGCATACCGCTCCACTGAGAGAGGTCGGCCCGTGAGGCGGGGCCGAACGCGCGCAGGTACCGCCGCACGAGATGCGCGCGACCCGCTTCGGCGTTGCCGGGCTCGGCCGCGGGGATGTACGAGACCGCTCCGCGGAAGCCCCACATGGCGCAATCCGGCGTCTGGCGCAGCCGACGGAAGGCGCCGAAGTAGGCGAGGTCGACGAGCCGCCGCGGCGCGTCCTCGCCCAGCTCCTGCTCGAAGAACTCGAACACTTCCTTGCGCTTGAGTGGCCGACCGGCGGCGCGCGCGACAAGGGCGTCGATCGCCTGCGCGACGCGCAGGGACGGGAACGACGAGCGCCGCTGCCACGACGCCGTGACGGCCGCGGCGAGGAGCGGGTGGTCGCGAGCGCTGACCAGGTGAAGCGTGACGCGCATCAGGGTCGCCTTGATGACGGCGTCGCGCCGGAGCAGGCGCTCCAGCGTCTCGCGTCGGAACCCTTCGATACGAGTACATAGCGCCAGGTACGGCGAGCGCGGCTCCTGCGCTTGCAGGCCGCCGAGACGCTCGATCGCCGCCACGACGCCGAGCCGGGCGCGGCGCAGGAGCAGCTGCCGCAGGAGCGTCGTCCGGTTCAGCTCGCGCAGCGTCAGGACGCGCTCGGGCACGCGACTACGATAGGCCGCAAATGAGCGTTCGCGTTCGCATGGCCCCGAGCCCTACCGGCTTCCTCCATGTCGGGACAGCGCGTACGTTCCTCTTCAACTGGCTGTTCGCGCGGCAGCACGG
>JBKOXJ010000175.1:0-7709 GCA_046724905.1 Actinomycetota bacterium | reverse complement strand
GCTCGGGCGCGCATTCGACGGGACGGCGCAGCGCGGCTCGACGCTGCCGATCTACTACAACGAGTTCGGGGTCGAGTCGGTGCCCCCGAGCGGCAAGCGCGGCCTCTACCTGGGCGAGGAGCCCGATACGACGAAGCCGGTGGACGAGCAGACGCAGGGCGCGTACTACCGGCAGGCCGTCCAGCTCTCGTTCTGCCAGCCGAACGTGCGCGGGCTGTTTCTGTTCCTGACCGTCGACGACACGTCGCTGCCGGGCTGGCAGTCGGGGCTCTTCTACCCCGACCGGACGCCGAAGGCGAGCCTCCCGGCCGTGCGGTCCGCGGCGCGCCAGTCGCGCGGCGGCGTGGTCGCACGGTGCGCCGGCATGCGGCTGACGCCGAAGGTCGCGGGGCTCGCGTTCCCGCACGGCGACGAGCTGCAGGCAAGACGGCTCGCGGTGCGGTTCCACTGCGACATCGACTGCACGTACTCGCTGCGGCTGGAACGTCTCGGGCGGCGGACGCCCGTGGCGTCGCTGTCGCACACGGCGCTTGGCGGGCGGGACTCGCTCGTTCGCCTGCCCGCGCTCCGGCTCGAGCCCGGGGAGTACCGCTTCAGGATCTCGTTCGTCGCGCCGGTGAACCGCGGCTCGACGGTGCGCCGGGCTGGCCCGGTCTTCGAGATCCGGTAGGACCGGTCCCATCGAGACGTGTCAGGGGTCAGACCCTGGACATGGCTGGCCCGACCCGTCCACGAGGCTCGGATCCACCTGGCGCCCAGCGATCCGCCGGCGCCGGGCGCTCACGCCGCACATACCTTCTGGCCATGTCAGGGGTCTGACCCCTGACATGGCCTGGATAGCATTGGCCGCGTGGCCGGGCAGTACGTCGCCTACACGTTCTACAAGGTCGATCCCGCTTGGCGCCGACTGCCCGTCGAGGAGCGCGTGGCCGGCAAGGACGCCTTTGCAGAGGTCGTCGAGGACTGGGCCGGCCGGATGGAGGCCGTGCGCCCGTACTCGGTCATCGGCGTGCGGCCAGACGCCGACTTCTTCCTCTGGAAGATCACCGAGCGCTACGACGACCTCGGCGAGCTCGGCGCGGCGCTGAACGGCACCCCGATCGCCGCCTGGGTGGACACGCCGTACTCGTACCTCGCCACGACGAAGGCATCGCAGTACACCCAGGCGCGCAAGGCCCGCAAGATCGTCCCGCGCGGCCATCCCTACCTCGTGGTCTACCCGTTCGTGAAGGTACGGCCCTGGTACGCGCTCCCGCAGGAGCAGCGCCAGCGCGCGATGGACGAGCACATGGAGATCGGCGCGCGGTTCGCCTCGATCCAGAACCACACCACTTACTCGTTCGGGATCGACGACCAGGAGTTCATGACCGCGTTCGAGTGCGAGGAGCCGGCCGACTTCATGCACCTGATGCTGACGCTCCGCGAGACGGAGGCCAGCCGCTACACCGAGCGGGACACGCCGATCTTCGTCGGGCGCTCCGCCGAGATTCGCGCCTGCCTCGATGCGCTCGACGGCGCGCCCATCGGCGTGGACGCTGAGTCCAGCGTGTCGACCGGTCAGTTCAGACGGACGCGCGGATGAACCGCGCGTCCTGACGGTCGGCGCCGCACGCGTCGCCTCGGCGCGTCGAGGCCTAGCCTCAGTAGCCGAACGTGTGCTGGTCGCGCCAGATGCGGAACATCGCGAACCCGCACAGGATCAGGACGAGCAAGAAGGCGACGGCTGCCAGCCCGCTCGGACGGTCGAAGCTGAGCGCGAGCAGGTCGGCAACGATCAGGAGCGCGCCGCCGTAGAAGCTCGCGCGGGCGCGTCTCGGCCACGTGGCGATGTCGTCGCGTCGCTCCCGCCAGAGCAGGTAGATGAAGAACGTGATCGCGAGCAGGAACGCGATCCGTGCGATCACGTACAGCGACGCGAGCGCCGTGTAGAGGTTCAGCACGACGACGGTGAGCGCGATCAGCCCGACGATCAGGAAGCCGCGCAGGGTCGGATTCATGTCGGCGAAGAAGCGGCGCATCTAGTGCCCCGTCCGGTAATGCTGCCGCCCTTCTGGGTCGCGAGCACCAAGCCAGAGTGCGCACTCCGACGAACCAAGGCTGGACCGCCTTGGTGAGGAGGAGGGCGCGCTCTGGCGCCGCGTGATCGCGGGCCAGAAGCCGGCATGTATTGCTGGATGGGGCACTAGGCCGTCGTGTAGGCGCGAATCGCGAGCAGGGCGGCGAGAAGGCTAGCGCCGGCGAACCAACCGAGGCGGCTGCGCGGATTCGCGGGGGCGTAGATCCACGGCGCGAGCACCGCGGCCAGCGCGAGCGTGCCGTAGACGTAGTGGAGCTTCTCGGCGGCGCGGCGATGGTCCGAGAGCAGGAGCAGGCCGAGCGCGACCTGTGCGATCAGGAGCGTCTGGACGAGCGTCAGCGCGTGCAGCAGCAACGGCCCCGGCTCCCTCCGACGCCGCCACACGATTCCGCCCCAGACCGCGGCCACCGCCGCGACCGCGATCACCGCAGCGCCCACCACCTGGTGGACGGCTAGCATCGAATCGTCGTGGTCGAAGAAGGCAAGCCCGCTCCCGATTTCGAGCTCACGAGTGACTCCGGCGAGCGCGTCAAGCTCTCCGACCTGCGCGGCAAGCCGGTCGTCCTCTACTTCTATCCCAAGGACGACACGTCCGGCTGCACGAAGCAGGCGTGCGGGCTCCGGGACGCCTACGACACATTCGAGAACCGCGGCGCCGTAGTGCTCGGCGTCAGCCCCGACGACGAGGCCTCACACGTCAAGTTCAAGTCGAAGTACCAGCTCCCGTTCACGCTGCTCGCCGACCCGGACCACCACGTCGCCGAGGACTACGGCGTCTGGAAGCAGCGGAAGCTGTACGGCAAGTCGTTCATGGGGATCGAGCGCTCGACCTTCGTGATCGACCCGGAGGGGAAGGTCGCGAAGGTGATGCGGCGCGTCAATCCCGAGACGCACGCCGGCGACGTGCTAGCCGCGCTTTCCTACTAGAGCCGTTTCGCGGAATCCCGCGGGTCGACCGGTCAGTTCAGACGAACGCGCGGATGAACCGCGCGTCCTAGAGTCGGCAAGGGCGGAACGATCAGGGCCTCGGCCCAGAGCCACGCAAGGCCGATCAGCGGGAAGTCGGAGAGGCGCTCGAAGCACAGGTAGCGCGGCCGCCAGGCCGGGAAGAACTTGCCCGAGAAGCGGAACAAGCGCTCGAGCTGGAAAATCCGGTCGAGCCGTCGCAGCGCGAACCGCAGCGCTCCCGGCGCGTCGCTGCGGAGGACGTCGGAGAAGACGCAGAACGTCAGCGACACCTCCGCGGCGCCTTCCGCGCGCGCCCAGGCGAGCGTCTCCGCGATCAGGAACTCCATCAAGCCGTTCGGCGTCGCCCGGTTCCGTCGCATCGCGCTCATCGAGTAGTTGCAGGAGGCGGGGCACGGGACGAGGTGCAAAAAGCCGCCGACCCGCCCCGCCGGATCCTCGGCGATGCAGAAGACCGATCCGGGCCGGTCGCCGAAGAGCTCGTCCATCGCCATCACGAAGCCTCGCTCGGGCGCGTGCCCCCGCCACGCGTCCGAGATCGCCTGGAGCTCGTGCCGCAGTGACGATCCGAGCTCGGAGTCCGCGACGATCCGAACCCGGTACCCCGCGCGCCGCAGCCGGTGGACCGACTGGCGCACCTTCCGCACGGGCCTCCCCTCGAGCGAGAACGCTCCCGGGAGCAGCACGGCCTCGTCGCCGATCTTGATCGCGCGCAGGCCCGCCGCGGCGTAAGCGCCGAGGTGACGCTCCGCGGCTCCGAGCACGGCCACGCGCCAGCCCCGCAGCCGCGCGAGCGCGCGAAACTCCGTGAGCAGGCCGACGAACTCGGACTCGTCGCCGATCGGGTCGCCGCTGACGAGCGCGCTGCCGGCCACCACACGGTAGGCGAGGAACGAACGGCGGCTGCGCGAGAAGAAGTAGCTCTTGTCGTGGCGCAGGGCGAAGTAGGCCAGGCTGTCCTCTCCCGACGAACGCACGACGGCGCGCGCCGCCTCGCGATCCGCCTTCGTCTGGCGGACGCGCTGGCGCCACGGGCGAAGCCAGAGGTAGAGCGACCAGGCGCCCAGGAGCCCGGCGACGGCGCTTGCCAGGTCCTCCACGTCCTCGGGCAGGGCCAGGCGGTGGAGCCACTACAGGCTCAGAAAGCCGCCCACGGCCGTGAGCGCGCACGCGGTGGCGAGGAGCGGGCGCGCAGTCGTCGGGTCTCCCGGGACGTCGAAGCGGCGGCGGTACCGAACGAGTGCGGCAAGCAGGAGCACGCTCGCTGTGGCTTCCTCGGCGTCGAGCCCTTTCACGAGATGGGCAACGGCCGTGCCTGCAACCAGCGCCACCGCCAAGCGCCAGGCACGGTGCCGCCGGCGAGCGAGGGCCGCCGAGAGCCAGATCAGCGCGAGGCCGAATGCGAGCGCGACGAGGCGCGCACCGGAGGTCACGCCGGGCGGCAGCACGCCGTCGACGAGATCGCTCCGCGATCGCAGCTCGGGCGTGAGAGCGGAGGCGACGCTGATCAGCCCCACGACGGCCGCGCACGCGCTGAGCGTCGTCTCGGCCCGGAGTCGCTCGCGCACGAGACGGAGCGTAGGACGGACCCGTCGGCGGTGCGATCGTGTACGGCACCGCTTAATCCGTCCTTAACCTGCAGACCGCCGCGCAGGCCTTAACGGACTGTTCTAGAGTTGGTGCGGCTGCCGTTCGCGACTAGGCCCAGGGAGGGCGGCAATGCGGAAAGGCGTCTTGATCACGGCTCTCGGGCTGGCGGCGTCGCTGGCCACGGGCGTTGCTGCTGCATCGAAAGCCCGATTGGGCTCACAGCCGATCTATGCCGCCTTCTCGATCCTCCCGAAGGGCAAGCTGACGACCCGGCGCTGCAACGGCTACCAGGTCACGAGCGGGACCTACACGGGGACGTCGACGAGCCCCGATCCGCGCCTCGCGGGGCCGGCCACGCTCGTGCCGAAGATCGCCGTCTTTCCGGGGTCGGGCACCGGCTTCGTCACCGGGCCGCTCGTCATCCGCAGCCCACGCGGCAAGCTCCGCATGCGCTCGACCCTGACGGGCGTCGTCACGAATCGCACCGTCGTGAACGGGATCGTGATCGGCACCCTCGTATCCCCGGCGGCGCGGCTGCTCGCCAACGTCACGATCGTGTTCGACTCGCAGTACCGCTTCGGCGCCGTGCGGCTCGGGCTCGAGAGCGGCCAGAACTCGGCGGTTGCCTACACGCCGCTGGGCTGTTAGCACTCACAGGCGGTTTCGTCAGAGTTCAAACGTGTCGACCGGTCGGTTCAGACGGTCGCGCCGAGGGCGTCGCTCGCGACGCCCTCTCTCAGGACGCGCGGATGGACCGCGCGCCCTGAAGTCGGCGCCGCAAGCGTCGCCTTAAGTCGGTTTGGCAGCCGCGCTGTCGGCGAGCGGGAGCTCGATGAAGAACGTCGATCCCTCGCCCGGCTCGGACTCCGCCCAGATCCGGCCGTGCATCCGCTCGACGAGCTCCCGTGAGATGTAGAGGCCCAGTCCCGTCCCGCCGATGCCGCGGCTCAGGTGCGGATCCAGGCGGTGGAAGCGCTCGAAGATGCGCTCCTGCTCCGACTGCGGGAACCCGAGGCCCTCGTCGTGGACGGCAAAGCGCATCTTCCCGTCCTCCTCCACGAGCTCGACTCGCACCTCACCACCTTCGGGTGAGTACTTGATCGCGTTGTCAACGAGGTTCACGAGCACCTGCCGCAGACGATCGGGATCGCAGGCGACGGCACCGAGCTCGTTCGGAGAGTCGAGCGTGAACGAGATCGACTCCGGTGCCCCCACCTCCGTGGCCTCAATCACCGAGTTCGCGAGCTCGCGAGCGTCACAGTGCTCCGTTGCGATCTCGACCGAGCCGGCGTCGATCCGGTTCGCCAGCAGGATGTCGTCGACGATGCGCGAGAGCCGCTCGGACTCGGTCACGATCATCTCGAGGAAGGCGTAGCGGCGAGCCGGCTCCAGCTCGTCGCCCAGGCGGAGCAGGGTCCGCGCCGCGCCGTAGATCCCCGTCATCGGGGTTCGCAGCTCGTGCGACGCCGTCGCCACGAACTCGCTCCGCATCGTCTCGAGCAGCCGCTCCTCGGTCACGTCCCTGAGCGCGTAGACGCGGCCCTCGCCGAAATCGACGCTCGTGATCGAGAGCCAGCGCTCGCGATGGGCCAGCTGGAGCGGGACGACGGCGGCGCCGGCGCCCTCGAGCCCCCCGCCGGCGGGAGTGATCGCCTCGAGCGCCGGCAGCAGGTCGCCCAGGCGCTGCCCGAGCGCCTCGGCGGGCTCGAGATCGGTCAGCTGCGCCGCCGCCGGGTTCCAGAAGCGAATGCGGCCGTCGAGGTCGGTCAGGATGACGCCGTCGCTGACGTGCTCGAGCGCGCGGGCGGCGTCGGCGCGGGACTCAGCCTCGCGGCGCGACCGCTCCTCGGACTCGTAGAGCTGCCCGAGCCGCCTCGGCGTGACCGCGAACAGCACGGCGCCGAGCGCGACCGCCAGTACGCCCAGCGACCCGAGCCCGAGCAAGAGCCTTTGGTAGGTCGCTCGCTGCTCGCGTTTGGCGTCCTCGACGAACCCGTTGCTCTCGGACTGCATCAGCTGTGCAGTCATCCGGAACCGATCGAACCTCCGCTTGATGTCGGCGATGTACGAGCGTGCAGCACCGCGACCCTGCCCGTGGTCGACAGCCGCCACCTGCCGCGAGAAGAGCCCTTCGAGATCGGCGATCTGCGTCGTCGCCAGCCGGACGAGCGGATCGAGCGACGGATGGCGGCGGAGCAGAGGCTGCATCGCGATGAGATCGCGGTTGACGGCAGCCTGCCCATCGTGGAAGCGCCTTCGCTCGTCGGCGTCCCCGGTGACGACATATGCCTGGATCGCCGCCTCTTGGGTCGTCATCTGGAGGACGAGATCCTGGACAAGTGACTTCAGCGGGATGACGTCCTCGACGTACTTGCTGTTCGCGCTTGAGTTGAGCTCGTAGGGGACGTAGAACGCGACGACGAGGATCCCGAGCAGGAGCGCGATCAGCGTCCCCAACGCGAGACGGAGCTGTCCGGCGACGCTCATGTGGCTCTTGTTGGCTAGCGCACGGAGCAAGGTGGTCTCTCCGGCAGGAAGGGCGTTCACGCAGCTGCCGATGACCCGCTCATCTTGACCCGCTCCCCAGCCTGCGTCTACTTCAAGATGCGGATGAGAGGACTTGAACCTCCACGGGCTTGCGCCCACACGGACCTGAACCGTGCGCGTCTACCAATTCCGCCACATCCGCGGGGGACGCACAGTGTAGCGGGGCCTTCCTGGCGGTCCGTACGATGTCGGCTTGCGACGGGCCTCAGAGCGGCGCGATTGACTCGAGCGGGTCGACTGGTCATTTCCGACGAACGCGCGGATGAACCGCGCGTTCTGATGGTCGGCGCCGCAAGCGTCGCCTTGATGGCAGCAGCACTGGCTGCGCTGACCCTGGTCTCGCCGGCGGCCGCACGCGCCGTCGACGTCGAGGTGGTCGTGACCCTCCACGCGCCTCCGCTCGCCCGCGCGGTCGCCGACAGCCGGACGCTGACGGCCGCCGCCAAGCGCGAGCGCCTCGACCTGCGATCGCCGGCGAGCACGTCCTACCTCCGAGAGCTCGCTGCGGCGCAACGGACGCTCGCATCGC
>JBKOXJ010000125.1:0-9713 GCA_046724905.1 Actinomycetota bacterium | reverse complement strand
GCGCCTGCTCCAGTGGGCGCCGCTCGCAGGGTTCCTGGGCGTGGCCCGGCTCTCATTCCCGAAGGCCCTGTTCCTCGGCTCTTGGCTCGGCGCGTACGTCGTCGTCAAGGGCGGCTCGGACGCCGCGAGCCTCGAGGCCGGGACGTTTCTCCGCCTCTTCATGCCGGCGCTGCCGGCGTTCGTGCTGCTCGTCGCCGCCCTGCCGCTGCTCGTTCCGAAGCTCGGGCCGCGTCTCGGACACCGGTTTCGCACGACGCCGGATGGCCTGCCCTGGCGCAGCCGCCCAGTGGTCGCCGGCGCAATCGTCTTCGGCCTGCTCCCGCTCGTGCTGCTCGCCTTCTTCAAGCCGTTCCGGGCCCAGACGACGGCGAAGCTTTCGGCCTCGAGCGTCTATGTCCCGGTCTCCAACCAGTTCGACCTGCGCTCGACCGGGCCGAAGGGGACGGTGTTGCTCCAGTGGAAGCTGCCCAAGAGCGCGGCCAATGCCTTCACCGTCGTCTTCCGCTCACCGGCGCGGTACCGCTTCCCGAAGGGCAGCCCGGACAACTTCCCAGTCGTCCGGGAGGGGCTCAGGTGCGACCAGCCCTCCGGAGCGGCGTCGCACTGCTTCATCGAGATGACGCAGGTCGCCGCCCTCCGCGGGACGGGCTTCTCGGAAACGCCGGCGCCGGGCCTCTGGACCTACCGAGTCGCGGTCGCGGCGAACTGGATCGACGACGAGCAGGCCGGCGACGTGATGATGATCAGCCCGCCCGTCACCATCCGTGCCACGTAGGTGAGGCTCACCCCGCTCCTTGCGGGCACGTGCTGCGCCGCGGCAACCGCGATCGCCGTGGCTACGACCTGGCAGGCGGAGGCGGCGGCGAGCTCGCCCATCCGTCCCGACGGGGCGTGGGAGCCCGCCTGGACTGCGGCAATCGTCGCGGCCTTCGTCGCCTACGGCGCCGGCGTGCTGCTCGTCTCGCGCCGGGGCGCGCGCCTGGCGGCCGTGCTCGCGGTTGCCGGGGCGGTTCAGCTGCTCCCGCTCGCCGCGCCGCTGCTGCTCTCGACGGACGCCTACACGTACTGGGCCTACGGTCGCATCGGCGCCGTCCACGACGCGGATCCGTACGACGCGCCGCCGAGCCGGTTTCCGGAAGACCCCGCCTTCACGCGCATGGGCTCGTCCTGGCACGACTCGACGAGCTTGTACGGGCCCGCCTTCACGCTCGCGTCCGAGGCGCACGCTGCCGTGGTCGGAGACTCCGCCGCTGTGGCGGCCTGGGGCTACAAGGCGTTGGCCGGAGCGGCCATGCTCGCGGTCGTCGGGCTGACCACGCTGCTCGCCACCCGTCCGGCGTTCGCAGCCGCGTTCGTCGGCTGGAACCCGCTGCTCGCCCTCCACTTCGCCGGCGGGGGTCATAACGACGCCTGGATGATGGCGCTCCTACTCCTCGGCCTCGTGCTCGACCGGCGCGGCCGCCCGCTTGCCGGCGGGATCGCGTGGGGCGCCGCCGTCGGCGTCAAGTGGGTTCCGGTGGTGCTGTTCCCACTGCACTTCCTGGCCGAGCGCGGGCGCCGGCGCTTGCTGACGCTTGCGGGCCTGGGCGTCGGCCTCGCCGCGGTCGCGGTCACGGCGTCCGCGCGCTACAGCCTCGATTGGCTGAGCGCCTTCAGCGGCCTCTCGCACCAGGCTCGGCGCACCGGCTCGATCGGGCTCTCGCAGCTGCTCGGCGACCTCGGCCTTCCACATCGCGCGATCCTCGTCCTGCTGGCAGTTGGCTTTGCCGCGCTCTACGCCTGGCTCGCCGTCCAGGCCTGGCGAGGCCGGCCGCGACTCGGGCTGGCAGCGGGCGGGTTCGCGCTAGCCCAGGGCTGGCTGAATCCCTGGTACGCCGTGTGGGCGATCCCGCTTGCGGCCGCGGAGGACGACCGCGCCGCGCAGTGGCTGTCCCTGGCGCTGACCGCCTACCTCCTCCGCGACGCGGTCCCGCTCTAGGAGGGTCTTAAGATCCATTCATGCGTCCGCCTGCCCTCCGCGCCGCGGCACTGGCGGGGGCGGTCTTCGTTGCGACATGCGTGTTCCCGCGGTTCGGGCTCCTCTGGCACGAGCTCGACACGAGCCTCTTCCGGCAATTCGGCGAGGCCGTCATGGCCGGCCACATCCCCTACCGCGACTTCTCCGTCGAGTACCCGCCCGGCGCGCTCCCCGCATTCGTCGTGCCGTCGCTCTTCTCCGAGGATGCCTACGGCACGGCGTTCAAGGGGCTGGAGCTCGTCTTCGGGACGGTGGCCGTCGCCTGCGCGGGGATCGGCGCGGCTGCCCTCGGGCTGCGGGGGCGCCGGCTCTACGCGTGCGCGGTCCTAGCCGGCATCTGCCCCTTGCTCCTAGGCCCCGTCTCGCTGCTGCGGTTCGATCTCTGGCCCGCTGCGCTGACCGGGATTGCGCTCGCGGCGCTGCTGACGGATCGCATGCGCCTCGGGTCGGCGGCGCTCGCTCTCGCCGCGACGGCCAAGCTCTATCCGCTGGCGCTCGCGCCGCTCACATACCTCTATGTGCGCCGCCGAGCCGGTGCGGATGCGGCCCGGACCTCGGCCCTCGTGTTCGCGGCGACGGGCGCGGTCGTGCTCTTGCCGTTCGCGCTGCTCGGCCCGGGCGGCATCGCTTCGAGCCTCCAGCGCCAGCTGGCGCGCGGGCTCGAGATCGAGTCCCTCGACGCCGGAGCGCTCCTGGTCGCACACCAGTTCGGCGCCTATGCAGCCACGGTCGTGCCCGCGAGCGGCTCGTTCGACCTCCAGGGCGGCCTTCCGCACGCCCTCGCCGCGGCGCAGTCGATCGTGCTCGCGGCGGTGGTTGCCCTGATCGTCGTCCTGTTCGCTCGCTCGGCCCGCGGCACAGAGGAGCTCGTGCTGGCGTCCGCAGCGACCGTGACGGCCGTCGTCCTGCTCGGCAAGGTGCTCTCGCCGCAGTTCCTGCTCTGGCTCGTCCCGCTGATTCCGCTGGTCGCCGGAAAGACGCGGCTCGCCGCCTGGACGCTCTTCGTCGCGGCGCTCGTCCTGACCCACCTCGTGTACCCCGGCCGGCACGAGGCGCTCGTCGACCTCGAAGCTCTGCCCGCGTGGCTCCTGTTCGCTCGGAACGCCGTCCTCGCCGCGCTCGCTACGGCTCTGATTTTCGCTCTCTCAGAGCGTTCTCGAGCAGCGCGACCCGCTGGGCCAGCACGACGTTTTGATCCGCCAGCTTCGAGATCACCGTCGCGTAGTGCAGCAGCACGAGCAGGATGAAGAGCGTGCCGACGGCGAAGAACACCGCCGGCGGGTAGCCGGTCACTCCGAACCAGCCGGCAATCGTGTTCAGCCCTCCGCGCCAGACGGAGAGCACGAACAGCACGACGCCCGTGAGCAGCCAGAGCAGCGCGTAGCGCTCGCGCAGGCGACGGCTGCGGATCAGCTCGAACACAACAACGAGCAAGACGAGCGACGCGATCGCGGCCAGGATCGAGACGCGAAGTGGAGTCATCGTTTGGCCTCCTCCAGCGGAACGGCGCTGCGGCGAAAGATCGCGACGAGGAGCGCCAGCAGCACCTTGACCATGTAGTAGACCGAGCGCAGAGCCGTGATCGACGAGCGGCCACCCGCCCGCTCGCGCATCGTCACCGGCACCTCCTTCAGGCGCAGCCGATGCTTGGCGAGCATGACCGTCGCCTCGACCTCGGGGTAGTCGTGCGGGTAGTCCGCGGCAAAGAGCCGGATTCCGAGCCTGTTCATCGCCTGGAAGCCCGAGGTGGTATCGGTCAGGCGCTGGCGCACGAGCAGCGAGACCGTCCAGGCGAGCAGCCGAATCCCAAGACGCCGTGAGCGCGAGGAGCGGTAGCCGTTCGTCCCGGCGAAGCGCGACCCGACCGAGATGTCGGCGTCGCCGGCGAGGACGGGCTCGAGGATCCGCGGCAGCTCGGCCGGATCGTGCTGGCCGTCTCCGTCGACCCGGACGGCGAGGTCGAAGCCGTTCTCCCACGCGTAGCAGAAGCCCGTCTGGACGGCGCCGCCGATCCCGAGGTTGAACGGGAGCTTCAGGACGCGGGCGCCGTGCTCGACGGCGACTTCGGCCGTCCGGTCCGCCGAACCGTCGTCCACTACGACAACCTCGAAGCCGGGGTCGAACATGTGCAGCTCGTCGATTACGCGGCCGACCGACGCCTCCTCGTTGAGCGCTGGCACGATCGCCACTCGGCGCAGCGGCTCGAGCCGCTCGGCGAGCGCGGACGGCCGAGGCCGAGCCTCGACGAGCTCAGCCATGGACGGTGACGGTCGCGGGCAAGTCGACGCCGATCAGCTCGAGCAGCTGCCGGGCGCGGTGCGCGTAGGTGTGCTCGTCGAGCGCCCGCTCGCGGGCTCTGCGCCCGAGCTCCTCCGCACCGCTCGGATCGTCCTTCAGCTGGCGGTACGCGGCGACGGCCTCGTCCGCGTTGGAGACGACGAAAAGCTCGCGCCCCGGCTCGAACCACCGCTCGACGCCCGCGTACGGGTTCGAGACGATCGCCGCGCCCGCCATCGCCAGCTCGAACGGCCGCGCCGTCGAGGAAGCCGGGACGCTCGCCTGTGTGCGGCGCGTGATGTTGAGATTGATCCGGGCGGCCGCGATCGCGCTGTTGAACGCGTTGAAGGGGACGTCGCCGGTCAGCCGCGCCCGGCCGATGTCCGCGCGGAAGTCGCGGCCGCCGAGTGCGAAGTCGAGGTCCGGCAGGCGCCGGCTCGGCTCCCCGACCATCGCCTCCATCCAGTCGCGGCGGAACTTGTCGCCGTAGCCGTAGAAGAAGACGTCGACGTCCTTCTCCACCGGGAGCGGGCGGAAGAGCTCCGGGTCGGCCGCCCAGAAGACCGGCTCGGCCCGCCGCGCGCCGAGCTCGAGCAGGCGCGGGATCCCGCCCTCGGAATTGGACACGACGAGGTCGTACTCCGACGGATCAGCCCCGTGGTAGTAGTTGAAACCCGTGTCCATGCCGCCGTGCTCCGGCAGGCTCATGGGCACGTCGCCGTCGTAGAAGACCACGGGGACGCCGAAGCGCTCGCGCAGGCGCGTCGGAATCCCGCGCAGGTGGCTCATCGGGACAGTGAAGACGAGGACCGCGTCGATATCGCGCTCGCGCTCGAGGATCCGCTCGAGATGGCGCTGCCAGCGTGGCGTCACCCACCGCCAAACGACCTCCCGAACGAGGCGGTCGGTGTCGCCCGGGCTGTCCTCGGCCCGGCGGCGCGGGACTCCGTCGCCCTTGAAGCGCGCCACGACGCCGCGCGCTGACGCGAACAGCTCGCCCTCGCGGTAGCACGGGTTCGGCTCGGTGCGCCACCACGGCGACTCGACCGGCCGACCGCGGTACGGCGTCACGATCAAGTCGACACCGGCCTCGTAGAGCCCCTTCCACAGCTGCCACCAGGCCGGCGTGCAGCCGTAGCGGAAGTCGAGGTCGACCGCAGACGCGACCGCCAGGATCTTGGGCGCGTTCATTCCCGGAAGGCTAGTCAGGCGTCCGGATTCGATTCCTCGAAGCGCGGCAGGCCGTCGTCCGGGAGCTCCTCCCACGGCGCCTTCGAGCCGACGAACGTGTGGTACTGCGGGCGGATCTGCGGGTCGCCGTCGAGCGAGCCGAGGCGGATCGAGACCTCGTCGCCCTCCGGCCACGTGCCGCCGAAGAGGCTCGAGCCGCACTCGACGCAGAACGCCTTCACGGCACCGCCGTCGGGGCGGTAGACGCGGATCAGCTCCTCGCCCTGGAGCAGCCAGAACCGCTCCCGCGCGATCCGGCCCATCGTCAGGCCGAACGTGCCCGAATGCTTGCGGCAGCGCGAGCAGTGGCAGTGGTTCGAGCGGCGGAACGGCAGCTCCACCTCGAAGCGAACGCCGCCGCAGAGGCAGCTACCGCCCAGGGGCTCAGCCACTCAATAAGCCCCGCGCGCGTCGGCGACGGCGGGAATCGTCTTCAGCAGGATCGTGATGTCGAGCCAGATCGACCAGTTCTCGAGGTAGTAGAAGTCGAGCCGCACGAGGTCGTCGAAGGACAGGTTCGAGCGGCCGGAGATCTGCCAGAGGCCGGTCATCCCCGGCAGAACGTGGTGGCGCTTGCGGTGCCACGGCTCGAGCTGGTGGAAGTCGCGGACCGGCAGCGGGCGCGGGCCGACGAGCGACATCTCGCCGCGGAGCACGTTCAGCACCTGCGGGACCTCGTCCATCGAGAAGCGCCGCAGCAGGCGCCCGACTGGGGTCACCCGCGGATCGTCGCGGATCTTGAACAGCGCGCCCGAGGCCTCGTTGTCCGCCTCGAGCTGCGCCTGGCGCGACGCGGCGTCCGCGTACATCGTTCGGAACTTGAGCATCCCGAACTCCCTCTCACCGAGCACGATTCGGCGGTCGCGGTAGAGGATCGGCCCGCGCGACGTCACCTTGATCGCCCCCGCGATCGCGAGCCAGATCGGCAGGCCGACGACCAGGACGAGGCTCGAGACGACGAGGTCGAACGCGCGCTTCATGATCCAGTCCGTGCCCGCGAAGACCGGCGGCCGCAGCTCGAAGAGCGGCACGCTCTGGCCGGGGATGTACTCGGCGCGCTGGGTCAGCAGCTCCGTCGTCGTCGGCGCGACACGCACCTGGACACCCTCGCGGTGGGCTTGCTCGACGAGCTCGAGCAGTTCTCGTTCGGCCAGGTCGGCCGCGTTCACGATCAGCTCGTCGATCCGCCGCGCCGCCAGCAGCGACGGCACCGCCTCGAGGCCGCCGAGGTACGGGAGCGCGAGCCCGTCCGGCTCCGGCATGACGGCGCCGATGAACTCGTACTCGATCCCGCCTCGCGCCGAGCCGAGCGTCCGGTGCAGGTGCGCGAGGTTGTCCGCGCTCCCGACGAGGACGGCGCGCCGCCGCACACCTGCGACCTTGAGCAAGTCGCGCGTGATCGCGTCGTAGCTCGCGCGCAGGAGGCTGATCAGTACAGCCGTGGTGACGACCGCGATCGGCGCGAGGCCGTACGTGTTGAAGTCGTGTCCGACGCCCCAGGCGAAAGCGAGCGTGATCACCGCGACGAGGACGACCGACGAGATAATCCGCCCGACGCCCGCCCGACGCTCGCGCTCGGCGTACAGGCCCGCCTGCCAGAAGACGAGCAGCGTGATCAGCGTCAGGAACGGCAGCCACGACTGCAGCGCCTCCCAGCGCACGCCCCAGAGCGGCGAGACATCGCCGTAGTACAGCTCCCGGATCATCAGCGCGAGGTAGAGCCCGAGCGACAGCCCGGTGAGGTCGATCGCGACGAGCGCGCAGATGCTCGCCAGTCGGCGGAGGAGCGAGCGGAGCGGCGGACGCGCGACGAGGTGGCGAGGAGCGCGGATGTCCTCGGCGGAGGCCGAGACGATCGGCGGGGCCTCGGGCCGGGCGGCGACCGCCTCCTGCTCGGACGCAGGCAGTGCGGGTTTCGTGGCCACGAAGCGACGAATTCTACGTGCTGCTCCCTGTCTCCTTACACTGGCGGCCCGTGAGCAAGCTCGAACGCGCGAGTGAGCGGTACAGGGTCCACCATCGCGAGCGCCGCCCTCCCGACTTCGTGTTCGCGGCACCCGAGCGCGCTCCGCTCTTTGCCCGCTACGTCGGCGGCCCCGGTCGGCGGGTGCTCGACGTCGGTTGCCGCACCGGAGCGCTCACCCGCAGCTACATAGGCGGGAACGAGGTCGTCGGGATCGACGTCGACCGCGACGCGCTCGAGCAGGCCGCGAAGCTCGGAATCGAGACGCACTGGGCCGACGCGGAGGAGCCGCTCGAGTTTCCCGACGAGAGCTTCGACGTCGTCGTCCTCGGTGAACTCGTCGAGCACGTTCGCGACCCGTCGGCGCTCGTGGACGAGGCCACCCGCGTCCTGCGCCCCGGCGGCACGCTCCTCGGCTCGACGCCCAACGGCTACCGGCTGAAGAACCGCCTTCGGTTTCTGCTCGGCCGCGCGCCGGAAACGGACCCGACGCACCTGCACCTGTTCTCGCCGGCAGACGTGCTCGGGCTGCTCGAGGGTCTCGAGGGGCCGAGGCTCCACTTCATCGCCGGACGCCTCGTCCGGCTGCACCCGCGCCTGTTCGCGAACCTGATCGTGTTCAGCGCGCGTAAGCCCGGCTGAGCGCCTCGAGGTCGCTGCGCTCCCGGCGCAAGGCGAGCATGCGAAGGCCGACCGCGAGCCCGAGCCGGCGCGGCCGCTCGAGCAGGTCGGTGTCGTGGAAGTAGACGTGAACGTACTGCGGCAGCGAGCGGAGCACGCGGCGGGCGAGCATCCCGGAGGTGTGCGTCGCCGGCAGCACGAGCACGCCGTCCACGAGCGTCGGCGCGGCGAGCTGCAGATGCTCCGCGCCGGCCTCGAGGTAGGCCGGGCGGAAGGCCGTCGCCGTGCAATCCACGAGCCCGAGCTCGGCGACCGCGTGGCGGACGCGCTCGTCCGTGTACCAGCCGCCGCCGGAGAAGAACGCCGGGTCGAGCCCCTGCGAACGGACCCACTCGACGTCGCGCCTCACCCGCTCGGCCGGGTCCCCGCCCGTCGGTCGCGCGTGTTCGGGCGACGTCCAGTGCGTGTGGACGCCGAACGGCCCGCGCTGCGCCGCCGCGTGCGCACGAGCCAGCCAGCTCTGCTCCGACTCGCCTGCCGCCGGCGGCCGCATCAGCGCCGCGATCCGGAAGCCGCCCGGCCGCGCTTCCTGGAGCGCCTCGAACGCCGACCAGGCGCGGTCGTCGAGCGGGTGCTCGACATGACACGAGGCGACGGCGGTTGCGCGCTCCGGGCGACCTGGGACGATCACGGGCGTGGGTAACGCTAAAGCCGCCCGCCGCCGGGCGGTCGTCGCGGCAGTCCTCGGGAGCGTGCTCTTCGTCGCGACCGCAGCTCTCCCGAGCGCCGGGCTGCTCGACCGCCAGCAGATCGGGGACACGACGCTCTACCGCCACTACGGACAGGAGCTCCTCGACGGCCGCCTCCCCTACCGCGACTACTACATGGAGTATCCGCCGGGCGCCCTGCCGGCCTTCGTCGCCCCGGCCCTCGTCGGCTCCGACGGCGGCTATGCCACGCGCTTCAAGGTGCTGGCGGTCGTGCTCGGGGTCGGAATCGTGACCGTGATCGCGTTCACCCTCGCGTCGCTGGGAGCGTCGGGCAGGCGCCTCGCCGCCGCGATGGCGCTGGTCGGAGTCACACCGGTCGTGCTGGGCCCGGTCGTCCTGGTCAACTACGACGTCTGGCCGGCGTTCCTGACCGCCGCCGCGCTCGCGGCGCTCGTCACCGGGCGCGAGCGGCTCGCGTTCGCGGTGCTCGCACTCGGAGTTGCAGCGAAGTTCTTCCCCGTCGTCGTCTTGCCGCCGGCGCTGGTGTTCGTCGCGACGCGGCGCGGGCGCCGGGGTGCCTATGCCGTCGCCGGGGTCTTCGCGGCGACGCTTGCCGCAGCAACCCTCCCGTTCTTCGTCCTCGCGCCTGGAGGATTCCTCAACGACCTCTCGGCGACCGTTCGCCGCCCGCTCCAGATCGAGAGCCTCGGCTCGTCACTCCTGCTCGCGGCGCACCGGCTCGGGGCCTATTCGGCGCGCGTGACCACCGAGTTCAACTCGCAGACGCTGGACGGGCGCCTGCCGGACGCCGTCGCCCTCGTCACGAGCATCGTGGTGCTGGGCGCTATCGTCGCCGGGTGGGCGGTGTTCAGGCGAGGCCCGGTCGGCCCGGAGG
>JBKOXJ010000016.1:0-6059 GCA_046724905.1 Actinomycetota bacterium | reverse complement strand
CGCGTAGCCGACCGGGACGAGCGCGAGCGAGCCGAAGAAGTCGAGGCTCATCACGCGGGCGAGCTTGCTATCGGGGACCATCTGCATCAAGAGCGTGTTCCAGACGCTGATTCCGAAACCGATGAACACGCCGCGCAGCGTCACGAGCGCACCTCCGACCGCGTAGTCCGGAATCAGCGCCATCGCCACGACGCAGAGGTCGTTCAGCGCGAAGAGCGCGTACATCCAGATGATCCGGTGCCGCGCGGGCGGAAACTGGCCGTAGACGAGCGTGCCGACCGCCATCCCGGCCGACTGCAGCGCGAACAGCGTCCCGTACGCGCCGACCCCCTGATCGAAGTGATCCTGGACGAGCTTCGGCAGGAGCGTCTGGTACGGCGCCATCGCGACCATGAGGATGAAGGCGGCGAGGACGATCGAGATCCACAGCCACGGGATGCCCGCCACGTAGCGGATCCCGGCGCGGATCTCGCGGAAGGTGCCCTCGCGCGGCTCCGGCTCGAACGGCCGCGGCCGTGCGAGCGCGATTAGCCCGGCGGAGACGAGGAAGCTGACGGCCTCGAAGCCGAAGACGACCGCCGAGCCGGTCGTTCCGTAGACCACGCCCGCGAGGGCGGGACCGACGACGAAGCCGGCCTGGCGCGAGAGCGAGATCAGCGAGTTCGCGGACGGGAGCGCGTGCTCGTCGACGACCAGCGGGACGATGCCGCCCACGGCCGGGTAGAAGAATCCGTCGGCGGCGCCGAACCCGATCGCGAGCACGATCAGGAGCGGCATCGACAGGTGGCCCGTCGCGTCCGCCACGGCGATCCCGCCGATCACGAAGAAGCGCGCGACGTCGGACGCGATCATCAGCAACCGCCGCGAGTAGCGGTCGGCCAGAGCGCCGCCGACCATCAGCGTCGCCAGCATCGCGATCCCGCTCGCCATCAGGACGAGGCCGAGCGAGCTGGCCGAGCCCGTCAGGCTCGTGGTCTTCCAACCGAGCGCGATCCAGAAGGCGCCGTCGCCGATCAGCGAGACGGTCTGGCCTGTCCAGAGCAGCCGGAAGTCGCGGCTGCGCAGGGCGTCCAGCGCGCGTAGGCGGCCACCCGTCTCGGCGACGGCCTCCATCTAGTGCCCCTTCCGGTGATGCTCCCCCGCTTCCGGGGGTCGATGAGCAAGCCAGGCAAGGACGCAGGGAGCGCCCAGGCTTGTTTGCCTGGGCGCGACTGAGGACGCCGCCTGGCGCCGCTCAGCGGCCGCCGGAAGTGATGGGTTCATCGCCGGAACGGGCACTTAGCCAAAGCTATCCTCTCGCCCGTGCCCGAACTCCGGGCGGTTCTCTTCGACGTGGACTTCACGATCGCGAAGCCGGGCCCAGACCTCGGGCCCGAGGGCTACGCGCGACTCGGGAAGCGGTTCGGCCTCGAGCTCGACGCGACTCGGTACCGCGAGGCACGCGAGCGCGCGCTCGAGCACCTCGAGCGGCATCCCGAGCTCGACCACGACGAGGAGGTTTGGGTCGCCTTCACGGAGCGGATCATCCGTGGGATGGGCGGCGACGCCGACAGCGCCTACGACTGCGCCGTCGAGATGACGCGTGCGTGGGAGAACGCGGAGCACTTCGAGCTCTACGAGGACGTGCTGCCGACGCTCGACGACCTGCGGCGCCGAGGCGTCAGGCTCGGGCTCGTCTCGAACACGGCGCGAGACCTCGACGTCTTCGTCGGCCACCACGGACTCGACGTCGACGTCGCACTGACCTCTCGCGTGCACGGAAAGGTGAAGCCCGACCCGTCGATCTTCCGGGCGGCGCTCGAGCGGCTCGGCGTCGAGCCTGCGGCGGCGGCGATGGTTGGAGACTCTCCGGAGGACGACGTCGAAGGAGCGCGGGCGTTGGGGATGCGCGCGTTTCTCGTCGATCGGGACGACCGCTATCCAGAGATCGCCGGCCGCCTGCGTGATCTGAGGGAGCTGCCGGCCGCACTGGGACTGGCTACGGCAGGTACCAGACCGTGAGCCGCGGTCTCGAGGCGGGGTCGGCGTAGCTGGAGCTCGGGAATGCCGGGCCTCCCGAGTCGAACGCTTCCTGCTCGTCGACAAGCTTGACCAGCACGCCGTAGTTCGGCACACGTCCGGCCGCCCACTCCGCAACCAGGTCGGTGAGGTCCCAGACGACCCGGCCCGGCGGCGCGAACGGCTCGATCGCGGCGCGTGCCGCAACGGGGCCGATGTCGACCTCGCGCTCCGCGAGCCAGCGCGGTGTGAGGATCGGCGCGGCGTCCAGCTCGAACCCGGCCCCGTTGCAGCGGACGAAGGTGCGCCGCGGCGCGACGCACGTCTGGTCATAGGACAGGGCGAGCTCCGCCGTGACGATCTGCGCCTGCGGAGGAAGCGCAGCGAGCGAGAAGCGGAGGGCCGAGCGCCACACCTTGTCGTCCACCCCGCCGACGCCGAGGCGGTCGGAGTCGTCGCGGTAGCACCGCTCGTCCCAGTCGTAGCCCCAGTCGCACCAGAAAGGCAGCGAGATGTCCTCGGCGGCCGGCAGAGTTGCGACGCGGATGTCGGCCGCCGTGGCGGCGTCCGCGAGAGCGAGTGCGAGGACGAGGGCGACGACGAGTCTCACACGACCATGGTCGCGGCAAAACCGTCACGGGTGGTGAACGGGACCGTGACGAAACTGCAACGTCTAGAGGCCGAGCTCGTGGCGCCAGGCGTCGGTGTGCTCGCCGAGCGCCGGCGGCGGTGCTGACATCGGCGGCTCGCCGAAGTCAGCGGCGCCCTCCTCCAGCGTCGCCACCGGGCCGACGCAGACGTCCTCGCCTTCGAAACGCTCGAGCCAGGCGTCGAGCGGCTCCGCGGCGAAGATCCGCGCGAGCTGTCCGGTGAGCTCTTCTTGCGCAGCCGGCTCGAAGTGGCGGTCGACGAGGTCCAGACGCCCGAGCAGGTCGCACAGACGCCGGAAGAACTTCGGCTCGAGCGCCGCGACCGTGAGCCAGCGGCCGTCGGCAGTGGCATAGACGCGGTAGCAGGCGAGACCGCCGGTGAGCAGCCGCGGGGCGGGCTCGCCGTGGAGACGGTGCGCAACCAGCCGATGGGCGCCGTGTGTCATGGACAGCACCAGGTGCCGTCCGCGCCCGGTTCGGTCGCGCTCGAGCAGGGCCGCGAGGACCTCCGCGACGGCCGTGAGGGCACCTGCGGCGAGGTCGGCGACCTGCACCGGCGGGACCGCCGGGGCCGTGTCCGCGAGCGCGCCGGCGTAACCCATGTAGTTGAGGTCGTGCGCAGCCTGCGCCGCACGCGGCCCGTCCGCGCCGAAGCCGGTGATCGAGCAGTAGACGACGCGGTCGTGCAGGTCGGCGACGCCGATTCCGAGCCGCTCGGCCACTCCCGGCCGGAAGCCCTCGAGCACGACGTCGGCTCTCGCGCACAGTGCCCTCCCGAGGTCGGGGTCGGCCTTCAGGTCGACGGCCACGGACTCCTTGCCGGCGTTGATCGCCGCGTCCCACTGCGGTGCGATCTCGCGCAGGGGATCTCCTTCCGGTGACTCCAGACGGACGACGCGCGCGCCGAGCCGCAGCAGCTCGCGTGACGCAAACGGCCCCGGCAGGTAGCGGGTCAGGTCGACGACGAGCAGTCCCGCCAGCGGCGTCAACGGCAGATCGCGACGCCGCGGCGGAGCAGCCCGAAGCCCCAGACCTTGTTGTCGTCGACGTAGAACGCCGTCACGGTCCGCCCACGCGGCATCGTGAGGGCGTAGTAGGTGCCGCAGTCTGTGCGTGGCAGCGTGCCGTAGAGCTGCGTGATCCTGGCGGCAAACTCGCCAAGATGGAGTCCTTTGCTCGTGTGCCAGCCGTCGGGCGACCAGAGCGTGAAGAGGGCAACGGCCTTCCCCCGCCTGAACGTGACGCCGGCACCGTGCGGATCGAACGCCCGGTACGTGAAGTACCAGGTCGTCAGCCGGCAGTTCCGGCAGAGCCCGAACCGCGTCCCCCACGCGGAACGCACCTGAGACTTCGTCGCCCCGAGCCGCAGCCCGCCGAGCGACTGCCCGGGCACGAGCACCCCCGACTGGGGCAGCTCAGCACTCGCGGTCGCCGTGAATGCGAGGCCAAGAAACACGATCGGCACCGCCCGGCGCATCCCGCGCAGGGTAGAACACCCGGGTGAGCGACTATCCGAAGCTCGCCGAGCTCGAGGTTTCCGTCGACCGCTACGACCTCGAGCAGCGGCGCGTCGAAGTCGGCGGCGGCTTCTTCACGCGCGTGACGACGACGGTCGTCCTGCGCGGGGGCGGCGAGGAAGGGCGCGGCGAGGACGTCACATACGAGGCAGACGAACACGACGGCTTCCCGCCCGATCTCGACCTCGCGGGCCGCCAAACGGTCGCGGACTTCTCGGCGCGCCTGGAGCCGCACGAGCTCTCGGACTTCCGACGCTGGGCATTCGAGAGCGCCGTGCTCGACCTCGCGCTGAGGCAGGCCGGCCGCTCGCTCGGCGACGTCGTGAGCCGCCCCTACCGCCCCGTCCGCTTCGTCGTCTCGACGCGCGCCGAGATCCGGCCCTGGCTCGAAGTGAACCCGAGCCTCGAGTTCAAGCTCGACCCGACCGGAGAGTGGACGCGCAAGCTGATCGAGGAGCTCGCGGGAACCGATCGCGTGCGCGTGGTCGACTTCAAGTCGTACTACGAGGGCGATTGGATGGGCCCGCGCCCCGGTGTCGACGTCTATCGCAACGCGCTCGAGCTCCTGCCGCACGCGATCGTGGAGGATCCCGGATTCACCGACGAGACGCGCGACCTGCTGCTCCGGCACCCCGACCGGCTCAGCTTCGACGCGCCGATCCACTCGGTCGACGACATCCAGAAGCTCGAAGTGGAACCGCGGGTCCTGAACATCAAGCCGTCGCGGTTTGGCACGGTCGAGCGCCTCTTCACGTGCCTCGGGTACTGCGAGGAGCGCGGAATGCGCCTCTACGGCGGCGGCCAGTTCGAGCTCGGCGTCGGCCGGAGCCAGATCCAGTCCCTCGCGAGCCTCTACTACGCCGATGGGCCGAACGACGTCGCGCCGAGCGCCTACAACGAGGGCGGGCCGCGGCCGGGCCTCCCGTCCAGCCCGATCGAGCCGCCGACGCGGCCGCGCGGCTTCTCGCTCGACGACCGCTGAGCGGTCTCCGTCGCAACCGCGACTTCCTGCTGCTCCAGGCCGGACAGGCGCTGTCGACGCTGGGCTCGTACACGTCCTCGGTCGCGTATCCACTGCTCGTGCTGGCGGTCACGCACTCTCCGGCGAAGGCCGGCATCGTCAGCTTCGCGCAAGCCGTGCCGTACCCGCTGCTCGTGCTCCCGGCCGGCGTCGGAGTCGACCGCTGGAACCGCCGGCGCGTCATGATCGTCTCTGACGTCGTCCGGTCCGTGGCGCTGGCGAGCCTCGCAGCCGCGATCGCGTTCGACCGTCTCACGTTCGCGCAGATCGTCGTCGTCGCGCTGGTCGAGGGGACGATGTTCGCGTTCTTCAACATCGCCGAGCTGGGCGCGCTGCGGTCGGTGGTTCCTGCTCCGCAGCTCCCGGCCGCGGCAGCCGTCGAGCAGGCCCGGGTGTCGGCGGTCATCCTCGGCGGCCCGCCGCTCGGCGGATTCCTCTTCGGAATCGGCCGCGCGTTGCCGTTCCTGGCCGACGCCGTCTCGTACACGTTCTCGCTCGTCTCGCTGCTCGCCATGCGTACGCCCTTCCAGGAGGAGCGCGAACGCGACACGGCGTCGTTGCGGACGCAGGCGCTCGAAGGATTCCGCTGGCTCTGGCGACACGCGTTTCTGCGCACATGCGCGCTCCTCTTCGGCGCGAGCAACTTCGCGTGGAACGCGGTGTTCCTGATCGTGGTCGTTGCCGGTCGGGAAGAGGGCCTCAGCTCGGCTGCGATCGGCGGCGTGATCGCGGCATTCGGCGGTCTCAACCTGATCGGGTCGATGCTCGCGACCCGGCTCCAGCGGACACTCTCGGTTCGGACGATCGTGCTGGGAGCCCTCTGGCTCGCCGTCGGCGCCGGCGCGTACGTCGTGCGTCCAACCGTCTATGCAC
>JBKOXJ010000055.1:0-24796 GCA_046724905.1 Actinomycetota bacterium | reverse complement strand
TATCGCCCGCTGCTGCCGAGCGTGCTCAAGCAGTTCTCCTATCCGGTGCGGCCGTGGCTCTTCTCGATCAAGTGGCTCGGCGGCTGGGCCAAGGTCGAGAAGCGCTTCTTCGACCCCAAAACCGGCATCGTCACGAAGATGCAGCGGGAGACCGGCCGGTAGGTGTCGACCCGCGCGTACGCCGCTCCGCGCCCGGCGGCGCTCCGGCCGCCCGGAGGGATGCTCGCCCAGGGGCTCGTCACCGCCTACCTCAGCCTGATCGTCCTCCTGCCGCTCGCCGCCCTCGTGTGGCACGCCAAGGGCGGTGGGTGGAGTGCCTTCTGGAGCGCCGTGACGGACCCGCAGGGCGTCGCCGCGCTCAAACTCACGCTCGTCGTCTCGGTGCTCGTCGGCCTCATCAATGCCGTGATGGGGACGATCGTGGCCTGGATCCTCGTGCGGGACGAATTCCCGGGGCGCAACGTCGTCAACGCCGTCATCGACCTCCCGTTCGCGCTGCCGACGATCGTGGCGGGACTGACGCTCCTGACCCTCTACGGGCCGAAGGGACCGCTCGGGGTGGACGTCGCGTTCACTCGGACGGCGGTCCTGCTCGCGCTGCTGTTCGTAACGCTTCCGTTCGTGATCCGGACCGTGCAGCCCGTTCTGATCGAGCTCGACCGCGAGATGGAGGAGGCAGCCGCGTCGCTCGGCGCCGGCAGCTTCGCGATCTTCCGGCGAGTCCTCTTCCCGAACATCCTCCCCGCGATCCTGTCCGGCGTGGCGCTCGCGTTCGCGCGCGCGATCGGCGAGTTCGGTTCAGTCGTGCTCGTCTCCGGGAACCTGCCGTACAAGACCGAGGTCGCGTCCGTTTTCGTCTTCGGCCGGATCGAGAGCGGCGACCCGCGCGGCGCGGCGGCGGTGTCGGTCGTCCTGCTCGTGATCTCGCTCGCCGCCCTGCTCGCGATCGGCCTCCTTCGCCGGCACGTCGCGAAACACGATGCCGTTGCGTAGGTATCTGCTCCGATTCGTCGGGCTCGGCTACCTCGCCGTGCTGCTGATCGCGCCGGTCGCGATGGTGTTCTGGCGGACGTTCGAGCACGGGTTCGGCACGGCCTGGGACGCGGTGACGACTCCGGCGGCGCGGCACGCGTTCGTGCTCACGCTGATCATCACGGCCATCGCTGTTCCGGCCAACACGGTTTTCGGGGTGCTGTGTGCGCTCGCCGTCGTGCGGTACCGGATGCCCGGCAGGAACCTCGTGAACGCGCTGGTCGACCTTCCGCTCGCGCTCTCGCCGGTCGTGGTCGGGCTCTCGCTGCTGCTGCTCTACGGACGCTCCGGCTGGCTCGCCGGCCTGCCCGTCGACGTCGTCTTCGCCCTGCCTGGGATGGTGATCGCGACGATCTTCGTGTCACTGCCGTTCGTCGTCCGCGAAGTCGTGCCGGTCCTGCGCGAGATCGGCACGGAGCAGGAGCAGGCGGCCGAGACGCTCGGCGCGAGCGCGATCCAGACGTTCCGGCGCGTGACGCTCCCAGCGATCCGCTGGGCCGTCGCGTACGGCGTCGTGCTGACGACGGCGCGCTGCCTCGGCGAGTTCGGCGCCGTCAGCGTCGTCTCCGGCCGCGTGGTCGGGAGGACCGAGACGCTGACGCTCCATGTCGAGGAGCGGTACCAGTCGTTCGACTACGTTGGCGCCTACGCCGCCTCGGTCGTGCTGGCGCTGGTGGCGATCGCTACCCTCGTTGCCCTGACGACGATTCGGCCCCGGGAGCAGCGCTGATGGCGATCGCGGTGCGGCAGGTGACGAAGCGCTTCGGGACGTTCACGGCGCTCGACGGCGTCTCGCTCGCGATCCCGGGCGGCTCCCTCACCGCCCTGCTCGGCCCGAGCGGAAGCGGCAAGTCCACGCTCCTGCGCGTGATCGCGGGCCTGGAGAGGCCGGACACCGGCGACGTCGTGATCTCCGGCGAGGACGCGACCGACGTGCCAGCGCGCAAGCGTGGCGTCGGGTTCGTCTTCCAGCACTACGCGGCCTTCAAGCACATGACCGTCTGGAAGAACATCGCGTTCGGGCTCGAGATCCGCAGGCGCCCAAAGAGCGAGATCCGGGAGCGCGTGACCGAGCTGCTCGACCTCGTCCAGCTCCAGGGCCTCGCCGAGCGGTATCCCTCGCAGCTGTCCGGCGGCCAGCGGCAGCGGATGGCGCTCGCCCGGGCACTCGCAGTCGATCCGAAGGTGCTGCTCCTCGACGAGCCGTTCGGCGCCCTCGACGCGCGGGTGCGGAAGGAGCTCCGAACGTGGCTCCGTCGCCTGCACGACGAGGTGCACGTGACGACGGTATTCGTGACGCACGACCAGGAAGAAGCGATGGAGGTCTCGGACCGGATCGTGGTGATGAACGCAGGGCGGGTCGAGCAGGTCGGCAAGGCGCGTGACCTCTACGAGCATCCGGCCAACGAGTTCGTGATGAGCTTCGTCGGGCCGGTCAACCGGTTCGGCGACTCGTTCGTCCGGCCGCACGACCTCGAGATCGAGCTCCAGCCGAACGGGCAGAGCACGAAGGCGGTGGTCGAGCGGATCGTCTACCTCGGGTTCGAGGTCCGCGTCGAGCTCGTCCTCGATCGCGGCGACCGCGCGTGGGCGCAGGTGACCCGCGGGGACGCCGACTCCTGGCGGCTGGAGGAGGGCCAGACGGTCTACGTCCGGCCGAGCCGCGCCAAGCTGTTCACTCGTTAAGGGCGGCCCGGAACGTCTTCGCGGCGTCGCCGCCGTAGACCGCGAAGACGACCCGCGCGAGCGACGTCGGCTCGAACGCGCGCGCGGCCCCGACCATGATCCTCGCGCACTCGTCGAGCGGGAAGCCGCCGACGCCGGTCCCGAACGCGGGCAGGGCCAGGGACTTCGCGCCGAGGTCGTCCGCCACCTCGAGGCAGCGTCGCGTCGTCCGCTCGACGAGGTCGGCGTTCGTCTGCAGGTCCTGGCCCATGACGGCGCCGTGGACGACGTGCTTCGCGGGAAGCTGCCCCGCTCCCGTGGCCACCGCGTCGCCGACCTCGATCGGCCCGAGCGCCATCGCCTCGCGCTCGATCTCCTCGCCGCCGCGGCGCTTGATCGCGCCCGCGACCCCGCCGCCCATCCAGAGGTGGTTGTTGGCTGCGTTCGCGATCGCGTCGACCTCGAGCGTCGTGATGTCGCCGTCGACGACCTCGAGCTTCATCGGGTACGAGCTTATCCCCGCGTCGCGGCCGACTAGACTCGCCCGCGCCTCCATGCGCACCGTCTGGGTCAGCTTCGACGTGATCGGGCGCCGCTGTCTCGAGGCGAGCGCCGAGGCCGGCGCCGAGATCGCGGCGATCGTGACCCTGCCTGGACCGGTCGATCCGAATCGCTCCGGGCAGTGCGCGTTCGACGAGGTGGCGGAGTGGTTCGGGGCGAGGCTGATCGAGACGGCCGACGTGAATGCGGCCGAGACGCTGGACTCGGTGCAGGCGACTGAGCCCGACCTGATCTTCGTCGTCGGCTGGTCCCAACTCGTCGGAAAACGGTTCGTCGCGCTCGCGCGGCACGGCGTCTTCGGCATGCACCCGACGCTGCTCCCGAGGCACCGCGGCCGCGCCGCGATCCCGTGGGCGATCCTGAGCGGCCTCGCGAAGACCGGGGTGACGCTGTTCGAGATCGTCGATCCGACGGCCGACTCCGGCCCGATCGTCGGTCAGGTCGAAGTTCCGATCGGGCGCGAGGAGACGGCGACCGAGCTCTACGAGCGCCTGACCGGGGCACACGTCGACCTGATCCGCGAGTACGTCCCGCAGCTGATCGTCGGCAAGGCCCCGCGGATCCCGCAGGACGAGCGCCGGGGGAGCTGGTGGCCGAAGCGGACGCCGGCGGACGGGATCATCGACTGGGAGACGCGGGCGCCGTACCTCCACGACTGGGTGCGCGCGCAGACGCGGCCATACCCCGGGGCGTACACGTTCCTCGAGGACGAGAAGGTAATCGTCTGGCGTGCGCGGCCGGTCGAGACGGAGGCGGACGCGCCGGCCGGGACGATCGTCGGCGAGGGCCCGTTGGTCGCGTGCGGCGAGGGCGCGCTGCTGCTCGAGGAGATCGAGACGTCGGCCGAGCTCGCCGTCGGAGCTCGCCTCGGATGACGAAAGTCCTCGTGCTCGCGGCGCACCCCGACGACGAGGTGCTCGGGATGGGCGGCACGATCGCGGTCCATGCGGAGCACGGTGACGCCGTCCGCGTCGTCTGCGTCACGGACGGCAGCTCGTCGCAGTACCCGGGCGACACGGAGACGCGCGAGCGCAAGAACGCCGAGGCGAAGCGCGCGGCCGAGATCCTGGGCGTGACGGACTACGTCCACCTCGACCTGCCCGACATGCGCCTCGACACGGTGGCCCACGTCGATCTCAACCGCGTGGTCGAGGAGCAGGTCCGCGAGGTCGCTCCGTCGATCGTCTACACGGCCCATCCGGACGTGAACCGCGACCACCAAGCGCTGTTCGACTCGGTCTCCGTGGCCGTTCGCCCGGTCCCCGGGCAGGCCGTCCGGCGCGTGCTGACCTACGCGCCGACGTCGAGCACGGAGTGGACGCCGGCGGGCGCGAACTCGTTCGTGCCGACCTGGTACGTCGACATCACCGCCACGCTCGAACGGAAGCTCGAAGCGTTCAGGTGCTTCGCCACGGAGCTGCGCGAATACCCGCACCCGCGGTCCGACCGTGCGCTGCGCGCCCACGCCGAGCTCCACGGCGCCACCGTCGGGTGCGAGTATGCGGAGCCCTTCGTGCTCGTCCGCAGCGTCGAGCACTAGTGCCCCATCCAGCAATACACGCCGGCTTCTGGCCCGCGATCACGCGGCGCCAGAGCACGTCCTCCTGGACGGGGCAGTAGTGCGCCTGCTGGACGACCTGCGGTCGCCGGACCGCCGCCGTGCGCTCGCGGGACTTGCCCCGGCCGCCCTCGTCGTCGTCCTGCTCGCGGCAACGGCGGCCGCGTTCGCAGTCACGGAGCACCTGAAGCTCGAGCCGACGCCGATCACCGGGCCGCGGCTCGACAAGGTGTTCTCGCCCGTGTGCGAATGCCCGTCGCTCTCCGGGCGGCTCTCGTTCCGGCTTCGGCGCGCCGACACGCTCACCGTCACCGTCCGGGACTCGCAGGGCCACGAGGTCCGGGAGCTCGTGGGCGGGGGTCGGTTCCGCAAGGGCCTCGTCGGGTTGACCTGGGACGGCAGGGACGACGCCGGGCAGCTGGTGCCGGAAGGGAGCTATCGGATCCGGATCGAGCTGCGCGACGCGCGGCGGACGATCGTGCTGCCGTACCCGATCCGGGTCGACGTGACGCCGCCGCGCCTGAGGCTGCTCTCCTACGGCCCGCGCGTGTTCTCGCCGGACGGCGACCACCGCTCGGACAACGTCAAGTTCCGCTACCGGCTCAGCGAGCTAGGGCGCGTCTTCGTGCTCGTGGCCGGCGAGCGCAGGCTCGAGAGCCGCCTGAAGAAGAGCGGCAAGCTCCAGTGGTACGGAAAAAGCCAAGGCCGCGCGCTGCCGCCGCGTCGCTATCGCGTCGAGCTCGTCGCGCGCGACCAGGCCGGGAACGCGTCGAAGCCGATCGGCCCGCTCGTCATCCGGGTCCGGTACATCGAGGTGGCGCCGCATCGGCTGCGGGTGAAGGCCCGCACGCGCTTCGGCGTACGCGTTCGGACCGACGCACGCGCGTACCACTGGCGGCTTGGGCGCCGCTCGGGCGTCCGTGGCGGTTCGCCACTCGTCCTGCGTGCGCCCTCCCGCCCGGGCCGCTACGTGCTGACCGTGTCCACGCACGGGCACAGGGCGAGCATGGTCGTCCGCGTCGTCCGCCGCCGGTGACGGCGCCGCTGATCGTCCTCGGCGTTAGCCGCTCCGGGACGACGCTCCTCCGCGTGATGCTCGACCGCAACCCGGAGCTGGCGATCCCGGATGAGTCGTTCTTCATCCCGCAGCTCGCCGACCGCCACGGGCGGCGGATCGATCCGGAGCAGTTCCTCGACGACCTGCGGCGGCTGCCGGCGATCCGCGACTGGGGCGTCCACCTCGACGAGGTGCGGCGCCGGCTGCGTTCGGAGATGCCGCTCGGCGAGGCGATCGCGGCCGTCTACGAGGCCTTCGCCGAGCGGGAGGGCAAGCGCCGCTGGGGCGACAAGACGCCGATGTACATGCGGCACCTCGGCCTGCTCGACCGGCTGTTTCCGGATGCGCAGTACGTCCACCTGATCCGGGACGGGCGCGACGCAGCCGTGTCCTTCCTGGCGATGCCCGAGGGGATCTCAGCCGGCGCGTGGGCGAAGCCTCGCTCGGCCGCCGACTTCGCGTGCGAGTGGCGGCGCGAGGTGCGTGCCGCGCGGGATCTCGGCGCCCGCGTCGGGCCGGCGCGCTACCACGAGCTGCGCTACGAGGCGCTCGTCGAGGATGCCGAGCGTGAGCTGCGTGCGATCTGCTCGTTCGCCGGGCTCGCGTTCGATACCACGATGCTCGAGGGTGCCGGCGGGAGTGTGTCCGCCGCGAAGCCGCACCAGCAGCGGCTGAAGCAGGACGTCACCGGCCCTGCGCGCGACTGGCGGACGGAGCTCGGGGTGCCCGACCAGCGCGCGTTCGAGGACGTCGCCGGCGAGCTGCTCGCCCAGCTCGGTTACGGGGTTCGCGATCCCGGGGCTCCGCCGCTGCGCGCACGCGTGCGGCAGGCGGCCTACGCGGCCCGCACCGCCGCCTGGCGCGCCGCCGGGTACGCGAACCGCCGCTCGCCGCTCTGGCGGCGGCGCCATCCGCCGCTCGTCTAGCGCGTCTTCTTCGAGCGGTACTCGACCGGGTTCTGCGACCGGTACGCGATCAGGATCCCGTTCAGCGAGAAGAAGTAGTGCCGATCGGTCGCGATCCCCGGCGCGTACTTGCCCATCCGCACGTGCCAGACCAGTCGCCCGCCGCGAATCCGAGCCGCGTACGTGTGCTCTTCGAGCGTCGAGAAGAAGACGAGGTCGCCGACGACGAGCGCGGGCCCGAGGATGCGCCCGCCGACGTGCCGCCGCCAGAGCGATCGTCCCGAGGAAGCGGAGAAGGCGTAGAGCGTCCCGTCGAACCCGCCGACGAAGACTCGACCGCGCTCGACTGCCGGTGTCGAGTAGGCCAGGCCGCCGCCGACGCGGCGCGTCCACAGGATTTTCCCAGTCACGGCGGAGAGCGCCACGACCCGCCCGGACCGCGCGACGGTGAAGAGGCGGCGCCCGTCGGTCGATGCGCTCGCGTAGAAACTCTCGTAGCGGAGGAAGTCGCGCTTGACGTACCGGCGCCAGAGCTTCTTCCCGTCGGTGCGACGGAGGCAGAAGATCGCGCCGCTGTAGGTCGTGATGAAGACGCGGTCGCCGGCGACGGACGCGCTCGAGTTGATCCTGCCGCCGGTGTCGTAGGCCCAGCGCACGCGGCCGGTCGCGACGTCGAGCGCGAACAGCCGCCCGTCCTGGGCGCCGACGTACGCGAGCCCGTCCACGACGAGCGGCGAGGACTCGACCCTCGACGCGACGCGGAACTGCCACAGCAGCGCTCCGTTCGCCCGCGCGTAGGCGGTCACGGTGCCGGCCCGCGAGGCGACGAGGAGGCGCGGCCCGGCGATCGCCGGGCTCGACGGCTTCAGGCCCGGGCTGGGCCGGCGCCAGACGACGGTGCCCGAGAGGGCGTCGATCGCGAAGGTCGTCCCTTTGTACGTGTTCAGGTACAGGACGCCGTCGCAGTAGACCGGCGGGAACTCGATGTAGCTCTTGAGCCCGCGGACCCAGAAGTGGTTGGTCGGCCGCCCGAGCCGCACCGGCAGCGCGAGCGTCCGCGCACCCGTCCGGCCGAAGGTCGGCCAGCAGACGCGGTCGTCCGGGAGGAACCGGTACGAGCCGCCCTTGCGCTTCGGCTTGACCGCGACCGGGACCGACTGGCCCTGCTTCGGGCCGACCACCTGGACGCCCTTGAGCTCGGTGTCGAGGCCGCTGGACGGCCGGTCCCGCAGCCTCGCGGCTGCGAAGAGCCCGAGGAGGACGAGTGCGAGCGCCGCCAGCACGAAGGCAACCCGCCTGCGCGTGACGGCGACCCGCGGTAGCCGCCCGCCCAGCGTGTGGAGCAGCTCGTAGCCGCGGTCGGCCTCCGTCACGCCGACCGGCCGGAAAGCCGCCGCAGACAGCGCCAGGACGCCCCACATCAGCGGGTCCTCGAAGAACCCGGAGTAGAAGAGCGAGTGCGCGACGAGGACGAGGAAGACCGCCGCGAGCCCGAGGCCGAGCTCACGGTTCCGGCGGACGAGCGCGAACAGCATCCCGACCGCGCCTGCGAGGAGCGCTAGGTACGTCAGGACGCCGAGGAGCCCGAGCTCGGCAGTCACGGTCAGCGGCGTCGTGTGCGACGCGTTGCGCCGGACGCCGGTCCGGGTCTCGGCCTCCTTCCGGCTCGCGAGCGGCTGCGCGCCGATGCCCACGCCGGCGAGCGGGTTCTTGCGGATCACGACCAGCGTGACCTTCACGAGCCGGGAGCGGCCGCTCGTCGCGTTGCGCACCGACTCGCCCTGGACGATCGCCGCCGACGCCGCGGCTGCAACGAGCGCCAGCGCGGCTGCGGCAACGAGCACGATCACGCGGCTCCGCCGGTCGGCGGCGAGGAGCGTGAGCCCGAGCGTAACCGCAAACAGCGCGACGAGGCTCGACTGCGAGTAGGCGAAGTAGAGCCCGGTGAAGAGCAGCGCTACGAGGACGGCGGCGAGGGCGACGTGCAACTTCCGCAGCCAGAGGGCGAGCAGCACGACGGCGATCCCGATCACGACGTGGCGCCCGTACAGGCTCGGGTCCTTGAAAAGCGAGGTGACGCGGAAGAAGGTCGTGTAGGCGTTCACAGCCTCGACGTCGCGCGCGAAGAAGACCTCTCGCCGCCAGGCCTGCCAGAGCCCGACGAGGGCGAACAGCGAGGCGAGCGCCACGACGCCGACGGCCAGCCAACGCGTCGCCCAGGTCGGCAGCGGCGTCCGCGCGACGACGGCGACGAGCGCCGCGAACGGGAACAGGAAGAAGAGCAGCTCGATGCTGCCCTGGTGGATGTCCTGCGACCAGAGCAGTGAGATCCCCGAGAGCGCCAGGAACGCGGCTGCCGGTATGGCCAGGATGCTCGGCAGCTGCGTGACCGGCTCGCCGCGAATCGCGCGTACCGCAAGCGCGAGCACCGACGCGGCCAGCACGCCGTAGAGCGGCAGGAGCAGGAACGCGTCCTGGTCGCCGAGACGGATCGGCAGTCGGAAGGGGGCCGCAGCGAGCAGCGCGAACGGCGCGAGCTCCGGCCGCCGGAAGAGTCCCCAGGCAAGAGCCGCCACGGCCGCGACGGCCACGACCAGCGCGGCGACATGCAGAGGCCCCGCGATGAGGCGCCGCAGGTCGTGCCCCGGGACCAGCGCGACGCCCAGCCCGGCCTCGGCCGCGGCGAGGAGGGCGAAGCCGGCAAGCAGGGATGCCCGTTCCCGCGCGAGCAGGACGAGGATGCTCCCGACCGCCCCGAGGACGGCCGCGAGCTGGGCGAGGTCGGCGTGGCTCACCGTCGAGGTGTTTCTACCGGGACGGCGCGTGCAGCGCCCGGAGAATCCGCGCTCGCTCGGCCGGCAGGTAGAAGCCGAGCGGCAGCAGGACGAGCGGATAAGCGGCTGCGACCGCGATCGCCGCCGCCAGCGGCACGTCCAGCAGCTTGCCGGCGGCGACGAGCGCAACCGCGGTCCCGACGATCGTCGCGACGCGCCGCCACTGATACGGCACTGGGTAGATCCGCTGCGCGTGCCACGCCATCCCGAGGAACATCGCCGTGAACGCGCTCACCGCTGCGACGGCGGCGCCCATGATCCCGAACGCTGGCACGAGCAGGAGGTTCAGCACGACGTCGATCGCCGCGGCCGCGCCCGTGATCACCCAGTTGAACTGCGTCCGCCGGGCGCGTCCGATCCCGATGATCACGACGGTGTAGGCGGCCCACGCGGAGCCGGCGAACGCGAGCGGGGCAACCACGCGCGAGCCGGACCAGAAGTCGGAGTTCGACGGGGCGAGGATCCGGACGAGCCAGGGCGCGAGCAGCCCGAGCGCCAGCGAGATCCAGCAGGCGATGAACAGCAGGTACGTAAGCACGAAGCCGTACGTCCGACGCGCCTGCCGGTCGTCCTCGATCGAGTAGGCGAAGGCCGGCCACGCGGTCCGGAAGGCGACGAGCAAGAGCGTGATCGCCGACGCAACGCGCACTCCGAGCGAGTAGCGGCCGACGTCGTCCTGGCCCGAAAGGTGCGCCAGGAAGAACCGGTCGCTGAAGTTCAGCGTCCAGAGCGCAAGGCCGGACGGGACGAGCGGGAGCCCGAACCGGTTCATCTGTCGCAAGAGGCCGCGGTCGAACTCGAGGCCGAGTTGCTCGCGGCGGTAGCCGAGGAGCGCGAGGTAGACCGTGAGCGTGCCGAGGAAGTTGCCGACGATGACGCCGAGGGCGTGCAGGTCGAGGACGACGACCAGGACGACCGTTGCGGCGATCGTGACGAGGACGTTGACAAGGCTCGCGATCACGAAGGCGAACGAGCGCTCTTCGACGCGGAAGAGCGACGTCAGCTGCTCGTAGTTCATCTGGGCCCACAGGCCGACGAAGGCGGCGCGGACGAGGCCGTCCTGGTTCTCGCCGAGGTTGAGCGCGGCGGCGATCGGCGCGGCGAAGATCCAGCCGGCGATCAGTCCGAGGGTCGCCATCGCCATCGTGAACCAGAACGAGGTGCGCAGCACCCGCACGCGGTCGGCCGGCTCCGGCGAGTCGAAGTAGAAGCGGAAGAACGCGCTCGAGATCCCGGCCCGCAGGAGCGTCACGAGCACCGCGTTCAGCGCGATCAGCGTCTCGACGCGGCCGTAGTCCTTGGTGGTCAGGTAGCTCGTGTAGAGCGGGAGGAGCAGCACCGCGAGGATTCGCGAGACGAGGCCGCCGAGGCCGTACACCGCCGAGTGCTTCGCCAGCCGGCGCAGCTCGCCGATCACGCGAGCACCTCGCGCACGCCGCGAAGCCGCGTCTGCAGGAGCTTGCGGGCGCGGCTCGAGTCGAGCGTGCAGTCGAGCGGGCGGACGACGCCCGCCTCGGCGGTCGTCGTGCACGGCAACTGCCGCCGCGCGACGAGCCTGGCGAACTCGCAGCGGCTCATCGCCTCAGGCCCGGCGGCGTGGAGGATGCCCGCGACGTCGAGCTCGGCGAGCTCGAGCAGCGCCTGCGTGAGGTCGCCGATCTGCGTCGGGCAGCGGCGCTCGTCGCTGAAGAACGCCATCTTGGCCTCGAGCGCCGCGCGCTCGTGCGGCCCCGGCGACGAGCCGCCGTAGAGGAGCGACGTCCGCACGATGAGCGCGTCAGGATGCGCCTCGGCCACCGCCCGCTCGCCCTCGGCCTTCGAGTGCCCGTACTCCGTCACCGGGCTCGGCGGATCGTCCTCGACGTACCAGCCCCGGCGCCCGTCGAAGACGACGTCGGTCGACATGTGAATCAGTCTCGCAGCGACCGCAGCCGCCGCCCGTGCCACCGCGGCCGCACCCTCGACGTTCGTGCTCCACTCGTCCGGCCCGCCCTGCCGGTACGCGGTGTGGATCACGACGTCGGGCCGCTCGCGCCGGAACCGCCGCAGCACGGCGCCGGCGTCGCGAACGTCGAGATCGCGGCTCGACAGGCCGACCGCGCCGCTCCGGCGGACGAGCTCCGAGCCGAGGTAGCCCGTCCCGCCGGTGACGAGCAGGCGCATCAGAGGCGCGCGTAGATCGCGAGCAGCTGCTCGGCGATCTTGTCTGCGTCGTGCACCTGCTCGGCGTAGGCGCGGCTCTCGGCGCCGATCCGGCGGCGCAGCTCAGCCGACTCGACGAGCGGGTGCAGCGCCTCCACGAGCGTTTCCTTCGTCGCGTTCACGATCGGCACCTTCACGCCGTAGGCCTCCTCAGAACGGCGCACGGCCTCCTCGTGCAGGAACGTGACGACCGGCTTCCCCAGCGCCATCGCCTCGAGGCCGAGGACGCCGTGCCAGCCGGCGTTCAGCTGCTCGACCACGATGTCGGCCCGCGCGTAGCGCTCTCGCGCCTGCTCGTTCGGGAGGCCTTCGACGATCTCGAGGTCGACCGGGAGCCGCCGGCAGGCGGCGATCACGTGCTCGGTGCCCTTGCTCGCGCGGCGCGAAGGCGCGTGGACGAGGAGCGGACGCGGGCGGTCGGAGGGCGGGACGGGCCGGTAGACGTCGAGCTCGATCCCAGGCGGGACGACCTCGGCGTCGGGGACCCAGCGGATCGCGTCGTAGGAGCCGACGATCCTCGCGTGGGCGCGGCTCGCGTAGGCGAGCTCGGCCGGGCTCTTGCCGCGGATGTCGGAGCCGAGGAAGTGGAAGACGGCCTTCTTGCGCAGCGCCCGGAGGATCAGGAACTGCACCGACTTCGGGACGAGCGTGAGGCCGAAGTAGAAGTGGAAGACGTCGGTGCCCGGGAGGAGCCGGAGAAAGGCGCGCCACTGTGCTAGCTGGGCGCGCACGAAGCCGTCGGGCCGGTTCAGATTCCAGTCGTGGTCGTTCGGGCGGAACGGCTGCGACTTGAAGACGACGAGCGTCGCGTCGATGCCCTTGCGGCGGAGCGCGCGAACGTTCGTCCATGGGATCCCGGCCATGTTGACCGGGCAGTGCACGACCCTCAACCGTCCCACTCGACCTGGTCGAAGTAGCGGAGTGCACGGCGCGACGGCCGGATGCGCGCCTGCAACGCGCCCAGCTCTTCCTCGGAAATCTCGCCGAGCGCGTGCTTCACGCCGAGATACGGGATGTTCAGATCCTCCTGGTAGACGATCGTCGAGATTCGCGGGTTCACCTCGATCACGTGCTCGCCGACGAGCTGGATGTTGAAGAAGTGGTCGAGCGAGAGCCCGGCGACGATCTTCTGCGCGACGTCCATCAGCCGCGGGTCGTCGAGCGTCTCGAAGTACATCGCGAGCCCGGCCCGCATGGCCTCGCGCGTCTTCGGATGGCCGAGCGCGATCCGACCCTCGCGCGCAATCCCGTCGATCGTCCGCTCGGGCCCGGTGGCGAGCTCCATCACGAGCAGCTCGGGGCCGGAGTCGTGGGGGAGGAGCTCGACAACCTCCTCGAGCTGCATCGCGGGCGCGACGCCGGGGCGGTTCGTCAAGAGCTGCTCGCGCCGGTCGGCGGAGGCAGAGAGCACGCGGAAGCCGCGCGATCCCGACGAGACGAGCGGCTTGAAGCACACGTCGCGCTCTGGGTATCCGAGCTCCTCGGCGGCGGCGCGAACCTCGTCGCCGCCGGTCACGCGCCGCCAGGCCGGGCCCTTGACCCCGATCTCGTCGAGGAACGCGTAGCAGGCGGCCTTGTCGTTGCAGGTCCGGACAGCCTCCGGGGAGGAGACGAGCACGGCGACGCCCTCGAAGCGCTCACGCGCCTTGGCGAGCCCTTCGAGGTCGAACGTCGATTGCGGCAGGACCGCGTCGACCCGCTCGTCGCGGCAGAGCTCGAGGACGGCGTCGGCGAAGCCGGGCTCCGTCCCGGGCGGGACGACTCGGAAGGCGTCGCAGAGCCGACGACCGATGACGCGTTCGGACATGTCGGCGCCGACGAGCCGGATGCGCCGCTCGCCGTTCTCGCGGAGCGCCCGCAGGAGCGCGGCCGTCCCGGGTGATCCCGAGGCGGTAACAAGGATGGCGATGTCGCTCATCGTCGCGTCATCCTGCAGCCGCCGGTTCAACTGCTAAGAGAGGTCGATGCGGTCGTCGGCCAGCTGCGCGAGGCGCCGCTCGCGCTCGGCGTCGAGCATCGCCAGCATCGACTCGCGCATCGTCTCCCCGGGGTAGACCCAGATCTCCGGGTGGACGAGCAGCTGGAGCCACGGCAGCTCGCGCGCGGCGAGCGCTTCGTGCGGGCAGCCGTGTCGCCAGTTCTGGTTCGAGTCCGAGCGGTAATTGGCGGAGAAGCGGGGCTCCATCACGTTGACCGCGCCGTCGACCGGCTCGCGCATGAACTCCGGCTCGGGGTTGTGCCACGCGAGCACGGGGTCGAAGCGCTCATCGAGGTCGATCCGCGGCCAGACGGCGTGCAGCCCGACTCGATGCCCGAGCTCGCGCAGACGGTTGAGCGTGCGCGACCCGACCGGCGAGGCGAGGTTGTAGAAGACGCTCTGGGTCATCAGGAAGTACGTCGCCGTCGCGCCGGCCTCGCTCTCGAGCTCGGCCATCTCGACGGCGGCCTCCAGCGAGAGATCGACGTCGTGGCGGAGGAGTACCACGCTGTCTTCCGGCTCCCGGTCGAAGAAGGCGAATCGGTATCCGCCCGCCTTGGCGGCCGCAAGCAGCTCGCGGTAGTGGTCGAGGTCGAAGGCGCAAGCCAAGAGTCACACCTCCGGCACGGTCTCGTCACCCACGCGTGCGGATTCTCTCGTTACGATCGCCGCGGGGAGGAGGTTGGGGTTTCCTGGGCCACACGCGGGCGCTGGGCGGCCGGCTCGACGTCGACCTCGAGCAACCTGGCGGCCGACTCCGCGCGCTCGAGCGCCTGAAGGTTGGTGTCACCCACGGCGATCACGTAGCCCCGCCGATCGCCGTCCAGTCGCACCGGCCGGATCTCCTCTCCCTCCTCGAGGAAGACGTCGGCTTGCACGACGCCGGGCGCGTCGAGCACCCGTTCGAGCCCCGTGACGCTCCGCACGATCCCAGTCGGCAGCGGCCCCGGCTCGGCCGTCAGGAACCGGATCGCGAGCGGCTGCGAGAAGCGCGGGAGCACCAGCGAATCCGGCACCTCTTGGCCTAGGGCCTGCCGCACAGCGACCTCCACGAGATCGACCCCGACCGCGTGCCTTGCGAGGTCGGCCATCTGCCCGCCCGGGATCCGCGCCGCGACCTCGATCACCACCACTTCGCCGTCGTCCCCGACGAGCAGCTGGGGGAATGCGATTCCGTCACGCAGCCCGAGCGCGTGCACCGAGTGCGCGGCCAGCCGCTCGGCCTCCTCGAGCGTGTCTCCGAAGATCCGGGCGGGGTAGATGTGGATCCACCCGACGCCGAAGCCGATTCCGTCCGGACGGAGGCGATCCGAGAGCGTGAGCGGGACGACGTCGCCGCCGCGGGCGATCGCGAGCCCGTTCAGCTCGAGCCCTTCGTGGTAGGCCTCGACGATCGCCTCCTCGGTCGGGGACTCGGCGAGCGCGAACGGGAGGTCGCGCTCGAGGTCGTCGTCGCTCTCGAGGCGAAACACCCCGCGCTGCCCGCCCGAGTCGGCCGGCTTGAGGACGGCCGGCAGCCCGACGTAGTCGAGCGCCGCGCGGCCGTCGTGGAGCGACCGGACGGCAGCGAAGCGCGGCTGCGGCACCCCGGCCTCGGCGAGCCGGCGTCGCATCGCGATCTTGTTCGTCATCAAGTGCGCGGTCTCGCTCCCGATTCCGGGCAGCCCGAGCGTCTCCGCGACCGCCGCCACCACCGGTACGGCCCGATCGGCCGAGACCGTCAAGACGCCGTCGACGCGGTGGCGACGGCCCGCCTCGACGACGCGATCGACCTCGCGGAAGTCGGTCACCTCGGCCACGTCGACCTCGGCGAAGCCGAGCGCGTCGGGGTTCCGATCGACCGCGATCACGCGATGGCCGAGCTCGCGCACGCGCGCAATCGCCCGGCGCTGGTGCCGGCCCGCACCGACGAAGAGCAGCGAGCTCATCCGGGGCGAAACGCTATCGCGCGACCAACAGGAAGCCGACGCGGTTCCAGCGCGCGGTCTCGCAACTGTCTCGGCGCCTGAACCATGCCCAGATCCGCGATCCGCGGTACGTCCCCTTCGCGAACGCCACCTGCGGGCCGCCGTAGACCTGGAGGCACACGGCGTCCTTGGGGACGGGCGCGAACGGGCGGCTCATTGTCGCCAGCCGCCGGCAGGCCCGCGCGGCGTCGGGCAACGTGCCGCGCACGGGCGCACAGCCAAGCGTCCACACGACCGAGCTCCGTGACCGTCCCTCCGGCCAGACCTGGATCCGGAGCGCCGTCGTCCCGGGGCCTGCGGCGGCCGACGCACCGGCCACGAGAGCCACGACCGCGCAGGCGACGAGGCGCATGGCCCCAACAATACGGCCGCTAGACTCGCGCGGCGGTGGCTCTCCAGGGCAAGCGAATCCTGATCACGGGCGGCGCGGGCTTCATCGGGACGACGCTGGCGCGCCGCCTCGTCGATCAGAACGAGGTCGTGGCTGTCGACAACCTCCACCGCGACGCGCTCAGCGGCTCCGAGCTGCTCGAGCACCCGAACCTGACCTTCCACCAAGGCGACGTGCTCGATCCCGAGCTCGTCCGCGAGCTCGCCGAGGGCGCAACGCACGTCGTGCACACCGCCGGCATCGCCGGGGTCGACACCGTCCTCGAGAGCCCGGTTCGAACGATGCGGGTGAACATGATCGGCACCTACAACGTCCTCGAGGCGGCGCTGCGCACGAAGGACACGCTCGAGCGGTTGATCGGCTTCTCGACGAGCGAGGTCTTCGGGACGCACGCGTTCCGGGTGGACGAGACGCACGTCACGACGCAGGGCTCGGTGGGCGAGGCGCGCTGGACGTACGCCGTCTCGAAGCTGGCCGGAGAGCACCTGTCCCGCGCTTACTACGACGAGTTCGGCCTGCCCGTCGTGTCGCTGCGCCCCTTCAACGTCTACGGCCCGGGGCAGATCGGCGGCGGCGCAATCCGCGCCTTCATCGAGGCCGCGCTCGACGGACGCGACCTCGTCATCCACGGCGACGGGTCGCAGATCCGCGCCTGGTGCTACGTCGACGACATGGTCGAGGCGACCCTGCTTGCGCTCGAGCACCCGGCGGCGATCGGTGAGAGCTTCAACGTCGGCAACGCGCGCTCCGCGGTCACGATCTACGACCTGGCGACGCGGATCCGGCGCCTGATCGGCTGTCCGGGCGAGATCCGGTTCCAGCCGCTCCACTACACCGACGTCGAGCTCCGGATCCCGAACGTCGACAAGGCGCGCCAGCTGCTCGGGTTCGAGGCCGCGGTCGAGCTCGACGAGGGCCTGGCGCGGACAATCGCGTGGTACCGGAGCCGGAAGCCGGCACCCGCCTGATTCGCCTCGCCTGGCCCGATGTCGGCGCCGAGGAGGCCGCCGCCGTCGCGGAGGTGCTCGAAAGCGGGCGGTTGACGATGGGGCCGAAGGTCGCCGAGTTCGAGGACGAGCTCGCGCGGGCCTGCGACGTCGAGCACGTGGTCGCTCTCTCGTCCGGCACGGCCGCACTGCACGTCGCCGTGCTCGCGCTCGGGATCGGCGACGGCGACGAGGTGCTCGTGCCCGCATACACGTTTCCCGCAACCGCAAACGTGGTTGCGCTCGCGGGCGCGCGCCCGGTGCTCGTGGACGTCGACCCGCGGACGATGAACCTCGACGTAGAGCGGGCAGCCGCCGCCGTGACGCTGCGCACGCGGGCCGCCATCGGCGTCCACCTGTTCGGCCGCCCCCTCGACTGGGAGGCGCTCGAGGCCGCCGTGCCGGACGCCGTGCTCGTCGAAGACGCCGCCGGGGCGCTCGGCGCGCGCCGCGGCTCACGGGCCTGCGGGAGTCTCGGGGCGGCGGGCTGCCTCTCGTTCCATCCGCGCAAGATCGTCACGACCGGGGAGGGCGGCGCGGTCACGACGAAGGACGGCGAGCTCGCTGACTCCCTCCGCCGACTCCGCCACCACGGTTGGCAGCCGCCGGGCTTCGGCGACATGCCGGCGCCGGGGCTCAACTACCGCCTCTCCGAGATCCAGTGCGCCGTGGGAATTCCGCAGGTACGCCGGCTCGCGGAGCTCCACGCGGGCCGCTCGCGGATCGCAGCGGCGTACGCGGAGCGGTTGGCCGGGCTCGTGGATACGCCCGCGGCCGACGACGGCGACGTCCACGGGTGGCAGGCGTACGTCGTCCAGCTCGACCGGCGCGACGAAGCGCTCGCCGCGCTCGCAGCGGCGGGGATCGAGGCGCAGATCGGCACCTTCGCGCTGCACCGGCTGGGCGCCTACCAAGACCATGGGCCTTTCCCGGGAGCCGACGCCTGCTACGAGCGGGCGCTGGCGCTGCCGTTCCACTTGCGCCTCAGCGAGGACGACATCGACCGAGTCTGCGAAGTCTTGACAAGCGTAGTAAGTGAGTAGTAACTTACAAACGAGATGAGCGCAGCCCCCGCAGCCCGGATGACCGCCGAGGAGCGCCGCGAGGACATTCTCGCCGCCGCCCGCGAGGAGTTCGCCCAGCACGGCTTCAAGGCGACCTCCACCGAGGCGATCGCCGAGCGGGCCGGCATCTCGCAGCCGTACCTCTTCCGGCTCTTCGGGACGAAGAAGGACCTGTTCATCGCGGCCGTCGAAGGCTGCTTCGAGCAGACGTTCGAGACGTTCGAGCGCGCTGCGGCCGGCAAGACGGGAGAGGAGGCCCTGAAGTCAATGGGCCTGTCCTACCGCGACCTGCTCGCCGACCGCAACCGGCTGCTTCTCCAGCTGCAGGCGTACGCTGCCTGCGACGACCCCGACGTCCGCGAGGTCGTCCGCCGGGGCTACGGACGGCTGTACGAGCTCGTCGAGCGCGCGTCTGGCGCAGACGCTGACCGGATCAGCGCGTTCTTCGCCAAGGGGATGCTGATCAACGTCGTCGCCGCGATGGATCTGCTCGGCGCACGCCAGGGCTGGGCCAAGCGGCTCGTCGACGGTTGCAGAAACGTCGAATAGATCTTCTTTTTTTCCGTTGGAAGTAAGTGAGCAATCAGTTCCGAAAGGAGGAGAGATGACGAAAGCGCGGACGATCTGGACCTTCGCGATCACCTCGCTCGCGCTCTTCATGGTCGTGCTCGACAACCTCGTCGTCTCGACCGCACTGCCCGTGATCCGTGTCGACCTGGGAGCTTCTATCGAGGAGCTCGAGTGGACGGTCAACGCCTACACGCTTACCTTCGCCGTGCTCCTGCTCACCGGGGCCGCGCTCGGCGACCGGTTCGGGCGCCGAAGGATGTTCGGCCTCGGGCTCGGCCTCTTCACGGTCGCTTCGGCTGCCGCGGCGCTCGCGCCGTCGATGGGCTTCCTGATCGGCGCCCGGGCAATCCAGGGAATCGGCGGTGCGATCGTGACGCCGCTCACGCTCACGATCCTCTCGAACGCGTTCCCGGCCGAGCGGCGCGGGCTCGCGATTGGCGCCTGGTCGGGGATCGCCGGCCTCGCCGTCGCGATGGGCCCGCTCGTCGGCGGGGCGGTGGTCGACGGGATCTCGTGGCAGTGGATCTTCTGGCTGAACGTGCCGATCGGGATCGTGCTGGCGCCGCTGGCGTTCCTGCGGCTGCGCGAGACCTACGGCCCCGACAAGGCGCTCGACCTCCCCGGCCTCGGGCTCGCCAGCGTCGGCTTGTTCGGGATCGTCTGGGGTCTCGTCAACGGCAACTCCGACGGTTGGGGCAGTCCCGAGATCGTGGGCGCGATCGGCGCGGGTGTCGTCCTGCTCGCGGCGTTCGTCGCGTGGGAGCTCCGGGCCGCGGAGCCGATGCTGCCGATGCGGTTCTTCCGCAACCGCGCGTTCTCGGCCGCGAACGGCGCGTCGCTGCTCATGTACTTCGGGATGTTCGGCTCGATCTTCCTGCTGACGCAGTTCTTCCAGACCGCGCAGGGCTACTCGCCGCTCGCGGCCGGGATCCGCGTCCTGCCGTGGACAATGGCGCCGATGTTCGTCGCGCCGATCGCGGGTGCGCTTTCCGACCGGATCGGCGGGCGGCCGCTGATGGCCCTCGGCCTCGCGCTCCAGGCGACCGGGCTGGCGTGGATCGCCGCGGTGTCGAGCGCGACGGTGGGCTACGCGTCTCTGGTCGGGCCGTTCATCGTCTCGGGAGTGGGGATGGCGCTCTTCTTCGCGCCCGTCGCCAACGTGGTGCTCTCGGCGGTCACGCCGGCCGAGGAGGGCAAGGCCTCCGGCGCCAACAACGCGATCCGCGAGGTCGGCGGCGTGCTCGGCGTGGCGGTGCTTGCCTCGATCTTCTCGCACTACGGCGGCTACGAGTCGCCCGCGATCTTCAACGACGGGCTCGTCGTCGCCACCTGGGTCGGCGCGGCCGTCGTCGCGGTCGGCTCGCTCGTGACGCTTGCGATCCCGGGCAAGAAGCGTCAGGTCGAGCGGGTCGAGGCCGAGCCGGCCTACGAGGCCGCGGCCTGAGCTACCTCTGCCGTGCCCGGCGGCCCACGGGGCTGCCGGGCACGGCATTGACATCCGACCCCGCGGTGGTTGACTGCCCTCGGGCAACCGAGGAGGGGATCATGAGGATGCGGTTCTGGCTTGGAGCGGCCACGCTTGTCGCGGTCGTCGTCGCAATGCCGTTCGCGGCGCAGGCTTCGTCGATCGACACGAAGCTGCAGATCGGCTTCAACCTTCACTTCACGGGCCCAGACTCGACTGCGGGCACTTTCGTCGCGTCAGGTGCGGTTCGGGACTCGGGGACGTCGATCGTGACCGGGCTGCGCTTCGCGACGCGCGGCAACCAAAGCGACGCGAGCTTCGGCGGGACGCAGACCTTCGTGGGCCAGAAGGGCTCGATCACGACCGTGTTCAAGGGGGTCGCAGGCCCGGGTGACGACGTGCATCAGGCCGGGAAAGGCACCTTCGAGATCGTCGAAGGTACCGGGGCCTACTCCGGGCTCAAGGGCCACGGCACCTTCCTCGTCGTCGTCGACATCGCGACAAACCAGGTCATCGGCACGGAGGACGGGCAGGCGAACTAGGCAGCGTCCCATCCGTCCGGAAGGACGGGGACCGGCCATGACGGGTCCGGTCTCCAGGCTTCCCAGCTTCCGTCGAAGGGCGGGCGCCTCGCCAGCGCGTGGCCCAGCGCCCGTTCGCCCTCGTCGCGGATCTCGCGCGCGAGGTCGGCGCTGAAAAGGCCGCGCGTGACGGCCTCGTCGAGCTCGTCCTCGTCCTTCCAGTCCCAGGAGCCGTCGGGCCGGACGATCAGGTCGAGCTTCTGGTCGAGGTAGTCGAAGCCGATCGGCGTCGGCTTCCACGGCTCTTCCATGTTCACGTAGAACAGGTCGAGCTCACCGTCGCGCAGGAAGACGAGCACGGAGTGGGCCGCGCCGCGTTCGTGGAAGCGGAGCGCGGGCAGCTCCCAGTTGCCGTCGACGAGCGTCCACTCTCGCCGGGCCATCGGCTCGATCGCGTTCTCCGCCGGCACCTTGGTCGGCGCGCCGCGAGGGATCCAGAGCACGACGAAGTCGGGCTGCTCGACCACGAGGATCCACGGACGCGCCGTCCAGACGCGCCCGTCCCAGACCTCGCGCAGGCAGACGACGTCGCCCCTAGATGACATCCCAGCCATCCAGAAGGGCCGGCAGCGGCCATGCCGGGTCCGGCCGCCACTCCTCCCAGCCGGTCGGCCACGGCGGGGCCTCGAGCACGCGCTCGCCTTCGGCGCGAAACCCGCGGGCCTGATCCGCGGTGAACACCCCGAGCTCGACCAGGCGTTCGACGTGCTCTTCGTCCTTCCACGCCCAGGTCCCGTCGGGCTCGACCGTGATGTCGAGCGCGTGGTCACGCGTGTCGAAGCCGAGCGACGTGCGGCGGAGCCGCTCCTGCATGTTCACGTACCAGCCGCGGAACTCCCACGCCTCGCTCCAGTAGAGATCGACCGAGTGCGCGGCTCCGAGCGGCGTCAGGCGGAGGACGTGGTTCGTGTGCCAGACCTGGTCCTGGATCTGCCAGTCCCCGCTCAGCAGCTGCTCCGGAAAGTCGACGAACGCGCCGCGCGGACGTTTTCCTCGCACACCGGGCGCGCAGTACAGGGCGACTCGCTCGGCACCGTCGTCGACGAGCACGTGCGGAAGCGCCCAGCGGACGCGTCCGTCGACGAGTCCGCGCAGGAGGACCGTCGTGCCGGGCCGCCACCGCTGCGCCAACACAGCCTGAGTGTAGGCTCAGCCTCCGAGATGGCCGAGACGGAGGTGCTTTCGAGCCCGCTCGCGGTCGAGGAGGGCGAGGCCGCTCCGGACGTGTCAATCGTGGTCACGCTCCTGAACGAGGAGGGCACGCTCGAGGAGCTGTATCGCCGCACCGTCGACGCCCTCGAGCGCATGCCATACACGTTCGAGCTGGTGTTCGTAGACGACGGCTCGCGCGACGCCAGCTTCACGGTGCTCGAGCGTCTGCACGAACGCGACAAGCGAGTCCGGGCCGTTCGGCTCAAGCGCAACTTCGGCCAACACCCCGCGATGCACGCGGGCCTCGCTCGCGCCCGAGGACGCGTGCTGGTGACGATGGACGGCGACCTTCAGAACGCGCCCGAGGACATCCCGCGTCTCGTCGAGGCGGTCGAGGCGGGAACGGACGTTGCCAGCGGCCGCAGAGCCGCGCGACACGATTCCTGGGGACGCACGCTGCCGTCGCGCTTGATCAACGGGATGCTCCGCCGCTTCACCGGCGTCCAGATCTCGGACTTCGGCTGCGCGTTCAACGCCTACCGGCGCGAGGCGATCGACCCGATGCTCGGGGTGATCGGCCGGCAGAAGTTCACGAAGGCGCTCGTGCTCTCCGGCGGGTTCAGCGTCGTCGAGGTCGACGTCCAGCACGCGGAGCGGAGCGGCCCCTCGCGCTATTCGCCGTTGCGCCTGACGCGGCTCGCGCTCCACGTGCTCGCGGGCTTCTGGCCGCAGCCGATCCAGTGGGCCGGCATTGCGCTGGGCCTGCTCTGCACGCTGCTGGCCACCGTCCTCGGCGTGTACGCGGTCGTGTTCTGGCTGCAGAACGAGAACTTCCCAGGCCCGCTCCTCGGCGGCGTCGCCGTGCTGTTCGTGCTCGGGATCCAGGGATTCATCCTCGCGCTCGTCGGGGAGTACCTCGGGAGGATCCACCGCGAGGTCGAAGGGCGGCCTCTCTACACGATCGACAAGGAGCTCGGTTGACGAAGCGCGTGCTCGTCACCGGCGGCGCGGGCTTCATCGCCGCAAACTTCATCCGCCACCTGCTCGCGCAAACGCCGTACGAGGTCGTCTCGCTCGACGCGCTCACCTACGCCGGGAGCCTCGACAACCTCGCCGACGTGATGTCGCACGAGCGGCTCTCGTTCGTGCACGGCGACATTCGGGACGCCGAGCTCGTCCGCGAGGCAGTGTCGGAGGTCGACGTGATCGTGAACGCGGCGGCGGAGTCGCACGTCGAGAAGTCGATTGCCGAGGGTGCTCGCGAGTTCGTGACGACGAACGTGGAGGGTACGCAGATCCTGCTCGACGCCGTCCGAGCAGCCCCCGTGGAGCGCTTCATCCTGATCTCATCGAGCGAGGTGTACGGCACCGCTCTGCGGGCGCCGATGGACGAGAAGCATCCGCTGAACCCGCGCAGCCCCTACGCCGCGACGAAGGCGGGGGCCGACCGGCTCGCCTACAGCTACTACGTCACATACGGCCTGCCGATCGTGATCGTCCGGCCGTTCAACAACTACGGCCCGCGGCAGCACCCCGAGAAGGCGATCCCGCGCTTCATCACACAGGCGCTCTGCGACGAGCCGCTTACCGTCCACGGGGACGGGCACGCGAGCCGCGACTGGCTCTACGTCGACGACGACGCGGACGCGATCGAGGCCGTGATCGCCGCCGACATCGACACAGTTGCCGGCCAAGTGATCAACGTGGCAACCGGCGTCGACATCCCGATCTCCGAGATCGCCGACCTCGTCCTCGCGCTGCTTCGCAAGCCCGCCTCGCTGAAGGTGCACGTCCCCGAGCGGCCCGGCCAGGTCGACCGCCACATCGGCTCGACCGAGAAGGCCGCGTCGCTGCTCGCCTGGCGGGCGCAGACGTCGTTCGAGGAAGGGCTCGCGCGCACGATCGCCTGGTACCGGGAGAACGAGGCGTGGTGGAGGGGCATCAGGCGGGCCGAGGCAAGCGTTTACTAGTTCTGGGAGCTGGGCCGGCCCAGCTCGGGCTGCTCGAGGCGGCGCGCGAGCTCGACCTGTACGTGATCGCCGTCGACCGCGACCCGTCGGCTCCGGGGCTGCGGCTCGCGGACCGGCGCGCGATCGTCTCGGTCGAGGACGAATCCGCCGTCGAGCGGCTGGCTGAGGCCGAGCGGGTGGACGCGGTGATCGCGCCCGGGATCGACTGGCCGGTCGCGGTCGCGGCGCGCGTCGCGCGCCGGCTCGGCCTCCCGCACCCGCTTTCGCCGGACGCCGCCACGCTCGCGACTTCGAAGCTGCGGCAGCGCGAGCGCTTTGCCGAGGCAGGCGTCCCCCAGCCGCGCTGGCAGGTCTGCAAGGAGCTGGCGGAGGCAAAGCGCGCCGGTACTCGGTTCGGGTATCCGTGCGTCGTCAAGGCGCCTGACCGGCAGGGACAGCGCGGCCTCTCGGTCGCCGGCGACGAAGGCGCGCTCCCGGGCGCGGTCCAGTCGGCGCTCGCGGCGTCGCGGAGCCGCGCGTTCCTCGTCGAGGAGCTGATCGACGGCAGCGAGGTGACGGTGAACGCGTTCTCGCTCGGGGGGCGCTTCTTCCCCCTCACCGTCACCGACCGGCGGCTCGCGCGCCCGCCGGCGTTCGGCGTCGCGCTCGCGCACGTCTGGCCGAGCCGCCTCGAGCCGGCGCAGGTCGGGGCGGCGATCGAAGCGGCGGGACGCGCCGCTCGCGCGCTCGGGATCGAGGACGGCCCGACGTACACGCAAATCCTCATGTCCGACCGTGGGCCGAAGGTGATGGAGCTTGCGGCCAGGCTCGGCGGCGGGCACGACGCGGAACTGTGCACGGCCGCGCTCGGGGTCGACC
>JBKOXJ010000165.1:0-21840 GCA_046724905.1 Actinomycetota bacterium | reverse complement strand
TCTCCGCGCGATTCACTCGCGTGTTGGTCGCGTACAAGTCCTTGCCGTCCCGAGTGATGAAGACGGCGTGGGTGCGCGCGTTGGCGAGCGGGTTGGCGACCCAGTGGGCGATCTCGGTATCGCTCGAGGTGTCGACCAGGCCCACCGTGTTCTGTCCGAACTCGCCCACGTAGATCAACTCGCCGTTCCGGCTCGCCATCAGGTGATGCGGCATCGATCCCATCGGAATCGTGCGCAGCAGCGCGCCGGTGTCACGGTCGAGGACGGACATCTGGTTCGAGCCCTCGTCGGACGAGTAGACCTCGTCCGTGCCCTGCGGCTGCGTGATCCCGATCGGCGAGGCGCCTACCCTCGTCGTCCAAAGTGGCGTGCCGCTCGCCGCGTCGTAGGCGGTCACGCTGCCGAGCACACGCTCGGTCACCCAGACCGTGCCGCTCTGGGCGCTGTTGTTGGCGCCCGAGACGGCAGAGACGAGCGCGAGCGAGACGCCGAGCAGCGCGGCGAGAAGCGCAAGCTTGCGCATGGTGTACCTCCTCCTGCGGTAGCGCCCCGGGCGGCGAGCTTCCGCTACGAGACCGCCCGGGCTTCAGCCACCGTACGCTCGGCCAAGCAGGAACTCAAATACATCCTGCTCACACGTCGAATAACCTCAGGTTGTGAATCTCGAGGCACGGCTGCGGGCGTTCGCGGCGATTGCTCGCACCGGATCGTTCTCTCGCGCGGCCGAGTCGCTCTACATCAGCCAGCCGGCCGTTTCGAAGCACCTCGCCTCCCTCGAGGCAGAGCTCGGCGAGCAGCTCGTCGTCCGCAGCCGCGGAGGCGCGTCGCTGACGCCGACGGGCCAGGTGCTGGCCGACTACGTCCTGCGCGCCGACGCGTTGCTCGCAAATGCCAGGCGGGCCCTGGCCGCCGGCGACGCGGCGCACATCGGGACGCTGTCGCTTGCAACCTCTGGGATTCCGGGGACGTACCTGCTCCCGGAGATCCTGGCCCATTTTCGCGCCGAGCACGCCGGTGTGGAGATCCAGCTCCGCGACTCGACATCCTGCGGGGCGCTGGAGCTCGTGCGCGCGCACGAGGTCGAGGTGGCAGTGGTCGGCGGCCTCACCGTTCCGCCTGAGCTCGAAGCGGAGCCGCTCGTCGAGGACGAGATCGTCTTGATCGGCGGCCCCGACCTCGCCGGGCGCCGGCTGCGGCCTCAGGAACTCGAAGGGCTCACGTGGGTCACGCGCGAGGAGGGCTCCGCGACCCGAGCCGCCGTCGAGGCCGCCCGCTGGGAGATGGGCCTCCGCGAGGTACGCGAGCTCGAGCTGCCCTCGTGGGAGGCAGTGAAGCGGTCCGTCGCCCGCGGAGCCGGCATCGCCGCGATCAGCCGCGCGGCGCTCGAGCTCGAGCTCGAGACCGGGAGGCTCGTCGTGCTCGACGTTCGGCGCTGGCGGCTCACGCGGACGGTCTCCGCCGTCACCGCACGGGGTGTGCCGCTGACGCCGCCGGCGGAACGGTTCCTGAGGCTCCTGCGCGAACGCTTTCGACCCGATGAAGAGCTTCCGGCTGATTAGCGAAACATGCACGGCTACTTGACTGTCACCGACAAGCAGTCGCTCTCCAGGACGGAGCCGTCGCTGCCGACGAGGCGCCACTGGACGTCGAACCCGACGCCGTCGACCAACGGGGCGCCGCGCGAGATCTCGAAGTGCAAGCCCCGGCGCCGCCGTCCGACGTCGTCAAAGCCTGCTCGTTCGGCGGCGGCAACATCACCCACATCGCGCCGGTGCAGACGCCGTCCGGGTTCGTGTCAACGCGCCGCAGGACTGTGAATGTCGTGTTCGGCGCGGCGTCGTGCACGTTGACGGTGGCCTGGACGTCGAACGTGTCGGGCGCGACGACGTCGTGGGCCGTCGGCGAGATCTCGACCCGGCCGGCTCCCTGTCCGGCGATCGCGGTCAGTTCGCTTTGCGTGCCGGGCTGCGCGTAGGCGCCGGCCGTGAATGCAGCCGCGGCCACCCCGAGCAGCACGAGCAATCGGAATTTCCACATTACGAGCTCCTTCCTGCGCGTCGTTTGACCGTGACGGTGAACCCCGCCCCGCTTGCGTTCGCGCTCGAATCGGTTGCAGTACAGGCGACGCGCGTGCGGCCGAGCCAGAAGAAGCTGCCTGACCGCGGCACACAGTCGACCGGCACCGAGCCGTCGACCGCGTCCTGCGCGGTGACCGAGTAGCGGACGCGGACGCGCTTCGCCCGCCGGGGCGCTCGCACCGTCTTCGAGACCGCGCCGCTGATCATGGGCGGGGTGAGATCGAACTCGAGACCGGGCACCGCAAGCGTGCCGGTCCAGATGTCGCTCGAGGCGCCTCTCTCCCCTTGAGGCTTCGTAGTCACGTGGGTCAGGAACGTCAAGCTGCCCGTCGCGCCCGCGTACCCGCGGATCGAGCCGTCCCCGACGTAGCGAAAGCAGTCGGCGTTCGCGGACGTCCCCGGTGGGCAGAACTCGGCGCTGGACGTCCGGGTCGTGATCAGGGTCGCATTGACTTCGAGCGCGCCGGACGCTCGCCCGGTCGCCCCTGTCGCGCCGGCGGCGGACGTCAGCGCGAGCCCGGCCAGGAGGACGAGCCGCAATTTCACGGCACCGCGCTCCCCTCGACGGTCTCGACGATTCGCCCGTCTCCGAGGCCCGCCGACGTGCTCGCCTGTGCAACGAGGTCGGCCGACGGGGCCTCGAAGGCGTAGAAGCAGGTCTCGTCTTCGGGGACGTAGGTCGCGCGGATGTACCGGAGGTCCTTGCCGGAAAGGCGCGCGGTCGCCTCCAGTACGCGCTCCTCAGCCGCCGCGAGCTCGCCCGCGCGCGCACGGGGCACGAACACCTCGACGAGGAACTGCTTCACGCTCGTGAAGCTACGAGTCGAGCAGCGTCGAAGGAAGTCGGCGAATTCCTACACTTTGGTCGCGCGCTCGCCGAGGCGCCGGACGAGTTCCGTGCGCGAGCGGACGCCGACCTTGGCGTAGATTCGCGAGAGCTTCGTGCCGACCGTCTTCGGCGTCACGAACAGCGCGGCGGCGATCTCCTTGTTCGAGAGACCCTCGGCAACGAGGTCGGCGAGCTGCCGCTCGGTCGCCGTCAGGTCGCCGCTCGAAGGCGCCCGACCGCCGATGCGCGCCAGCTCCGCGCGCGCGCGTTCGGTCCACAGGTTGGCGCCGAGCTGTTCGAAGATCGCCAGCGCGCGCTCCAGGAGCTCACGGGCATGCGAGCGCCTCTTTGCGCGTCGCTCCGCCGAGCCGAACATGAGGAGCGTCCGCGCGAGCTCGAACGGTTCCTCGAGCCGCTGGTGCTGGAGCAAGGCCTCCTCGAATCCGCGTTCCGCCGCCTCGAAGTCACCCTTCGCCGCAGCGAGTAGGCCACGGCACCTGGCGGATAGCGCAAGTCCGGATCCGCGATCGAGCCGGCACGCCTCGCCCTCGAATCGATCGAGCAGCTCTGCCGCCTTTGCGATTTCACCGAGTGCGACGAGCGCCTCGACGGCATCGGGCGTCTCACGCAGGTTCGTGGGCTGGCGAATGCCTGCGGCCCACGTCCGCTCCGCCACCGGTTCGAGTTGGGTACGCGCCTCCGCAGCATCGCCCTGTGACAGCGCGAGCACGCCGAGCGAATGGCGGTGCACGCCTCGGTCCAGACCGCGCCGCTCGCAGCGGCGACCGCGAGTGCCTCTCCGGCCTTGGTCGTCGTGGCGTCGACGTTTCCCGCGTGAGCGTTGAACCAGACTTGCTTCTCGACCGCGAAGGCGCGAATCGTGTCCAGCCCCAGCTCTCTGGCGAGGGCTTCCGCTTGGTCGACGTGACGACGTGCCTTGGTCCAGTCACCCAGTCGCCACTCGACCTTGCCCAACATGTTCAGAAAGAGGGCGAGCGCGCCTTCTTCGTCGCGGGCCGCCGCTTCGCGGCACAGCGTCTCCAGCACGGCACGCGCGTGCCCGAGCCTGTCTGTCCACGCCAGGGCGTTTGCCTGTGTCCAGCGCAGGTCCTCCGCAAGGGGCAGGTCCTGGACCCGGTCAGCCAGATGCAGCCCGCGCTCCAACAGCTCGTCGGCGCGGCTGCCGAGGAACGCCTCGATCCAAATGAGCGCGCCGAGCACCAGGACGAGCGTTCGCTCGTCGCCCAACTCCTCCGCAAGGCCCAAGGCCTGCCGGAGATGGCGCGCGGCATCCGGAAGGTCGCGCCAGGCCACCCAGTTCGCTCCCGCCAGCCCCTGTTCCACCGTGACCTTGAGCGCGAGGTCGTCGCCAGCCTCCTTTAGTGCCTGTTCGAACAGCCGTGTCGCGCGCTCTGCGTCTCCGACGATTCGCGCCAAGCGGTCTAGCGCAACAGCACGGTCGTGACCGGCCGGCTCACGCGCGACAAGCTGTTCGAGCAGCCCGCGCGCACGCCCCGCCTGCCCGGCAATGTCGTGCTAGGCGGCGGCCACGAGAGTTCGCCTGTAGACCTCCGCGGGCTGGCCCTGGGGCGTGAACCTCAATGCGACCTCGGCGAGCTCGGCAGCCGAGGCCGGGGCGCCGCGTGAACGTGCGGTGCCCGCAGCCTCATCCAGCACCTTTGCGACGAGTGCATCCGGAGGCTGGGCGGACGCAGCCTGGTGGTGGGCGCGCTGTTCGAGGTCGGGAACGATCGCGGCTAGACGGCCGTGCAGCGCCCGCGCTGCACTCGGCTCCAGCACTCCCTGCACGCCTTCGGCAAAGAGCGGATGCGTGAAGCGCAGCCGGCCGCGCCGCAATTCGACAAGGCCGGCCTCGACTGCCGACCGCAGGCGTGTCTCCACCTTGGGACCGCCAAAAGCCTCGAGAAGCTCGAGCGTCGGATCGGCGAGCGCCGCGCCCGCGGCCAGAACCGAGATCGTCTCCGTCGGGAGCACGCGTAGCCGCGCGTCGACAAGGTCGCCGAGGCGCGCGGGAACCGGCAGAGGCTCACCCGGGTTGAGCTCGTGCTCCGGCTCGAGCACGCGGGCGAGCTCGAGTGCGTAGAACGGGTTGCCGCCGGAAACATCGTGCAGGCGGCGAAGGAGCGGGCGCGGGTAGACGCGGCCAAGCCTCTCCTCGAGGAGCGGACGGAGCGCACCGAGGCTCAGCGGGCCGATGGGGACGCGCCGGAGCCGCTCGGCCGGCAGCTGCGACTCCTGTTCGCCCGAGCGCGTTGCCTCGAGGAATGCGATCGGCTCCTCGTCGACACGGCGCGCCGCGTAACGGAGCGCCTCGGTCGAGGAGGCGTCAAGCCACTGAACGTCGTCGATCGCAATCAGGAGGCGCGAGCGCGACGCCAGAGCTCGCAGAGCGCCGAGAAGCGCGACAGCGACGGCCAGTCGATCTGGCTCGGACCCGTCGACGTCTTCGAGCAGCAGCGCGATCCGCAACGCCCGCCGCTGCGGCGCCGGCAGGGTCCCCTCGACCTCCTGCAGGACGCCGTCGAGGAGATCCGCGAGCGCCGCGTATGCAAGCTCCGCTTCCGGCTCGGCGGGACTGCAAGCCAGGACGCGGTAGCCTCGCTCGTTCGCCTCAGCGACGCCGAGCCGCCACAGCGTGGTCTTTCCGATCCCCGGCTCGCCCTCCAGCACGAGCGTGCACGGCAGCCGCTGGGCGTCGTCGAGAAATGCCGAGATCTCCTGCCGCTCAGCGTCTCTGCCGAGGAGGTTCGGTGCGCTCATACGCCATGGCATAGCACCGGCGGCTGCAAAACGGAATGTCAGCCCGGGAGGGTCAAAGACGCCAGCACACGCTCGAAGAGCGCGCCATCCTTCTTCTCTGAGCCTTCCGGCGATGCCCATCCGACCGCGAAGCCGCTGCCCTCGTGCACCGCCGTGACGAGGATCACGTAGTAACCGTCACTGCAGTGGTAGGACAAGACCACCGCCTTCTCGCCGCCGACCTCCCGCTTCCCGCGCGCCTCGGGCCGGCCGCAGGGAGCAGGCACGCCGCGGGCGACCTGGTTCGTCCAGCGGCGCAGTCCGAACCCGGGCTCCATCTCCCGAGCCGCGATCGAGAGGCGATGCTGTCCCTGTGCGTCGGCGAACGTGTCGACCCCTGGATCGAGAGGATAGAGGACGCCGTCCCACTCGCCCTTCGTCTCTTCGGCGAACCGGTCGGGTGTGAACCAACCTGCCGGGACCTCGACCTTGTACGGGTAGCGGGTCGATGAAAAGACCTTCGTTACAGCCGCTTGCCGCTTTGGTGCCGCCGACGTTGCCCCGCAGCCGCCAAGCGCGATCGGGAGCACGAACAGCAGAGGCCAGAAAAGTGCGTCGAGTCGCCGGGTCACACCGCCAAGCTAGGCCTGACGGCTCCGGAAGCGAAGTCGGCAGATTCCTACACTTTGCTCCGCTGCTCGCCTCGAGGCCTAGATTCGTGCTCCGGTAAGCGCGGTGGCGCAGACGTCCTGGGGCTGCGAGCCGATCTTCGGGATCACCGCGAAGAGCAGCTCGCGCAGCTTCTCGTTGTTCGCGTTGAAGACCTCGATCACGGCCTCGTGCGAGACGGGCGGCGTGCCCTCGACGCCGACGTCGTGGTCGGTGACCATCGAGATGTTCGCGTAACAGAGCTCGAGCTCGCGTGCGAGGTAGCCCTCGGGGTAGGCGGTCATGTTGATCACGTCCCAGCCGGCGTCCTGGAACCACTTCGACTCCGCGCGGCTCGAGAAGCGCGGGCCCTGGACGACGACGACCGCGCCGCCGTCACGGACCGGAATGCCCAGCTCCCGCGCAGTCTCCACGAGCAGTCTGCGCAGGTCCGGACAGTAGGGATCGGCGGCCGATACGTGGGTCGTCTCCGGCCCCTCGTAGAAGGTGTCGGCGCGGCCCCAGGTGCGGTCGACGAACTGGTCGCAGACGACGAACTCGCCCAGCTCCAGCTCGGCCTTCAACGCGCCCGAGGCGTTCGGGCCGATGATCCGCCGTACGCCGAGCTCCTTCAGCGCCCAGACGTTCGCGCGGTAGTTGATCTGCCCCGGCGGCAGCTCGTGCGCGCGGCCGTGGCGCGGGAGGAAGGCGACCTGCTTGCCGCCGACCTCGCCGACGACGACCGGCGCCGACGGCTTCCCGTACGGCGTCTCGACCTCGACCTCCTCGACGTCCTCGAGGAACGAGTAGAAGCCCGAGCCGCCGAAGACCCCGATCTCGGCGCTGGGCATGCCGTCAGCAGCCCGCGGCGATTCGCAGGGCGCGGCACGCCTCGACCAGACGCTCGACGTTGAGGCGACAGATCCGCTCGCTCAGCAAGCTCTTCGGGACCGTGGTCACGTTGTCGAAGCTCAGCGCGCAGCGCTCCGGCATGCCGTCTTCCTCGGTGAGCACGACTTCGGTCGGGATCTCGCGGATCGTGCGAGTAGCCGGAACCGCCAGGACCGAACGCAGCACTGGAACCGCGGCCTCGCGAGTGAGCACCATGAACGGGCGCCGCCCCGCCTCAGGGTGCTCAGCCCACCACACCTCCCCGCGCGTCACCAGGGCTCGGCGGCAATCGCAGCCCGGGTGCTGAGCTCCGCCCAGCGGTCGTCCGCCGGTGGATTGGTGCGGTAGCCCGCGACGATCGCGGCGTCGATCTGACCCTCGACGTCGGCGGCGAGGAACTCTTCGATCGCCTCGCGAATCAGCGCCGACCGGGAGCGGCCAGTGCGCGCTGCTCGCTCATCGAGCAGCGCGAGCAGGTCGTCGTTCAACTGAACCAGCGACTGGCGCCTCGCCATGACCATATCCTATCATATGGCGGAGACCGATCACTCCTCGGGCTCGTCGGTCGCGGGCTTCTCGGCGGCCGCGCTCGCGTATGCGAGCTGCATGTTGGAGACGAGCTGCGAGAAGTCCTTGTACGTCTGCTCCGGAACGGAGCCCTCCAGCACCGGCAGCACCGCGCGGAGCGTCTCGATCGCAAGCCGCGCCTGTTCGAGATCGCGGTCCTCGCCCGGCGAGAGCTTGTGGTAGCCGAGCGACGAGATCGCCGTCAGCGACTGGACGATCATGTCCGAGACCTTGAGCTTGCGCAGCTCCTCCTGCGCGCGCTCAATCAGCTCCTGCTCGCTCATCTGTCCTTCTTCAGCCACTGACCGGCTCCGGCGCAAGCACCTGCTCCGCGTAGATCTGCTCCAGCGTCGCGCCCTCCTCGAAGCGCGCGATCTGCCGTTCGGCCGCGTTCGCCGGCGGCACGACGAGGTACGGCCCGGTTCCGAGCTCGTCCGCGACCGGCGCGGCCCACTCCAGCAGCTCCTCGAGGGCCGCGCGCGCCGGCCGCACCTCGCCGCTCGCGAGCTCGATCAGCTCGCCCGACAGGCCGTACCGGATCGCACGCCAGAGGTTCTCCTCGATCAGCCGGTGCGGGAACGACCGCAGCGGCTCGCCCTCGTCGAGCGCGCGCGCGACACGGGCGGCGACCGTGTACAGCACCGCCGCGAGCGACTGCGCCTCCTCGAGCGTCGGCTGGCCGTCGCAGATCCGGATCTCGACGGTCGGAAACGCGAAGTGGGGCCGCACGCTCCACCAGATCTGCGTGTGCTCCACGATCGAGCCGGTGTCGTAGAGGAAGCGTACGTAGCGCTCGTACTCGTCCCAGCCCGAGAACGGGTCGGGGACGCCGCAGCGCGGGAACGAGCGGGTGAAGATCTGGGAGCGGGTCGAGTGGAGGCCGGTGAGGACGGCTTCGGCGAACGGCGAGCTCGCCGAGAGCGCGAGCAGCTCGGGGAGGTAGTTGCGGAGCGCGCTGCAGACACGGACCGCACGGTCCGCGCCTCGAATCCCGATATGCAGGTGGAGCACGAACGTGACGTTGCGCCAGGCGACGTACTGCAGGCCCTCGGCGACCCGGCGGTAGTGGGGCGTGTCGATGATCCGCTGGTCCTTCCACGACGCCCACGGATGCGTGCCGGTCCCGGCGAGTGCGATCCCGAGGCCGTCGGCGAGCTCGACGAGCTGCGAGCGGCACTCCCCGACGCGCGCCGCGGCCTCGGCGAACGTCTCGCAGCGGCCGGTGCGAACCTCGACCTCGGACGAGATCAGCTCGCCGACGAGGAACTCGTGGAGCGGTCCGTCCTGCGCGGCCGCCTGCAGCTCCTCGAAGCGGCTGACGAGGTCGAGGGTCCCCGGGTCGAGCAGCGCGAACTCCTCCTCGACCGCGAGCGTGAAGTCGCGGCCGTCCTCGAACTGCTCGAACGCGAGCCGGATCTGCTCGGCGGGGTCGAGTCGCTGTTTGTCCCCCATCGCTTCCTACACTAAATGAAGGGTTCCAGGAGTCGTCCCGCGACACGGGCCCACGACCAGCGCTGGACCGCCGCACGACGCGCGCCCTGCGCGAGCCGCTCCCTGTCCGCGGCCGACAGACGCAGCAGCGCGTCGATCCGCGCCGCGAGGTCGCCCGCGTCGCCCGTCTCGAACGCGGCGAGCGCGCGGTGCTCCGGCGGGTACTCGGCCTCGAGGTCCTCCGCAACCTCGGCGAGCCCGGAATGCCGCGCGACGATCGGTGGGCACCCCGCCGCGGCCGCCTCGGCGGCGACCATCCCGAACGCCTCCGGGAAGATCGACGGGACGACGCAGACGTCGCAGAGCGGGAGCAGGTGGACCAGGTGGCGATGCTCGAGCGGCCCGGTGAAGAGCGTCCGCGGCGGCGCGGTCGCCTCCAGGTCCGAACGGTAGTCGCCGAAGCCGACGATCAGCGTCCTCGCCTCGAGCCCGCGGGCCGCGTCGAACAGTACGTGGACGCCCTTGTTGAAGAGGAGCTTGCCGAAGTAGACGACGGTCGGCTCGTCCTGCTCGAACCACGCAGCGAGCCGCTCAGCGTTGCCCTCGTCGGGGAGGCGCTCGTTTGCGTTGCCCGGGTTCGGCGGATCCTGCCGGCACTCGGCCAGCAGCTCGCGGAGCGCGACCTCGCGAGGCTCGAGGTGGAACTCCTCGACGTCGACGCCCGGCGGCACCTCGTGGACGCGCTCGACGTGACCGACGACGTCCTCGAGCACGCTGCGGATGTGATCGGACCCGACGAAGACGGCCTCAGCGCCATCGAGCGAGTCCCGGCCGAGCTGCGCGAGGTCCGGGCTGCCGCGGATCGCGTACTCCAGCTCCGAGCCGTGCGCCTTGACTGCGTATCGCGCGCCGGCAGCCGCGGCCACAGGCCCTCCCATGACGATGTGGTTCGCGAACACGAGGTCGGCAGGCAGGAGCTCGCCGAGCGCCGACGCGTTCGCCCGCACGTAATCGTCGCGCTGCGCACCGGTCAGATCCTGGACGTACCGAGGCTCGAGCCCTTCATAGCGGTCGAGCACGAAGACCGGCAGGACACCGCCCGGAAGCTCCGGCCGCACGACCTGCGCGCCGGCGAGCTCGAACCGCTCGGGATGCCGCTCCTGGCAGACGACGACGACCTCGTGCCCGGCCCGGCTCCACTCGCGCGCGAGCGCCTGTGTGTAGATGTTCGAGCCCGTGCCGGCCAGCAGGTAGCCGTGCCAGACCAGGATCCGCAACTAGTGCCCCTTCCAGCAATACACGCCGGCCTCTGGCTTGATGCTCGCGACCCAGAAGGGCGGCAGCATTACCGAAAGGGGCACTACGTCAGGTGGAAATAGAGCGCGTGCAGCAGCTCGACGGCGGGGTTCGACGTGTGCACCTGCACGTCGCTCGGGACGTCGAGGAGCGCCTCGCTGTAGTTGAAGATGATCTTCACGCCGGCATCGACGAGGTCGTTCGCCGCGCGCTGGGCGTTGTCGCCCGGCACGGCGATCACTCCGACGATGATGTTCTTCTCGCGCACGGTCTCGGCCAACCGCGCCTCGTCGCTCACCTCCAACCCGCCCATGCTCCGACCGACCTTCTCGGGGTCGACGTCGAAGACGGCGGCGATATTGATTCCGTGCTCGGCGAAGATCGGCGAAGAGGCGATCGCCTGTCCGAGCCGCCCGGCACCGACCAGCGCGATGTTGTGCTGCCCCTGGGTGCGAAGGATCCTGCGGATCTCGCCCAGGAGCGAGTCGATGTTGTAGCCGACGCCGCGCTTGCCGAACTTGCCGAAGGCCGAGAGGTCCCGGCGGATCTGGGTGGCGTTGATGTTCGTGTAGTCGGAGATCTCCTGGGAGGAGATCCGCTCCTTGCCCATCTTCCGCGCCTGCGTCAGGACCTGTAAGTAGCGCGACAGACGAGCAGCCACGCCGACAGTCAATCGCTCCGCCAATCCCCCTCCTCGCCCCGAGTTTGTAACAGGCTCCAAGTATTCTGACAGCGCCCGTCGCTTGCCGCGCGGGACCGTCACAAACTCCGTTTGGAGCGGGCACTTTGTGCGGCGGCCAGGCGGCGGCGGAACGCCGGCTCGGGAAGGTAGTAGACGAACGCCCGCTCGCCGTCGATCTCGACCACCGGCAGCCACTCGCGGTGGCGTGCCTCGAGCTTCGGGTCGCCCGTGATGTCGATCTCCTCGAGGTCGAACGCGAGCTCCGTGCGCAGCGTTTCGAGCTGGCTGCGCGCCCGCTCGCAGAGGTGGCAGCCCTTGGCGGTGTAGAGCCTGACCGCGGTTACGGGTAGATGCCCCGCGTCACCGTCGCCTCGGACACGCGCTGGACGGCCAGGCCGTACGCGGCGAGCCGCATGCTCGTGTTCCGCTGCTCGTAGGCGTTCCAGGTCTGTTGGAAGGCGCGCGTGATGATGTCGTTCAGCTTCGCGTTCACCTCGGTCTCCTTCCAGAAGTACTCCTGGAGGCCCTGGACCCATTCGAAGTACGAGACGATCACGCCGCCGGCGTTCGCGAGGATGTCGGGCAGGACGAGGACGCCGCGCTCGTCGAGGATCTCGTCGGCGGCCGGCGTCACCGGCCCGTTGGCCCCCTCGCAGATGATTCTCGCCTTGATCTTGTCCGCATTGCCGGCCGTGATCACCTGCTCGAGCGCGCAGGGCGCGAGGAGGTCGCAGTCGAGCAGAAGCAGGTCGTCGTTCGAAATCGGCTCCGCGCCGCGCAGGCCGCCGAGCGACCCCGTCTCGTGCTTGTGCGCCCACGCCGCCTCGATGTCGATCCCTTCCGCGTTGTAGAGCCCGCCGCGCGAGTCCGAGATCGCGATCACCCGCGCTCCCTCCTGGGCGAGGAAGCGCGAGAGGAAGCTGCCGACGTTGCCGAATCCTTGGACGGCGACCCGTAGCCCGGCCAGGCGGAGGTCGAGCTTGCGGACGGCCTCACGGATGCAGTAGAGCGCCCCGCGCGCCGTCGCCTCCTCGCGTCCGAGCGAGCCGCCGACCGTGAGCGGCTTCCCCGTCACGACGCCGAGCACCGAGTGGCCCTTGTTCATCGAGTACGTGTCGAAGATCCACGCCATCACGCGCGCGTCGGTGCCGACGTCCGGCGCCGGAATGTCCCGCTCCGGCCCGATGTCGTTGATGATCTCGCTCGTGTAGCGCCGCGTCATCCGCTCGAGCTCGCGGCGGGAGAGCACCTTCGGATCGCAGATGACGCCGCCCTTCGCGCCGCCGAACGGGATTCCGGAGAGCGCACACTTCCAGGTCATCCACATCGCGAGGGCCTTGACCTCGTCGAGCGTGACGTCCGGGTGGTAGCGGATGCCGCCCTTCGACGGTCCGCGCGCGATGTTGTGTGTGACGCGGTACCCAGTGAAGACCTGCGTCGAGCCGTCGTCCATCTGGACGGGGATCGAGACCTCGACCGACTTCTTGCACTGCGACAGCACGTTGATCAGGTTCGGGTCGATGTCGAAGGCGTCCCCGACCCGGCGCAGCTGGGTGCGGGCGATCTCGAACGGGTTCTCGAGCAGGTGGGTTTCCTGAAGGGCCACAGAGGTCACGTCTCGCTCCTTTTTCGCTGCAAACGGGCGGAGTATAGGTCTTCCCCGCGCCGCGCCCGCCAGACCCATTGTGATTGATTCCTGCGGCTAGAGCGGTCATTTCCGACGGACGCGCGGGCGAAGCCCGCACGTCCTGACGTCGGCGCCGCAAGCGTCGACTCGGCTATGAGGGGCCTCTGATGCGGAACGGCACGTTCTTCACGCTCGGGGGCCCCGGCGTTGTCGGGTATGCGAGCAGCCGGAGCCGGTAGGCGCCCGGCTCGAGCGCGTCTCCCTCCGGATCGCGCCCGGTGATCCCCAGGGCGTAGCTTCCCGGCAGCAGATCGCGGAGTCGCGCGAGCACGCCGACCCGCTCTCCGGCGGCCGTCCAGAGCTCGACGTCGAGCCGCGCCGCCGGCTGGATCGTGTCGCCCGTCCGGCCGCGGACGACGCGGCCGATTCGCAGCGAAAGCGGCGCCGGTCGCGTATCGGAGACGCGAAATTCCCGGGTCGCGAGCACGACGCCGGCGAGGAGGTTCGTTCGCGGCCGTCCGAAGGGAATCGACCAGGGAACGCGCACGGGCGCACCTCCGTCCGGCCGGACGATGATGAACCCTTCGGCCGGCGCGTGCCCGCTCAGCTCGCTCTTGACGACGGCCTCGAGATCGACCCGCCGCGTCTTGCCGGGGCGCAGGACGAACCGGCTCGGACTCGCGCTGAACGACACCGCCGCGGCGCCTTCGGCACGGCGCTCGACGTCGATCGCGATCCGGAGCGGGCGGATCGACTCGTTGCGCACGCGCAGGTCGCGCACGGATTGCCACGCGACCCGCGTCGCCTGGCCGAGCGCGAGCGTCGACGGACTGACTGCCACCTCCGTTGCGGACGCGGCGCCGAGATCGAGCAGTCCGGCGCCCTGCAGCCCGAGCGAGTCCGCAGCCAGTGGCGCTGCCGAGCCTACGAGAATCGCCTTCAGCCCAGGTGCATCGAGGCCCGGCCGCGCCTGGGCCAGCAGCGCCGCCGCGCCGGCTGCGACTGCGGCCGCGACGCTCGACCCGTTCACGGTCCCGTAGCGCGGCGAGCCGTCGCCGTTGGCGCCGGCTTCCGAGGTCGCGATACCGACTCCGGGGGCGACCAGCTCCGGCTTCACGCGGTTGTCGAACGCGAGGCCGCCCGACGAGAAGGCCGCGACCCTGCGTGCGCCGCGGTTGCGCGTCGAGCGCGCCTTCCCGATCGAGACGGTGGCAGTCGCGCCGGCGCGGATCGCCCGCAGGATCCGACGGGCCGCGGGCGCCGGGAGACCGACGACGGGAATCGGCGCGCTCTCATCGAGGCCTAGAGCTCCGCCGGGGAGGCTCCCGCCGTAGAGCAGCGCCGCGACCGCGCCCGCCCTCGCAGCGCTCTCGACCGCGCGCTGTGGCGAGTCTCCTGCAGGCACGAGTGCCCCTCGTCCGGCGACCAGGCTGAACCCGCGGCGGTCGAAGTACCCGCGGATCGAGCTGGACGCGACGCCCATTCGATGCTTGCCGGCGAGCTCGGGCGCGGCGATCTGCGCCTCCAGCTCGTGCTCGGGGGCAACCGCACCGCCCAGCGGAGCCAGCACGTCGAGCAGGACGCGCAGCCCGGCACGAAGCACCACGCGGACCTCGTCACTGCGGGTGCGCAGGTCGGCGGCGCCGACCGTCAGGGCTGCCGGGGCGCCGCCGGGCCCCGAGACGCTTCCGTAGCGGCGGGTGCCGCCTCCGCCGTCGTTTCCCGCCGGGGCGACGACCAGCGTGTCCAGCCTCATGGCGCCGGCCGCGGCCTTGGCCTCGGGGCCGTCGGCGAACGCGGCGAACGGCTCCGCCACCCCGACGAGCGCGATCCGGGCCGCGTCGTGGGCGTCGCCGTCGCCGTTCGGGTCGACGGCGCGCTCGAGGCCGGCGAGCACTTGATCGCTGCGAGCGTAGACCGCGAAGCCGCCTGCGGCATCCTGCTGCCACCCGGCCACACGGATCGGCAGCACCCACGCGCCCGCGGCGATGCCCGCGAGGCCGGACGGGCCGCCCGCGCCGACGAGGATCCCTGCGAGCTCGGTGCCGTGCTGCTCGACCTCGCCGCGGTCGTCGGGCCGGACGGCGGCGATCCCGAGCTCGCTGCCGCCGACGATGTCCACTCCGTCCCTGACTCGCCCACGCAGGAACGGATGGGCGCGGTCGACGCCGCTGTCAAGCAGGGCAATCGTCACGCCGCGGCCGTCGAAGCCCGGCAGCCCGACGTCGAGGCGCCGGGTGCTCGACGGCAGCAGCGGACGGCTCGGACCGGCGGCGGCGGGGTAGGCGGCGCGGACCGGGAAGACGCCTGCGACCTCGTCCTGCCGCTCGAGTAGCGCGGCGGCGGGCGGGCTAATGACGGCCGAGAAACCGTTCACGACCCGGCCGTAGCTGAACTCGGGCATCACGCGGATGCCCTGGACCGCGAGCTTCGAGAGCAACAGTCGCTGAGACGCGAGCGTGGCGGCGGTCCAGCGGCGCTCCTGCTCGCCGCTGGCGAGGCCGCCGGAGGCGGCGACCCGGTCGGCGAGCGACGGGTAGCGCAGCAGCACGATCATCCGCTGACCGAGCGACACGCGGGGACGCGCGCCGCCCGCCAGTCCCTGCCACGTCACGGGCGATCCCGCCTCGAGGCGCTCTGCCTTGCCGCCGCCGGCCGCGATCAGGACGAGCGCGACCGCGATCGCGAAGACGGCCAGCGGCCAGAGCTGCTCAGGCCGCGCGTGAGGCGTAGGCGTCGAGGCCAAGGTAACGAGGATACGGAACGGGCTCGGCGAACCGCGCCGCCGACGCGATCATCGCGGCGTTGTCGGTGCAGAGGGCGAGCGGCGCGAACGTTGCGTCCGGGAACGAGGCCCTGAGCTCGGAATTGGCCGCGACGCCGCCGACGACGGCGATCCGCTCGGTGCCGAGCTGCTCCGCGGCCTGCTGGGTGCGCTCGACGAGAGCGCGTACGAGCGCGCGCTGGTAGCTCGCGGCGAGGTCGGCGCGATGGGCCTCGAGCTCGGCCCCGCCGAGAGCGCGGACGGCGTAGAGGAGCGCGGTCTTCACGCCGGAGAAGGAGAAGTCGAGGCCGGGGACGTTCGCGACCGGGAACGAGTACGCCTCCGGGTCGCCCTCCTGCGCGAGCCGGTCGAGCTCGGCGCCGCCCGGGTATCCGAGCCCCAGCAGACGAGCGCCCTTGTCGAAGGCCTCGCCGGCGGCGTCGTCGATCGTCGTGCCGAGCGTCTGGGCGTGGCGCTGGTCGCGGACGTCGAGCAGAAGCGTGTGGCCGCCGCTTGCGAGCAGGCAGAGGAAGGGCGGTTCGAGCGGGTCGGGCCCGAGGTAAAGCGACGCGACGTGTCCCTGCAGGTGGTCTACCGGCGCCAGCGGCAGCCGGCGCGACCAGGCGAGCGCCTTCGCGGCCGAGAGACCGACGAGGAGCGCTCCGATCAGCCCCGGGCCTTGCGTGACGCCGATCAGCTCGACGTCGCCGAGGTCGGCCTTCGCCTCGCCCAGCGCCTCGCGGAGCACCGGCAGCACGAGCTCGAGGTGCCTCCGCGAAGCCACCTCGGGAACGACTCCGCCGTACCGTGCGTGGAGCTCGGCCTGCGAGGAGACGACGTTCGCGAGGATCTCGCCGTCGGGCGTGACCAGCGCCGCCGCCGTCTCGTCGCAGGAAGTCTCGATCCCGAGGATCACGCCATCCGGGCGGGGACTGTCCCCGGACAGTGGCCGCGAGGGACAGGTTGAAGGTGACGAAAGCGCAACGTTTTCTCCCCAGACCGGCCCGAACGGTCAGGCACTCGCCGACGCCGGCATCGGGTCCTTCCACATGATGAGCGCGTCTTCGCGGTTGTCCGTGTAGTAGCCGCGTCGGATTCCGCGTGCCCGAAAACCGAGCCGTTCGTAGAGCTTGATCGCCCCCTGGTTCGAGACGCGCACTTCCAGCGTGTAGCCGCGCCGACCGTCGCCGGCCGTCAGCTCGAACAGCTGCTCCATGAGCTCCGTCGCGATCCGCCGCCGCCTGTGCTCCGGAGCCACGGCCAGGTTCATCACGTGCCAGGCATCGACATAGCGCGAGATGATCAGGTAGCCGAGCAGCGCGCTGGTCTCGTCCTCGAAGGCGCCGATGCAGATCGAGGACGGCTTTGCAAGCTCGCCCGCGAACATCGAGCGCGACCACGGCGTCGGGTACGACCGCTTCTCGATCTCGTCGATCGCCGGCAGATCACGGAGGTTCAGCTCGCGGATCACGCCGGGCGGAGTGCTCGTTCTGCGTCGGGGATGCGCACGTAGATCGGCTCGACCTCGTCAGGGGAGCCGAAGTCGCGCGCCAGCTCGGCGTGGAAGCGCGCCCGCGGCAGGTGGACGTCGTCGCCGTCAGGCGGGACCCGGGCGCCTGCCTCCTCGAGCACCGAGCGATAACGGACGGCGCCGTCTCCGACGCAGACCGTGCCCCCCGGCAGCTCGAGCTCTGCCGGCCGCACCGCGCGGGAATCGGCTCCGTCGCCGGTGAAGACCTCGCTCCGACGAGCGTCGATGATGGGCACGGCTCCCGGAGAGCCCGCAGCGAGCGCGTCGAGCGTCGAGACGCCCGCGAGCGGCACGTCGAGCGCGAACGCCAGTGTCCGGGCCGCCGCGAGGCCCATGCGCAGGCCGGTGAAGCTGCCCGGCCCGATGCCGACGACGATCCCCTCGAGCTGCGAGTCCCGCACGCCGCCGCGCCGTAGGAGTGCGTCGACGTCCTCGAGCACGGTCCGCGGCTGCGACGCCAGCTCGCCGAGCACCTCGCCGTCCCATACGAGCGCGCTCGTCGCGACGTCGGTGGCAGTATCAAATGCGACGACCAGCACCCTCGAAAACGCGCGCTAGCAGGGCTTTTTCCTGGCTCTCGACCTTGAGCAGTCTATGGGTCGGATCGACGTGCTGCAAACGTACGACGACCCGCGGCGACGGGAGCGCGTGCAGCCCCGCCTCCGGCCACTCGACGAAGACGACCGCCCCGTCGAAATACGGCTCGAGGTCGCCCCACTCGGCCGCAGAGAACCCTCCGAAGCGGTAGAGGTCGAGGTGGGAGACGTCCACGTCGCCCCGATATCGGTGTCCGACCGTGAACGTCGGGCTCGTCACCGGCTCCGTCACGCCGAGCGCGCGGCACGCGCCTCGCACGAACGTTGTCTTCCCGGACCCGAGCTTGCCCGAGACCGTGACCACGTCGCCGGGCCGTACGACACCGGCCAACGCGCCCGCGACGCGCTCGGTCTCCTCCGGCGAGGCCGATTCCAGCTCCACGCCCGAGAGCGTAGTTAGAAGAGGCCGAGCTGAACCGTCGGCTCGGGCGGCGCGAGTTGCACCGGCTTCGGCTCCGGCGCGGCCTCTGTCGTCCGGCCGAGCAGCTCGGGAAGGCGGCGGAAATCCTCCTCGAGGATCTTCAGCATCGCCGGCGTGTAGAGCGCCGCAGCGGGATGGTAGAGCGGGTAGAGCATCACGCGGTTCCCGCCGAGTGTCGTCCACTGTTCCTGGCCGTGCACACGCGTGATCCCGAGCGGCTTCCCGGAGAGCAGCTTCGTCGCGAAATTGCCGAGGGTCGCAACAACGCGCGGACGAATCAGCTCGATCTGCCGGAAGAGGTGCGCCTCACAGGCCTCGATCTCGTCCGGGTTCGGGTCGCGGTTCCCGGGCGGCCTGCACTTGAGGACATTGGCGATGTAGACGTCGGAGCGCTCAAGCCCGATCCCCGCGAGGAGTTTCTCGAGCAGCTTGCCCGCTTGCCCGACGAACGGCAGGCCCTGCTTATCCTCGTGGAAGCCGGGCGCCTCCCCCACGAACAACAGGTCGGCGTCGGGATTCCCCGAGCCGAACACGACCTGCGTGCGTGTCTCAGCCAGCCGGCACTTCGTGCAGGCCGAGACGATCTGGCCGAACGAGGCGAGCTCGTCGCGACGGTTCAGAGGCTGGACGGCGACCACGGCGCGGGAGTGTACGGCTCCCGGCGGACGCCCTCTCAGCAGCAGCCGCAGCTACCGCCGCAGCAGCCGCCGCCGGCAGCGGTCTCACCGAAGCTCGGCTGCGGCGACGACCCGTGAGCCGCGAAGACGGAGAGCTGCTTGCGCACGTTCGAGCCGCCGCAGTCGGGGCAGTCCGGCTCGTGTCCGTTCCGGACGAGCTCCTCGAAGTGCGACTCGCAGCTCATGCAGACGTACTCGTAGATCGGCACCGCCGGGAGTCTAGGCAGGGGCTCGGATCGCCGCAAATCCTGACCTCGCCGCTACACTCGGGGCGCCCGGTTACCGCTACGGAACTGGAGCGCGAATGCTGGAGACAGTCCAGGTGGTCGGTTCCGGCCGCGTCGGTTCAGCCGTGGCTGCACGTCTCCGCGAGCGCGGAATCGAGCTACGTGACGACGCGGAGCTCGTGCTGCTGTGCGTCCCCGACGCGGCAATCGCCGAGACGGCTGCGCGGATCGACCCCGGGCCATGGATCGCCCACGTCAGCGGCGCCACCCCGCTCGCGGCGCTCGAGCCGCACGAGCGGCGCTTCGCAGTCCATCCGCTCCAGGCTTTCACGCGCGCGCGCGGGCCCGACCAGCTCGACGGCGCCTACGCCGCCGTCACCGCCGAGTCGCGCGAGGCGCGCGAGCTCGGGTTCGAGGTCGCGCAGACGCTCGGCCTCGAGCCGTTCGAGCTCGCCGACGAGGCCCGGCCGCTCTACCACGCCGGCGCAGCGATCGCCTCGAACTACCTCGTCACGCTCTACCGCGTGGCTTCCGACCTGTTCCGCGCGGCCGGCGCCCCACCCGAAGGGCTCGTGCCGCTGATGCGGCGGACGATCGAGAACGGCTTCGAGCTCACAGGCCCGATCGAGCGCGGCGACTGGGCGACCGTCGAGGCGCACCGGGCGGCGATCCGCGCGACGCGTCCCGACCTCGAGCCGCTCTACGACGTGCTCGCCGAGGCGACGAAGTGAAGATCGCCGCGACGATCCCCGAGCTTCGCGACGCGCTCGAGCCGCCTCGGGCAGGCTCAGTCGGGCTCGTCCCGACGATGGGGGCATTCCACGAGGGGCACCTGTCATTGCTCCGGGCTGCGCGCGCCGAGAACGACGCCGTCGTCGTGAGCCTGTTCGTGAATCCCGCGCAGTTCGACCGGGAAGCGGACCTCGCCGCTTACCCGCGGGACGCAGAGCGCGATGTGCGGCTCGCGGCAGAAGCGGGAGTCGACGTGCTCTTCACGCCGAGCGCCGACGAGCTCTACCCGCCCGGCTTCGAGACCTGGGTCGTGGTCGAACAGCTCGGCGCAGTGCTGGAGGGCGCTTTCCGGCCGGGGCACTTCCGCGGCGTCGCGACGATCTGCCTCAAGCTCTTCAACCTCGTCCGCCCGCAGCGCGCCTACTTCGGCCAGAAGGACGCCCAGCAGGCCGCCGTGATCAAGCAGATGGTGCGCGACCTGAATCTCGAGCTCGAGATCCGCGTGCTGCCGACGGTACGCGACGCAGACGGCCTCGCGCTCTCGTCCAGGAACGTCCTGCTCTCGCCGGAGGAGCGGGAGCGGGCGCTGAGCCTGCCGCGTGCGCTCGCCACAAGGGACCCGGGGCGCGCGCGCGAGCTGCTCGACGGCCTCGACGTCGACTACGTCGAGGTGGCCGACTTCGAGCCGCGGGTGCTGGCCGCCGCCGTCCGCGTCGGCTCGACGCGACTCATCGACAACGTCGTCCTCGAAGGAGAACCGAGATGAGCAAGCTGCCCCTCCCCGAGCTCGAGGCCATGAAGAGCCGCGGCGAGAAGATCGTGATGGTGACCGCCTACGACGCGCCGGGCGCGCGGTTCGCCGAGGAGGCGGGCGTCGACCTGATCCTCGTCGGCGACACGGCCGCGATGGTGGTGCTGGGCCACGACGCGACGCTGCCGGTGACGATGGACGAGATGCTGTTCATGACCCGCACCGTGGCGCGAACGGTCGGTCACCCGATCGTGATCGGCGACATGCCGTTCGGCACCTACCAGGTCTCCGACGAGGAGGCGGTCCGGAACGCGGTGCGCTTCGTCAAGGAGGGCGGTGCCGACGTCGTCAAGCTCGAAGGCGCGGGGCCGTCGCTCTCCCGCGTGAAGGCGATCGTCGGCGCCGGAATCCCGGTAATGGGCCACGTCGGGCTGACTCCACAGTCGGCCACGATGCTCGGGGGCTTCAAGGCGCAGGGGCGCACCGCCGAGCGCGCCGCCCGGCTCCTGGCCGACGCCCAGGCGCTCGAGGCCGCGGGCTGTTTCTCGATCGTGCTCGAGGCCGTGCCGGCGCCCGTGGCGACGCGGATCACCGAGGCGCTCACCGTGCCGACGATCGGGATCGGCGCCGGTGTCGGCTGCGACGGACAGGTCCTCGTATACCACGACCTGCTCGGGCTGACGGAGGGCAGGGCGCCGCGCTTCGTCAAGCGCTACGCCGACCTCGCCCATCAGATCCGCACGGCTCTCAAAACCTACGTCAGTGACGTGCGAAGCGGAGCCTTCCCAGCCCAAGAGCACATCTACACGATTCCCGACGAGGAACTGACGGTCTTCGAGAGCCGAATCAAGAGCTAGCGCAAAACCGCCAGCAGCACGAGCCCCACGGGAACCGCGGTCAGTACCGCCGACCCGGCGGCCGCGCGCGCCCAGCCGAGCCCGAGCGCCGCCCGCACGCCGATCACGACGAGCATCGTGCTCCAGGCGATGAATACGAGCTCACCCAGAGCGAAGAGCGTCCCGAGCGACCCCTCATCGGAGCCGCCGCTGCGAAAGACGTCCCCGCCGAAGACGGCCACGCGCAGCGGCCACAGCGCCACGAGCGAGAGCGCGAGCGGCGCGGCGGCGAACGCCAGGATGTGCCTGGCCTGCCGGTAGCTCGCGGTGCCTCCCGCAAAGTCGGTTCCGAGCAGGAGGAGCGCCCCGCCGAGCCAGTAGCCGAAGACCCCGTAGATCAACCCCTGGATCATCGCCAGGACGGCGATCAGCACCCCGTCGACGGCTGGGTCGTCGAGCAGCCTGCTCGTCGCCGGCGCGGCCAGCACGCCCCCGA
>JBKOXJ010000091.1:0-6411 GCA_046724905.1 Actinomycetota bacterium | reverse complement strand
CACCGGCCCCGTGCTCGCGGAGGGCGAGGTGCCGATCCTGCGGCGAGAGACGCTCCGCGCGACGCTGGCGGCGACGATCCCGGCGCTGCACGAAGCGAGCCTGGACGCGCTGGAGGAGGTCCTGGTCGCGCTGGAGCAAGGCGAGGCGCGCGAACGGCCCCAAGACGGGAGCACAGGCCGCCATCGGACGACGCCCACGCTCGCGGACTACCGCCGTGTCCGCTGTCTCCTCCGCGGGTAGACCAGAGCCGGCCCGAGCGCTCGGCTCAGGCCGGCTCCATGCTTGGCTCAGGCAGGCTGCGTGCCGCCGCGTCGCCGAACGGCGACGAAGCCGGCTCCTGTGATCAGGAGCGCAGCACCCGCGGCCGCGAGTGCCGCAGCGCCCGTGTCCGGCATCGAGAGGCCGCCGCCGGTGTCGGTCGCAGTCGGGGTCGGGACGTCGCCTACCAGGCCGGTGGCCTCGGCAGGTGAACTGCCTCCCGAAGCTGCAACCGCCCCGAACGGCTCGGTCGACGGAGACACTGCGCCGCCCATGGCCTGGGCAGGCGACTGGTCGCCGGCGGCTGCTACCGCCCCGCCAATCGGCTCCTCGGTCGTGAGCTTTGCGCCGCCCATCGCCACGGCGGGCGACTCGTCGCCTGCTGCCGCAACGGCTCCCCCGATCGTCTCCTCGGACGAGGACGCTGCTCCGCCGATCGTCATCGCAGGAGACTCAGTCCCGGCGGCCGCCGCAGCGCCGCCCACGACGTCGGGCGACGAGGGCACTGCCCCGCCGGTCGAGGTAGCCGGTGCCTCTGTGCCGGCAGCGGCAACCGCTCCGCCCGGCCCGGCGCCGCCGGTAAGGGCCGTTTGAGCCCCGCCGCCGCCTTCGGGCAGGCCGACGGTGGCCGATGCAACTCCGGCGCCCACACCGAGCGCCGTCGTCGCCACGACGGTCAGCACCGCGGCCTTCTCGCGAAGACCGTGGGCCTCGACGTCCTCGTCGAGGAGCGCCGCAAGCTCGTCGCGATCGAACCCGAGCGCGATGTCGCTTCCGTCCGTCCCCTCGAGCAAGCGCTCGAGCTCTGCCTCGTCCAGGCGAACAGTGAGCGTGGTGGTGTCCCAGTCGGCGGCGCCGCCCGACTCGGCAGGACGCGCCACCTCCAGCATCAGGTCCGGCGGCTCCTCCGCGCGGAGTGCCTCCTCGACCTCTGTCCGGGGGACCGTCACCATGACACGCTCGGTGTCCAGGCCGGAGCCAGCAGGCTCGATGAGCCTCGCAGTAGTCATCGCCTCATGCATTGGCGACTCCTTCGGCTCGGCGTCCTAAGTTGGACGCATCCTCAACTGGACGGAGAAGCGACGCCAGATCTTCCCTCCGCCCCAGCGGATTGTCCCACTGTGCAGTTCGCTTTACAACGCCACCGGTGCCCCTTCCAGCGATACATGCCGGCTTCTGGCCCGCGATCACGCGGCGCCAGAGTCCACGCTCGCTCTTACCAAGGCGGCCAGCCTTGGCTGCGAGCGAGTGCGGCCTCTGGCTTGGTGCTCGCGACCCACAAGCTCGGCGGCATCACGGGAAGGGGCACTAGGATCGGGCGCCGTGGTGCTGAAGGCGCTCTTCTGGGGGTCGCTCGGCGCGCTCGCCTGGACGCACGCCGGCTACCCCGCTGCGGCGGCGCTCGCTGCGCGCCTGCGCCCTCGACCCGTGCGCAAGGGCGCCGGGCTCCCGAGCGTGAGCGTGATCGTGGCGGCGCACGACGAGGAGGAGGTGATCGAGCGGCGCGTGCGGAACCTGCTGGGCCTCGACTACCCGTCCGAGCTCGTCGAGATCGTCGTCGCGTCCGACGCCTCGACCGACGGGACGGACGAGCTCGTCGAGCGCCTGTCTGCCGAAGACGGTCGCGTCCGGTTGTTGCGGGCCTCGCGCGGCGGCAAGGTGGCTGCGCAGAACCTGGCCGTTCGCGACACCAACGGCGAGATCCTCGCCTTCTCCGACGCGAACTCCGTCTGGGCCGCTGCGGCCCTCCGGCGGCTGGTACGCAACTTCTCCGACCCCGAGGTCGCGTACGTCTGCGGGCAGATGCGCCTGGAGCCGGCGGAGGGGACGAACCGCGAGGGCGCCTACTGGCGTTACGAGCTGAAGCTGCGCGAGAGCGAATCCGCGCTCGGCTCGGTCACCGGCGGCAACGGCTCGATCTATGCGATCCGGCGCTCCGACTACGTCGAGGTCGATCCGCGCTTCGGCCACGACCTCGCCTTTCCGTACTTGATGGTGCAGCACGGCCGCCGCGCCGTCTTCGAGCCGGAGGCGATCGCCTTCGAAAAGCCGTCGCGAGACATCGAGGACGAGTACCGCCGGAAAGTACGGATGTTCGAGCACTGCTGGCTGATCGTGCTGCGCGGGCGGATGCTGCGGCGGCTGGACCCGCTCTATCTCGCGCAGATCGTCTCCCACCGGCACCTCCGCTACGGCAGCGGGCTGCTGCACCTCGTCCTGCTCGGGACGAGCATTGCGCTTGCGGGCCGCGGCTGGCCATACTCGGCGGCTCTGGCCGGCCAACTCGGCCTCCTCGCGCTCGCCGCGGCGGGGCGCGCACGGCTGCCGCTGCCCGGGGCCGGGCTCGCCTACTACTACACGCTCGTCACATGGGCGACGGTCGAGGCGCTCGTGGGCTACGTGCGCGCCGGGGTGCCGGCCGTCTGGGCGAAGGCGGAGGGCACCCGATGACCGTCGCTCGCCTGCGGCTCGCTCCCGTGGGGGAAACGAGCGTTTCCCCCTCGTGCCCCCTTCGAGAGTGGCTGGGGGAAACTCCCGGTTCCCCCAGCGAACACTCCCCCTCCCCTGCTCATGGGGCAAGGGTGGCCGCATGACCGTCGCACAGGCGCTCGAGTTGCTCGCCTGCCCTCGCGAACGTACGCCGCTCGAGGTGCGAGGCGAAGCGCTGGTCTGCGGCGAGGGACACGAGTACCCGTACCCGGACGGCATCCCGGTGCTCGTGGTCGAGGACATCGAGCCGACCCAGCCGGGCTACTGGGCGCGGCCGGAGCAGATCGAGGCCGTGCGGGCGGCGCGTCCGCCCGAGGTCGAAGGCGACGAGGTCGATCCGTACGTAGCCGAGCTGATCATCGGCACGCACGGCAACCTCTATCGACACCTGGCTGCAGGCCTGCCGCGCTATCCGATCCCGGACTTCCCGCTCGCGCAGGGCTCCGGCGAGCTCCTCCTCGATATCGGGTGCAACTGGGGACGTTGGTCGATCGCCGCGGCCCGCGCCGGTTACCGCGTCGTCGGCATCGACCCGTCGTTCGAGGCGATCGTGGCCGCGGGGCGGATCGCGCGGCAGCTCGACGTCGATCCCGAGTACGTGGTCGCGGACGCGCGCCGGCTGCCGTTCCCCGACGGGAGCTTTGACGTCGTCTTCTCGTACGGCGTGCTCCAGCACTTCTCCAAGGCCGATGTAGCCGTCGCCGTGGGTGAGATCGCCCGCGTCCTGAGGCCGAGCGGGCTGAGCTGGGTGCAGATGCCGAACGCGTTCGGAGTGCGCAGCGCGTACCAGCTCGCGCGCCGCGGCTTCGCCGAAGGGCAGCGGTTCGAGGTGCGGTACTGGCGGCCGAGCGAGCTCCGCCGCGTGTTCGGCGCGATCGGGCCGACGGAGCTCTCGACGGACGGATTCTTCACGCTCAACCCGCAGACGAGCGACCTCGACCTCTTGCCCGCGCGCTTTCGCGCGCTCGTCCGCGCCTCGGAGCGCCTGAAACAGGTCGGGGCGCCGACCGGGCTCGCAGACAGCGTCAACGTCCGCTCGATCCGGCACTAACGTGGAACTCGGGCCGGTCGAGCTGCGCTGCCCGCGCGATCGCACCGTGCTCCGCGCGGTCGGGGACGGCGTCGAGTGCGAGCAGGGGCATCGCTATCCGGCGGAGGACGGAGTCCCGGTGCTGCTCGTGGAGGAGGAGACGCCGACGCACGGCGCCTGCTGGGTCTCGCTCGAGGAGCGGGACGCGCCCGTTCCTGCCGGCGAGGACGTGGACCCGGTCGTCCAAGAGGTGATCGCCGCGACTTGCGGGCGCCATTACCGCCACCTGATCGACCGGCTTCCGTCCTATCCGATCCCGGAGCTACGGCTGCCACCGGGCGGCGGCCGCCTGTTCCTCGAGGTCGGTTGCAACTGGGGCCGCTGGTGCATCGCCGCGGCTCGGCGCGGCTACGTGCCCGTCGGGATCGACCCGTCGCTCCGCGCGATCCAGGCGGCGCGTCGAGTAGCGCGTCAGCTCGGAGTCGACGCGTTCTACGCGGTCGGGGACGCGCGGCACCTCCCCTTCGCCGCCGGCAGCTTCGACGTCGCGTTCTCGTACAGCGTCTTCCAGCACTTCGCGAAACCCGAGGCGGTTGCCTCGTTCGACGAGCTCGGACGAGTGCTTCGGCCGGGCGGGACGGCGCTCGTCCAGATGGCGAACATCTACGGCCTGCGAAGCCTGCTCAACCAGGCGCGCGAACGCCGCTTTCGAGAGCCGCGCGACCTCTTCGACGTCCGCTACTGGGGGCCGCGCGAGCTGCGGCACGAGCTCGAACGCCGGATCGGCCCGACCGAGCTGTCGGTCGACGGCTTCTTCACCCTCAACCCGCAGCCGACCGACCTCGAGCTCCTGCCCCGGCGCTTCCGCGCGCTCGTCCGCATGTCGGAAAGGCTGCGCCGGCTCGCAGACCGCGTGCCACCCCTGGCCTACGGGGCTGACAGCCTCTACGCCCGCTCGACGCGCGAGTAGAGCGCGACTGTCTCCCGCGCCTCGGCGGCAACGCTCTCGCGCAGCTCCGAAGGCTCGAGAACCTCGACAGAGGGGCCGAGCGCGAGCAGATCTGGCCGTGCGTGCTCGAGCGTCTCGAACGCGAGCGTGATCCTCGTCCAGCCGTCGGCCTCCTCTACCGTACCGTTCGTCGGCGTGGCGTAGCGCGGCAGCCGCCCGAGCGCTCCGGGCGCGACGCGCAGAGTCACGTCCACCCGCGGGCGCCTCGACTCCCACTCCTCGGCCCAGCTCGACCAGAAGCCGACGAGGTCGAAGTCCTGCGGCGGGCGGAAGCGCTCCCCCGGTGCCGAGACGGTCTCGATGCGCGAGACCCTGAAGACGCGGAGGCCGTCCTCGGTGTCCGCGACGAGGTACCACGCGCCGCCCTTGACGACGAGCCCGAGCGGCTCGGCCTCGCGTTCCCGCGAAGGGCCCTGATGGTGGTGGTGCCGGATCGTGACTCGCCGCTCCGCCCAGACGGCGTCGAAGAGCGGCCGCAGGCACGGCACGTCCTCGGTCGAGCGGAACCAGCCGGCGGGATCGACGTGGATCCGCTCGCGCGCCGCACGCCTCGCAGGCAGCGCCGCGACGAGCTTGCGGCGGCCCGCCGTCAGCGGCCCCTCGAGGCCGACGTCCCGGGCAACCACGGGCGCGCTCAAGGCGAACAGCGCCTCGGCCTCGCGCGACGACAGTCCGGTCAACCCGGTGCGGTACCGGGGATGGAGCTGGCAGCCGCCGCCGCGGCCGCGCTCGGTGAGTACGGGCACGCCCGCCTCGGCGAGCGCCTGCAGGTCGCGGTAGACGGTCCGGACGGAGACGCCGAGCTCGAGCGCCATCTCCTCGCCCGTCATTCGCCCGCGTGCCTGGAGCATCAGGAGCAGCGAAAGCAGTCGATTCGCCCGCACGCAGGGACCCTACGGGAATTTCCTGACAGGAGCTGTCAGGTAGGACTGGCACGCTCCTCCCACGACCGGCGGAGCGCGTCGCGCATCTTCTATGGGGCGGAGAGCGCGACGCCGCTCTCCCGGCGCATAGCCTTTCCACCGTGGGACGGAGGGTCCGAGACGTCGTGGGCGCATCGGTCGCACTCGCGCTGGCCTCGCCGTTCCTCGGACTCGCTGCCCTCGCGGTCAAGCTCCAGGACCGCGGCCCGGTCTTCTACCGCCAGCGCCGCGTCGGCCGCGACGGACGCGAGTTCGAGCTGCTGAAGCTGCGGACGATGGTCGTCGGCGCCGAGCGTCAGGGGGCCGGCTTCGCGGTCAACACGGGCGACCCGAGGATCACGCCTGTCGGACGCCTCCTGCGGCGGCTCTCGCTCGACGAGCTGCCACAGTTCTGGAACGTGATTCGCGGGGAGATGAGCCTCGTCGGCCCGCGCCCGACGCTGCGCTACCAGGTCGAGCAGTACACGCCGCACCAGCGACGCCGGCTCGAGGTCGAGCCGGGGATCACCGGCTGGGCGCAGGTGCACGGACGGGCGGCGCTGCCCTGGCCCGAGCGGATCGAGCTCGACGTCTGGTACGTCGACCACCGCTCGGGCTGGCTCGACCTGAAGATCCTCTTGCGCACGCCCCTCGCCCTCTTCCGCGGCACCTACAAGGGAGAGACCGGCGGGTGGCTCGACCCTACGCCCCAGGAGCGAAG
>JBKOXJ010000070.1:0-6365 GCA_046724905.1 Actinomycetota bacterium | reverse complement strand
CGGGTCGGCCGGTCAGTTCAGACGGACGCGCGGATGAACCGCGCGTCCTGACGGTCGGCACCGCAAGCGTCGCCTTGGGGGCTGGAAGCTCTGGGCCGGGGGATCCCTCCGGGGGAGCCCTAAATCCTCCTTTCGAGTGATGGCCGCAAGGCCGAATCCGGGAATAGTGAGTCAGTTCCTGGCGTCCAAGGGGAAGGAGAGGTACGTGCTCCACTGGAAGGTGAAGCTCGCGTTTCTCGCCGCTGTGGCATTCGCCCTCATCGGCGGTTCGCTCGGCTTCGATTCGCTTTCGCTCGACGGATTCGGCTTCTACTGGTAGAAGCGCGTGAGGCCGAGTCCCGTACGCGTCGCGGAGCGCGGCGCGGGATCGGCTGAGCCGGAGGGTCGCAAAGCCGAAGCGACCATCCGGCTCTTGCCGTTGCTGGTGCCGGTCGTCCTGGCCGGCGCAGGCGTCCTCGCCGCCGCGGTCTCGAGCTTTGCCGCCTCGCAGCCGAGCATCGAGATGCTGGCGGGTGTCGGCGCGCTCCTGGCGGCATCGATGCTCGCGGAGGCGTTCCCCGTCCCCGTCGAGAGCCTGCCGGCGGGCTACGTCGCGCTTGCGGCGGTATTCGTCGTCGCCACGGGGCTCGTCTACGGCTGGGCGCCGGCGGCGATCGTCGCGTTCCTGACTCGGGCGACGCTCGAGGTTATCCAGCGACGCCCGCCGATCCGCCTGGCCTACAACGGCGCCGTCTACACGATCGCGGGCGCCGCGGCGGGGGGTGCGATCGCGCTCGCGCCGGAGGCATCCGACGTCTTGCATCTGCTCTTTGCGGTCGCGCTCGGCGCGGGGGCGTTCTACTTCGTCAACGTCCTGCTCGTCGCGGCAGTGATCGCCCGGTGGGCAGGTGAGCCGTTCCTGCCGCTGCTGCGGACGAGCGCGCTCTACACCTCGGTGCCCTTCGCGATCATGGCGTCGGCGAGCCTGATGCTGGCCGTGCTCTGGGAGCGCTCGCCGCTGCTCTCGATCGCGCTCGTCGGGCCGCTGCTCGCGATCGCGCTCTACCAGCGGTCGGTCCACCGGGCGCTCGAGGCCGTACGTCTCGCGCTCACCGACCCTCTCACCGGCCTCGGCAATCACCGCCACTTCCACGAGCGGCTCGAGCGAGAGCTCGAGGACGCTGACGCGAGCGGCACGCCCCTGGCGCTGTGCCTGATCGACGTCGACGACCTGAAGGCGATCAACGACCGCTTCGGCCACCCCGTCGGCGACACGGTGCTCGAGGCCGTGGCATCCGAGCTGCGCTCGGGCGGCGAGGCCTTCCGGATCGGCGGCGACGAGTTCGCCGTGCTCCTTCCGCGCATGAGCGAGTCCGAGGGTCTCGACGTCGCGCGGTCGATCGTCGCGCGGCTCGGCGAGGTCGAGGCACCCGACGGCGAGCCGATCACGATCTCAGTCGGCGTGGCGGTCTTCCCGCGCCACGGGATCAAGCGCAGCGAGCTCTATCGCGTCACGGACGCCGCGCTCTACCGCGCAAAGCGCGGCGGCAAGAACCAGGTCCGGGCCTACCGCGGCGAGGACGAGCCGACGCCGCTGAAGGCCGCAGCAATCGCATGACGGCACACACTCTTCACCTGCTTGCGATCCAGCTTCGCTACGGCCGCCGTTAGTTAGAGCGGTTAGCTAGAGCGGGACGTTGCCGTGCTTGCGCTGCGGGCGCGGCTCACGCTTGGTGAGCGCGGTCTCCAGCGCGTCGATGAGGAACGGTCGCGTTCGCCGCGGCTCGATCACATCGTCGACGTAGCCGCGTTCGGCCGCCGTGTAGGGATTCGCGAACCGCGCGCGGTAGTCCGCGATCAGCTCCGCGCGCTTCGCCTCGGGATCGTCGGCCGCCTCGATCTCCTTCCGGAACACGATGTTCACGGCGCCCTCAGGCCCCATCACCGCGACCTCTGCCGTCGGCCACGCGACGTTGAAGTCGGCGCGAATGTGCTTGGAGCTCATCACGTCGTACGCCCCGCCGTAGGCCTTGCGCGTGATCACCGCGAGCTTCGGCACCGTCGCTTCCGCGTAGGCGTACAGGAGCTTCGCGCCGTGGCGGATGATCCCGCCCCACTCCTGCGCGGTCCCGGGCAGGAAGCCGGGGACGTCGACGAACGTCACCAGCGGGATGTTGAATGCGTCGCACGTGCGCACGAACCGCCCCGCCTTCACGGACGAGTCGATGTCGAGCACGCCCGCGAGCGACCGCGGCTGGTTCCCGACGACGCCGATCGAGTGCCCGCCAAGCCGCGCGAAGCCGCAGACGACGTTCTCGGCCCAGCGCTCGTGCACTTCGAGGAACTCGCCGTCGTCGACGACGCGCTGGATCACCTGCTTCATGTCGTACGGCTTCGCCGGGTCGTCCGGGACGATCGTGTCCAGCTCGGCGTCTTCGCGGTCGACCGGGTCGGACGGCTCCGCGTACGGCGGCGGGTCCACGTTGTTCTGCGGCAGGAACGAGAGCAGGTAGCGGGCGTCCTCGAGGCACGCCTGCTCGTCCGGCGAGATGAAGTGCGCGACCCCGGAGCGGCTGGCGTGCGTCGCGGCGCCGCCGAGCTCCTCGAACGAGACCTCTTCGCCGGTCACCGTCTTCACCACGTCGGGACCGGTGATGAACATGTACGACGAGCCCTCGACCATCAGGACGAAGTCGGTGATCGCGGGCGAGTAGACGGCGCCGCCGGCGCAGGGCCCCATGATCAGCGAGAGCTGCGGGATCACGCCGGAGACCTGCACGTTGCGCCAGAAGATCTCCGCGTAGCCCGCGAGCGAGACGACGCCCTCCTGGATCCGCGCGCCGCCGGAGTCGTTGATCCCGACGACCGGGCAGCCGTACTTCGCGGCCAGGTCCATGACCTTGCAGATCTTCTCGGCGAACACCTCGGACAGCGAGCCGCCGAAGACGGTGAAGTCCTGCGAGAAGGCGAAGACCTTGCGGCCAAAGATCGTCCCGTAGCCGGTGACGACGGCGTCGCCGTAGGGGCGGCGCTCGAGCATCCCGAACTCGGAAGTGCGGTGGCGGACGTAGCGGTCGAGCTCGACGAACGAGCCGGGGTCGAAGAGCCCTTCGATCCGTTCCCGCGCGAGCATCTTCCCCTGCTCGCGTTGGCGGGCGACGGCCGACTCGCTGCCGGCGTGGAGCGCCTCCTCGCGGAGCTTCTGGAGCTCGTCGAGCTTTCGCCGCGTGGACTCCTCGGCCTGTCGCTCCTCGTCGGTCGCGGCCAACGCCGCGCAGCCTAGTACGACGCGGTTACGGTGCGGACATCGCAGGCGTGGCGACGCTATTCCGGCGGCGCGAACGGTCGGGCGTCGAAGTACACCTGCACGGCGCCGATCCGGTCGCCGCGCACCTGGTACCACTCCGCGACCGGCGCCGGCCCCATCGCGGTCAGCAGGTCGAAGAGGACGACGACGTCCTCGCCTTCCGAGACGATCTTCTTCAGGTCGACGCCGGTCACCATCGGCGCGAGGCGCTGGAGAGCGGCCAGGTAGTCGTCGGCGTTGTTGAAGGTGTCGATCGGGCCCTTGAACGCAAGATTGTCGTGGAGCAGGCTCCGCGCGGTCTCGAAGTCCTTGCGCGCCCAAGCCTCGTGGTAGCGCTCGACGATCTCCCGGGGCGACGCGTCTGTCCCGGCCATGGGATCACCCTCCTCGCGTGGCGTTGCAGGTGATGCGAAGCTAGGCGGCGTCTGTGCCGACCGCAATGGCCGAACCTCCGCGATTCCTAACCGCGCCACCGGATGCGTAGGCTGAGCGAGCTTCCGAAGGAGGACGTCCTCAGCGAGGTACTGCGCACCGTTCGCGTCCGCAGCACCGTGTGGTGTCTCTCACACTTCGCCGCGCCCTGGGGTTTCGGCGTGGCCGCGCGCGACGCAGCGTCGTTTCACCTGGTCCTGGGGGGCCGCGGGGTTCTCGACGTCGACGGCGTCGAGAAGCACCTCGAGGTCGCCGCCGGGCACCTCGTCGTGCTTCCACACGGTCACGGCCACGCGCTGCGTGACCGCCCCGAAACGCCCGTCCGGCTGCTCGACGACCTGCTCGCGGAGACGCCTGGCCTGGACGGCAGGCTCGTTCGGGACGGCCGCGGCGAGCAAACGGAGATCCTGTGCGGAGGCTTCGTGCTCGAGGGCCGTTCGGCCACCCCGCTGCTCGCGCTCCTGCCGCCCCTCCTCCACGTGCGCGGCCCGAACGGCTGGCTCGACGGAACCATCTCGCTCTTGGGGCAGGAGCTGCCGGCTTTCAGACCCGGGGCGGACGCCGTCGTCACGCGGCTGACGGATGTGCTCGTGACGCAGGCGATTCGCGAGGTCCTCGCGAAGAGCGAGGGCGCGGAGGCGCTGCGCGACCCATTCGCCGCCGCCGCAGTACGGCTCCTTCACGAACGTCCCGACCACCCCTGGACCGTTGACGAGCTCGCGCGTGCCGTTGCGCTTTCGCGCTCTGCGCTGTCCGAGCGGTTCAAGGCGGCGACCGGCGAATCGCCTCGCCGCTACCTGACCCGGATCCGCCTGACCCGCGCCGCCGAGGAGCTGCGAACGACCGACGCGCCCGTGTACGAGATCGCTCGGCGCTACGGCTACGGCTCGGACGTCTCGTTCAGCAAGGCGTTCCGCAGAGCTGTCGGCGTATCGCCCGGGCGCTACCGGCACTAATGCCCTCGGAGCCGCTCGACCGCTCGACGATCTGGCCGTACGAGGGCGGCGAGCCGGGCGAGTTCTACTACTCGCGGTACGCACACCCGACCGGCGTCGCGGCGGAGCATGCGCTGGGTGAGCTCGAGGGCGGCGAGGCGCTGCTCTTCCCGTCCGGCGCCGGCGCGACGACGGCGCTCGTGCTGGCGCTGCTCGAGCCCGGGAAGACGATCGCCGTCGCGGAGGGCGCCTACTACGGGACGGCCGTGCTGTTCCGCGCGCTCGGGCGCTGGGGGCTCCGGCACGTCGAGTTCGACCAGACCGGCCCGCCTCCCGACGCCGACCTCGTGTGGCTCGAGGCGCCCTCGAACCCGTTCCTGACGATGCCGGACTTCGAGGCCGCGGCCGCTCATCCGGCGCCCGTCGTGGTCGACTCGACCGCGGCGACGCCGATCTACCTTCGCCCGCTCGAGCACGGCGCCGACTTCGTACTCCACAGCGCGACGAAGTACCTGACGGGCCACCACGACGCGCTGCTCGGCGCCGTCGTCTGCCGCGATCGCGCCGACGCTGACCGGCTGCGAGAGCTTCGCGGCCGCACCGGGATCGTCGCGGCGCCCGACGTCGCGTGGCTCTTGCTACGGAGCCTGAAGACGCTGCGGGTGCGCGTCGAGCGGCAGACGGCGACGGCGTCCGCACTCGCAGAGCGCCTCGCGGCGCATCCGGCCGTCGAGCGCGTCCGCTATCCAGGCTTCGGCGGGCTGCTCTCGTTCGACGTCGCCGGCGGCGCCGAGGCAGCGCGTGGGGTCGAGACGTCGACGCGGCTGATCGCGAACGCGACGAGCCTCGGCGGCGTTCATTCGGCGCTCGAGACGAGGAGCCGGTGGGAGGGCGATCGCGTGCCGCCCGGCCTGATCCGCCTGAGTGTCGGTCTCGAGCCCGCCGACGAGCTCTGGGCCGATCTCGCACAGGCCCTGTCCACGCCAGCAGAAGCCCGCGCAGACAGGTAGCTTTTCCGCGTCCGTGCGGGGGGTTCGTGCGGAACGAGGACTGAAGACGAACGCGGATAAGAAAGCGGCCAGGCGCGCCCGGCAGGGCGTCCAGACACCCGTAGGAAACCGCCGCTTCGCGGTGAACCGGTGACGGGCACCGGAGGAGCGCGCGACCCCGAACAAAGGAGCTTCGTTGTCGACTCGGGAACGGACTAGAGCTAAGGCCCGGAAACAGGCGACCCGATCGCGCGCGGCGCCTGAGGCCAACGGCTCAGGCGTCGACGAGCAGGTGCTCCGCGAGCTGCTCGAGGGCCTGCGCGCCGCGAGCGCAGGCGAGCTCGGCCTTCGCCTCTCGACGCGGCGCTCCGGGCTCGCCGGCGAGCTCGCGCGAGCCTTCAACGAGCTCGCGCAGAAGCGTGAGGACACGACCAAGGAGCTCGTCCGCGTCAGCCGCGTGATCGGCCGCGAAGGACGTCTCAGCGAGCGGGCCGAGATCGAGGGCGCGACCGGCTCGTGGGAGATGAGCCTCCTGGCGCTGAACTCGTTGATCGACAACCTCGTCCGCCAGACGACGGAGGTGGCGCGCGTGATCGACGCCGTCGCCGACGGCGACCTCTCCCAGAAGATGCAGCTCCGGATCGACGGGCAGCCCGTCAAGGGCGAGTTTCAGCGAATCGGTACGACCGTGAACGGGATGGTCGACCAGCTCTCGTCCTTCGC
>JBKOXJ010000062.1:0-20049 GCA_046724905.1 Actinomycetota bacterium | reverse complement strand
CTCATGCAGGGCGAGGGGCTGAAGGTCGTTCGCTCGCACCACGAGCGCTGGGACGGCATGGGCTATCCGGACGGGCTGGAGGGTCTCGAGATCCCGGCCGGCGCCCGGATCTTTGCCTTGGTCGACGCCATTGACGCCATGACGAGCGAACGACCGTACCGACGCGCGCTCAGGTGGGAGCATGCGGTCGACGAGATCCTGGCCCAGAGCGGCCGTCAGTTCGACCCGAAAGTGGTCGCGGCGTTCGCCGCCCGCGAGCGGAGGATGCGACGGATCTGCAAGGAGCTCGCCGAGACGGCAGCCTGAGGGGGTGCGGTCTCAGGTGGGCGACGTGCGCGCCAAGCGTGCCTCGGCGACCGCCTGTCCGGCCGCGTGGGCGGCTGAATGGCCCGTGACCGCGGCCAGGAAGTCGTCGCGCTGCAGCGCGAAGAGCCGGGAGTCGACGGTTGCCGTGACGGTCGCCGTCCTCGGCACGTCGCGGAGCAGCGCGATCTCGCCGAAGTAGTCGGCCTTGCCGGCCGTTGCGTGCTGTCCACCGGCGTCGACGTCGAGTTCGCCCTCGCCGACGATGTAGAAGCGGTCGCCAGCATCGCCTGCTCGGATGACGCGCTCGCCTGCCGAGACCGAGATCGGGACGAGCCGCGCCGCAACGCGTTCCTTCGTCGCCACGGAGAGTGGAGCGAACATCGGCACGCCGTCGATCAGCTCCAGCTCGGGAGCCGGCGCGACGTCTTTGTCGATCTGGACCAGCTGGCCGTAGCTGATCAGCGCCAGGACGGGCAGGATCGCACCGACCGCGACGAAGGCGGGACGCGGCCCGAGCACACTGACGAGCGCGGGCGCTGCGATCGAGCCGAGCGCGATGGCGCCCATCGCCAGGCCCCAAAGAACGCCGAGCACGCGCGTGAGCACGTCGTCCGGGATCATCCGCTGGAGCAGGGTGAAGACGGCGACGTCCTCGACGCTATTGGCGGCCCCGACGACCGCGAGGAGGACGACCGCCGCCGCGAGGTCGGGCCGTGGGGCGATGAGCACGATCGGGATCCCCCAGAACACGAGGGCGATGCCGAAGGGGACCGCGAGTCGCCGCCCTCCCAGCGTCATCGCTGCCATCGCCCCGAGGAGGCCGCCGACGCCGACGGCCGCTGTCAGGTACCCAACGTCGGCATCGGTTCCGTCCAGGACTTCGAAGACCGCCACGACGATCAGGACGTTCAGACAGCCGCGGACGAACGCCTGCGCGGCTACGAGGCCGACGACGAGTCGGGCTCTCGCTGACCGGGCCACCGCATGGAGCCCGGTCGTGATCATGCTTCGCGCGCTCTCCTTGTGCGGCGCGGCGGTGAGGGCGATCCGCCCCTCGACGGTGACGCGCACGAGGACTCCCGCCGCCGCGAGCAGGGCTCCTGCGCCGACGGCGAAGACAAGGCCGATGTCCGCAACCGCCACGAGCACGCCGGCGAAGAGCGGTCCGGCGAGCGTTCCGAGGCTCTCGATCGTCGAGGTTGCCCCGTTCGCCGCGATCAGCTCCTCCGGTGTCCGGGCGAGCGACGGCAGCAGCGCCTGCAGGGCCGGCCTGATGAGCGTGGACGAGATCCCGACGACACCCGCCAGTGCGAACACGAGGGAGCGACTGCCCCCATACGCCGCCGCGGCGGATCCCGCGAGCGCGCTCGAACCGACGAGAGTCATCACGAGGAGAAAGCGCTCCCGGCGGAAGCGATCGCCGAGCGAGGCGGCAAACGGCGCGATCGCCGCTGCTGGCAACAGGCGGATCAGCCCTGCGATTCCAACCGCCGACGTGCCGCCCTCGTCGTAGGCGAACACGCTGAGCCCGACGAAGTGCGCCCACTCCGCCGTGATCGCGGCGCCCCAGGCGAGCTCGACGCGGCGGACGTTCGCGTTTCGAACGGAGACAGCTAAGGCGGAGACCAGCCGGCCGGGGTGGAGCATCCGCATAGTGAATCCCGTCGGCGGGGGCGAGACAAGGGCCCGCGTCCGGATCACTCACTGGGACCAGGCCGTGAGGAGCTTCTGTTCCTTCTCCGGCGGCAGGCCCGTGCGAAGCTGCGGCTCGCCGCGGGCGCGATCCCAAGCAAGAGTGTCCGCGACGGTTTGTGCGAACGGGCGACGGCTGAGGCCGGCCGCTTCGGCTTTGCCGGCGTCGTAGGTGTGAAGTTCCGGTCGCTCCGGATCCCAAAGTGGGAACCAGCGCTCGATCGGGCCGTCCAGGGAGATCAGGAAGTCCGCGTCCGCCCATTGGAACTGCGTCGTGGCACCCGCGACCACGCGGGCCTCTTCGAGCGCGGCTGCGATGGTCAGGGGCCGGTCCGGGCCGACGGCGCCGTAGATATCGCAGTCGCCGGCCTCGATCCGGCCGAGCATGAAGCTCGCGAGATCGCGGACGTCGAGGATCTGGAACGGCGCATCGGGCGGACCGGGCGCGAGCATCTCGCCGCCGGCCGCAACGCGCCGGACATAGTGGGTAAACCGGTCGGTGGGATCGTGCGGACCGCACAGAAAGCCGGGGCGGATGATCAGGCAGCGCTCGCCGAAGCCTCGGTGCGCTTCCCGTTCGCACGCGGCCTTCAGCGGCCCATAGGTGTCTCGCCTGATCTCCTCCGTCTCCGGAAACGGCGCGCGATGGGTGCCGCTCGTCTCCCTGAAGCCGATGGGCATGTCGGGGTGCACTGCGAGCGTCGAGACCAGGGTGTAGAGGTCCACTGAGCGGCCGAGCACACTCGCCGCATCGTCGACCTCGCGAGGCACGTACGCGCAGGTGTCGATGAGGGCGTCCCAGCGGCGGCCTGCGAGCTGCTCGAGGTCCAGGCTGCGGTCACCGTGGACGTGCTCGATGGAAGGCAGATCTTGGGGCTCGGTCGATCCGCGATGGAAGACGGTCACATCGTGACCGCGCTCGGCCGCCTCGGCGACGACGGCGCGTCCGACGAACTGCGTGCCGCCAATGACGAGCAGCTTCACGAGCAGTCGAAGCTACCAGTCATCGGGTGGGCGGCTCGCAAAGCATCTCGCGCGTCGTTACGTACGCTGGCGGCATGCGTGTCGTCTGGTTGGCGGCCGTCGCTCTTGCCGCGTCGCTCCCGATTGCAGCGGGTGGCCGGCAGAGCGCGTTCGAGCTGCGCGAGTACGCCGTCCCGGCAGGCTCGCACCCGCACGACGTCGCTCCCGCCCGCGACGGCGGCGTCTGGTACACGGCGCAGCAGTCAGGCGAGCTGGGGTGGCTGGACTCAAAGACCGGCCGCACACGGCGCGTTCCGCTCGGGAAGGGCTCGGCGCCCCACGGAGTGATCGTCGGGCCGGATGGTGCGCCCTGGATCACGGACGGTGGCCTGAACGCGATTGTCCGCGTGGATCCGCGGACGGCGCGCGTCCGCCGCTTTCCACTCCCGAGGCGAAGCGGCTTCGCGAACCTCAACACCGCCACCTTCGACCGTGGCGGAGTGCTCTGGTTTACCGGCCAGAGCGGGATCTACGGCCGCCTCGACCCGAAGGTCGGCCGCGTGCGGGTATTCAACGCGCCGCGCGGGGCAGGCCCGTACGGGATCACCGCGACGCCCAACGGCACCGTCTACTACGCCTCGCTCGCGGGGAGCTACGTCGGCCGCATCGACACCCGGTCCGGCCGCGTGACCGTCTTGCGTCCTCCGACCCGCGGGCAGGGCGCCCGGCGCGTCTGGTCCGATACGCGCGGCCGGATCTGGGTCAGCGAGTGGAACGCGGGCAAGCTCGGCATGTACGACCCGCGAAGGCGGCGGTGGCGCGAGTGGCGACTGCCGGGCGGGCGTCCGCAGCCGTACGCGGTCTATGTCGACAAGCGCGACATCGTCTGGCTCACCGACTTCGCGGCGAACGCCTTCGTTCGCTTCGACCCGCGTACTGGACGGTTCACGACGATCAAGCTTCCGAGCTCGCGCGGCGAGGTCCGCCAGCTCCTCGGCCGGGACGGCGAGGTGTGGGGGGCCGAGTCCGGTGTCGACAAGCTGGTGGTGCTGCGGGAGCGCTAGGAGGGTTTGGCGGAACTTCGCCCGACGGCACAGACGATGTTTCGCCAAGCCCTCCTGGGCCGGCTACGGGATGTTCAGTTCGAAGAGCGTGCTCCCTCGGACTCCTCCCGCGCCCGTCACCGTGATCCGGCCGTGGTAGGCGCCTGACTTCCAGTTCCCGGGCGGAGCCGGGTGCGCCCACAATGCGTACGTCCCGTCGCCCCCGTCCTGGAAGAGGTTGCTCGGCGACGCGCAGCCGGAGCCGCCTGCGGGACAGAGCACGGCGCCGGGCCCGCCTGCAGGGACGAATCGGTTGCTGAAGTCGAATGCCGACGCGGCGAGGCCGGAGACGGGCACGCCGTTCAGCGTCACGAGCACGACGATCTCGACCGGATTGTGGTTCGACGCCGACGCGGGCGCGAAGGTGTGTCCCGTCGTCCCGTCTCCGCACTGGACCGGGACGGAGGCGCAGGCCGCCTCGTTCACCTCGGCTTCGACCTCGAGCCGATTCGAGCGGGACTGGATCACGCGGATCTCGCGCTTGATCTCGCGCAGGCCGAACGCGCTGTTCGTGACGGCGGCACGGATTGCCTGCGTGTCGGCCTTGATCGCGGCGAGCGGATTCTGACCAGCACCGCTGCCGACGGCGCGAGCGGCGGTGGCCATTGCGAGCACGGCGACTAGGGCCGTGCCTAGGACGAGCGTGTTGCGGGCACGCTTCGACATCACCTGAGCCTCCTGGCTAGAGGGTGTGAGCGCCGCAGCAACGAATCGACGGGAGCGGCCAGCCGGCTCGCCTCCTTCGTTGCCGTTGCGGCCTTATGGCACGCGCGGCCCGCTGGGTCAAGAGTCGAAGCGTAGGATCGGCGGATGCAAGTCAAGGGCCTCGGGTGGCTCGGAACCCGCACCGCGGAGCACGCGGCGATGGCGGCCTTCTTCAAGGAGACGCTCGGGCTCGTACCCGAGATCGAAGAGTCCGGGTTCGCGGTCTTCCGGCTGCCGAACGGCGACACGATCGAGGTCTTCGCCGCCGACGACGAATACCACCAACACTTCACGACGGGGCCGGTCGTGGGCTTTCGGGTCGACGACGTGGCTGCCGCACAGGCCGAGATGGAAGCGGCAGGAATCAAGTTCTTCGCCTCGCCCGAGTCCGCTGCGGACGGCTACGCGTGGTCGCACTTCCGCGCGCCCGACGGCAACGTCTACGAGATCATGAGCGGCTCCGAAGCGGGTTAGCGGTCAGCCAGGGTTCCGCTTACGACCTCTCGATCACGTAGCCGACGGCCGTAAGGACAAGCGCGAGGGTGCTCATCCCGACCGCGAGCCGAAAGCCGCGGCGGAGCCGGTCGATCTGCGCGTGCAGCGTCGCCGACATCCGGGCCGCAATCGCGCCCTCGTCGTCCGGGCTCAAAGGCCTGAGCTCAGCGAGGACGACCTCCGGCGGAATCAGGCCGGCCCAGAACTTCGCGAGGCGGCTCGGCATCACGAGGTAGGCCAGGATGAGGATCGCGACGATCTCCGTCGCCCACGCGCTCCAGATGAGGACCAGCGCGGGCGCTCGGTCGAACGTGTGGATCTGCGTCCAGAGGGCGATCAGGCCGGCCACCTGCGCGGGCACGACTCTCGTGGCGCGCTCCTCGAGGCTCAGCAGGCTGGCGCGGAGTCCGGCGACCAGCTCCCACGCCACGCGCATCGTGTAGCTGATGTCCGACGGGCCGGCTTCGGCGGCGGTCGGCCGGACTGCGGCAATGTCGGAGATCAAGGCGCTCGTTCGGCTGTCCAGCGCGGCAGTGCGCTGCGCGTCGGCCCGTTCTTCCAGCGTGCGCGGAAGCCGCCGCGCACGTGCCAGCAACGGAGGCCGGTCATCGTGGTGTCGGCCGAAGGTAATCGCGAGCTTCCACATGGCCTAGATCGCCGCGATCACCTCGGCTCTCTTCGTCTCGAACTCCTCGTCGGTGATCAGGCCGCGCTCACGCAGCTCGGCCAGCTCGCTCAACCGCTGGGCGGCCTCACGGCCGGGGCTTGACGCGTTCTGCGCGCGATGCTCGATGCCGAGCCGCTCGAGGATGGCCGGGATCCCGATCCCCTTGGACGGCATGTGGTACGCCGTTCGACCCACGATCGCACGGTGCTGAACGAAGCGCCGGTAAGCGACGACGAGGAGTGCCGAGGCGGCCAGGGAGGCCGCGATCGTGGCCCAGATGACGGCATACGCCTCGCCTGCCGTCTCCGGCAGCCCCACGACGGCGACGATTGCGCCGGCGCCGACGAGCGAGCCGGCGATCCCGATCGCCATTGTGAGCCACGCGGGCATCGGATCCGGGCCCGGTACGAGCCACCGTCCGCCGGCTCCGATCGCCACGCCCCAGACGGCGACGAAGAGGAGGGTGGAGACGATCGACATCTCTGCCTAGTGCTCCCGCGTCCGGAGCGGCGCTCTCGACCGCCCGAGGGCCTCGAGCATCGCCAGGTTGTTCGTCGCAATCCCGTCGACGCCGTAGTCGACGAGCTCGCGGGCCCGCCGAGCGTCGTCGACGACCCACGCGAGGACGATCAGGTGCTGGCTCTTGAGCCACCGCGTCGTCCGAGCGTCGAGGAGGTCCTGGCGAATGGTCACGCCCTCGACGGCGCCCGGGACGAGCGGATCGATTCTCAAACGCTCGAGCGCGAGGCCGGTGGGGACGCTGAGGAACCGTCGGACGGACGGCGCCTGCTTGCGGAGCGTGCGCAGCATCGACAGGCGGCGGCTCGCGACGATCACTTCGGGCCCGTGGTGCATGCGGAGGAAGGCGAGCAACGGCTCGAGGAAGATCGGCGAGGATTGCTTGAGATCGAGCTCGATCGCATCGGCTCGTTGCGCGACACGCCAGACCTGCTCGAGGTCCGGAGCTCGCAGCCGGATCGCCCCGAACGCCGGGAGAGGCAGGTCGTGTGCCGCCCGGAGCCGTCCCTTCGACGACACGACGTCGATCTCGACGACGTGCGCGCCGTACGCGAGCGCCGTGCTCACGGTCGCGGGGCTGTCGCCCGCGTTGTGTGCGACGCCGAAGACGCCCCGCGTGCCAGAGAGATCGCCGACGCGCTCGTAGAATAGGCTCGGCTGTCGCGGCACGCTGATCCGGCCGGCCTCATCCGCAAGGGCGAACCTCAGGGTCAGCGCGACGGCCGCGCCGCTGACGATCGCAAGGCCCGCGAGCCCCTGAACGATCCGGGGAGACGTCGCCATTGAACTCACCTGCCCTTCGCCGACCTAATTTCTTGCGTCATCCGCTACAAGCTGGCGCGGCTTGACGCCTGAAAGTTGGCTTGGCGCCCTAACCCGCCGCTAACCGCCGGTTGCCGTGTCTGCGACGATCTGCCTCGATGATCGGTTCGGTGGAGCGGGAGCGCACGCTCGCTCGGATCCGGGAGATCTGCCTCGGACTCCCGGAGACGAGCGAGCGCCTGAGCCATGGCGCGCCGACCTTCTTCGTCCGGGGCAAGCGCGCGTTCCTGATGGTGCTGACGAACTTCCACGGCGACGGGCGCTTCGCGCTCTGGTGCGCCGCTCCGGACGGGATGCAGCGCATGCTCGTGGAGGCCGATCCCGAGCGGTTCTTCGCGCCGCCGTACGTCGGCCACCGAGGCTGGCTCGGCGTCCGGCTCGACCGCGGCCTCGACTGGAACGAGCTGGCCGGGATCGCCGAGGATGCCTACGCCGAGGTCGCGCCCGCGAAGCTCGTCGAGGCCGCGCGGCTCGAGGGCTGATGCCGTGATTGCGGGCTTCGCGGCGTTCCTCGGCATCTCCGCCGTCGTGATCGTGACTCCCGGCCAGGATACGGCGCTGACGATCCGGAACACGCTGCTCGGCGGCAGGCGAGGCGGCATCTTCACGGCGCTCGGGGTCGTGTCCGGACAGGCCGTGTGGGCGCTGGCAGCGTCGGCGGGCCTCGCGGCGCTCCTAAGCGCGTCCGAGCCGGCGTTCGTGACGCTCAAGGTGGTCGGCGCGGCCTATCTCGTGTTCCTGGGTGCGCAGGCGCTGCGCGATGCGATTCGCAGGCGGGGGACCGTCCAGGCGGGTGCCGACACGTCCTTGCGGCCGCTCGCCGCGCGCACCGCTTACCGCCAGGGCGTGATCAGCAACCTGGGCAATCCGAAGATGGCGATCTTCTTCACGAGCCTGCTCCCGCAGTTCGGCGGCCACTTCGCCGCGCTGCTGCTGCTCGGCCTCGTGTTCTGCTCGATGACGCTCACGTGGCTGACCGGATATGCCTTCGCGGTCGCCAAGGCCGGGGACTTGCTCCGCCGCCCGCAGATCCGCCGGTGGCTGGACGCCGCCACGGGCGCCGTACTCGTCGCACTCGGGCTGCGCCTTGCGTCCGAGCATCGGTAGACCTCGTTGTAGGTTTGCCGCGTGAACGTCTTGGCGGTCGACCAGGGCACGTCGGCGACCAAGGCGATCGTCGTCGGCGACGGCGGGGAGGTGCTGGGCGAAAGCAGCGCGCCCGTGCACCCGCAGGCCGGCGCCCAGGGAGCAGTCGAGCAGGATCCGGAAGAGCTGCTGCAGTCGATCGTCGACGCGGGGCGCGGCGCGATCGCCGCCGCGGGCGGCTCGGTCGAAGCGGTCGGGATCGGGAACCAGGGCGAGACCGTCCTCCGCTGGGACCGCGGCAGCGGACGCCCGCTCGGGCCCGCGCTCAGCTGGCAGGACCGCCGCGCGGTCACCGTCACGCGTGAGCTCGAGCCGCATGCCGACAGGCTGACGGAGATCAGCGGCCTCCCTCTCGACCCTTACTTCGCCGCGCCGAAGATGACGTGGCTCCGGCGTCAGCAGAGCGGCGAGGGCGTGATCACGACGGTCGACGCGTGGCTCCTACAGCAGCTCGCCGGCGCCTTCGTCACCGACGCCGCCACAGCGTCGCGCACGATGCTGCTCGATCTCGAGAGCACGACCTGGTCCGACGAGGCGTGCAGGCTGTTCGAGCTCGATTCGGCGACGCAGCCCGAGATCGTGGACTGCAACGCCCCGATCGGCGAGACCGATGCCTTCGGCGACCGGCTGCCCGTGACCGGGCTGGCGGTCGACCAGCAGGCGGCGCTGTTCGCCGAGTCGTGCTTCGCGCCGGGCGAGGCAAAATGCACGTACGGGACGGGCGCGTTCATCCTGGCGACCGTCGGCGAGCAGGTGGGGCGCTCGCGGTCGCGGATGGCCGCGTGCGTGGCCTGGCGGCTCAGCGGGGCGACGACCTACTGTCTGGACGGTCAGGTGTACAGCGCGGGCTCGGCGGTGTCCTGGCTTCGCGAGCTTGATCTGATCTCCGAGGCCGGGGAGCTCGACGCGGTCGGCGGCAGGTCGGACGAGGTCGTCTTCGTCCCCTCGCTCGCCGGCCTTGGTGCACCCTTCTGGGCTCCGGAGGCTCGCGGCGGCTGGCTCGGACTCTCCCTGGCCACACGTCGCGACGATCTCGTGCGCGCAGTGATCTCGGGGATCGCCGCGCAGGTCGCGTCCCTGGCGCAGGCGATGGGGGAGGACATCGGCCGGCCACTCGAACGGCTGCGCGTCGACGGAGGGCTGACACGATCCAAAGCGCTGATGCAAGCGCAGGCCGATCTGCTGCAGGCGCCCGTCGAGCTCTATCCGTCCGCCGACGCCACCGCCCTCGGAGTGGGTGCGCTCGCGCGGCTCGGCGCGGGCGCGGCCTCCGCGCCGGCCGAGGCGGTCGGAAGCTGGAAGCCGGCCGCGGTCTTCGAGCCGCAGATCGGAGCGACCGAGGCGACCGAGCGCCTGGGGCGATGGTCCGCCGCAGCGAACGCCCTCGCCCAGCTCTCTCGGTGAATCAGACCGACGCTAAGGCGACGCTCGCGGCGCCGACCATCAGGACGCGCGGTTCATCCGCGCGTCCGTCTGAACTGACCGGTCGACCCGCCCTCGGCGATCATCCAGAACATCACGTCGTCGTTATCGGCGCCGGCGTCGTGGGCGCTGCGATCGCGCGAGAGCTCAGCCGCTTCGAGCTGCGCTGCACGCTCGTGGAGGCGGGCCGGGACGTCGGCGCAGGCACGAGCAAGGCGAACACTGCGCTCCTCCACACCGGCTTCGACGCCAAGCCCGGCACCGTGGAGTCGCGACTCGTCCGGCGCGGCTACGAGCTGCTGACCGAGTACGCCGGCCGGGTCGGGATCCCCTTCGAGCGTCCTGGCGCACTCCTCGTCGCCTGGAGCGAAGAGCAGCGCGGAGCGTTTCCGAGCATCGTCGAGCGCGCGCGGGCGAACGGCTACTCGGCGATCCGCGACGTCGGAATCGAGGAGCTCTACCGGCTCGAGCCGCATCTCGGGCGAGGCGCGCACGGCGCTCTCGAGGTGCCGAACGAAGGGATCATCTGTCCGTTCACGACGCCGCTCGCGTACGCGACCGAGGCCGTCCTGGCCGGTTGCGAACTGCGGCTCAACGCCCCGGTCACGCGCGTCGACCGGCTCGGTTCGGGCGGCTTTCGCGTGGAGGCCGGGGGCGAGGCGCTGTCGACGCGGTACCTCGTGAACGCGGCCGGGCTCTACAGCGACGAGATCGACCGCATGCTCGGACACGACGGCTTCACGGTCACGCCGCGGCGCGGCGAGCTGATCGTCTTCGACAAGCTGGCGCGGCCGCTGATCGAGCACATCGTGCTCGCGGTGCCGACCGAGATCACGCGCGGCGTGCTCGTCTCGCGGACGGTGTTCGGGAACGTCCTGCTCGGGCCAACGGCGGAGGACATCGAGGACAAGGCAGACACGTCGTCGACGCGCCGTGGGCTCGAGTACCTGCAGTCGGAAGCGCGGCGGATCCTGCCGGAGCTGCTCGAGCACGAGGTGACGGCTGTCTACGTCGGCCTTCGTGCCGCGACCGGCGCCGACGACTACCGCCTTACCGTCCATGCCCCGGAGGGCTACGTCTGCGTCGGTGGGATTCGCTCGAGCGGCCTGTCGGCATCGATGGCGATCGCGGAGCACGTGCGGTCCGAGCTCGGCGCGGCGGGTCTCGCGCTGCGGCCGCGCGACGACCTGCCGCAGGTGCGAATGCCCTACATCGGTGAGCGCCTGCCGCGGCCCTACGCGCAGCCGAATCGGATCGCCGAGGACGCCGAGTACGGCCGGATCGTCTGCTTCTGCGAGCGTGTGACCCGCGGTGAGATCCGCGCCGCGCTGGCGGCGCCAGTCCCCGCGGTCGACCTCGACGGCGTCCGCCGCCGCACGCGCGCTCTCATGGGCCGCTGCCAGGGGTTCTTCTGCGGTGCCGAGGTCGCGTCGATGCTGGCGCCGTGAGGTCCGACGTGTTCGTGGTCGGCGGGGGGCCGGCAGGGCTCGCCTGCGCGATCGAGTTGCGCCGGCGTGGCGTCGCCGACGTCGTCGTGCTCGACCGCGAGAACCGCGCGGGCGGGATCCCCAGACACTGCGGCCACCAGGGATTCGGGCTGCGCGACTTGCGCCGGCTGATGCCCGGCGCGCGCTACGCGCAGCGCTACGTCGAGCTCGCGCGCGAGGCCGGCGTGCGCGTGCTGGAGGAGACGATGGTGACGGGCTGGAGCGACGGAGCCCTGGATGTCACGAGCCCGGCCGGTCGGGAACAGTTGCATGCGTCGGGCGTGGTACTCGCGACCGGCTGCCGCGAGCGGCCGCGCGCCGCGCGACTCGTCCCGGGCTCTCGCCCCGAGGGCGTGATGACGACGGGCACGCTGCAGCAGCTGGTCGAGCGCGGCATGCCAGTTGGCTCGCGGGCTCTCGTCGTGGGCGCCGAGCACGTCAGCTTTTCGGCGGTGATGACGCTGGCACACGCGGGCGTCGAGGTCGTCGCGATGGTGACCGACCTGCCGCGCCACCAGTCGCTTGCCGTCTTCCGCCTCGGTGCTGCCGTCCGCTATCGCACACCGGTCTGGACGCGGACTGCGGTGAGCGCGATCCACGGCTCCCGCCGAGTCGAAGAGGTCGAGCTGCTCGACCTCGGCACCGGCCGCACGCGCCGGGTGCCGTGTGACACCGTCGTCTTCACCGGCGACTGGATCCCCGACCACGAGCTCGCCGCGCTGGCCGGCCTCGAGGTCGATCCCGGCACGGGCGGCCCGCGCGTCGACGCCGGGCTCCGCACTGCGCGCCCCGGCCTCTTCGCCGCCGGAAACCTCTTGCACGGGGCCGAGCCCGCAGACGTCGCTGCGCTGAGCGGCCGCCACGCCGCCGCCTCGGTCGCAAGGTGGCTCGGCGACCGAGAGTGGCCGCAGCCGCAGCTCCCGATCGTGTGCCGCGAGCCGCTCCACTGGATCTCTCCGAACGCGATCAGCCCGTCCGAGGAGCTCCCCCCGCGACGGCGTTTCGCCCTCCGCTCGAAGGCGTTCCTGCGCGCGCCCGCGATCGAGATTCGCCAGGACGGCCGCCTCTTGTGGAAGGGCCGCCTGCCGCGTCTCGTCCCCGGCCGTTCGGCCTCGTTGCCCTGGCGCTGGATCCGCTCGGTCGACCCGGCGGGCGATCCGATCGAGGTCACCGCCATTGACGGCGCATTCGCGGCTGGATTACGCTCGCGCCGCTAGCGGCTTTGTGCTGGTTGACACCGCCTTTCGGACCGGCCACGGAGGAGGAACCGCATGACTGAGCCCGCGCACCACGTCGATCACGATGTCCGGGAACTTGCCGAGCTCGGCTACAGGCAGGAGCTCGCGCGAGCCTGGAGCAGCTTCACGAACTTCGCGATCTCGTTCACGATCATCTCCGTCCTCGCCGGCTGCTTCACGAACTTCTCCTTCGCGTGGGGCGGCGGTGGGCCGGCTGCGATCGCCTGGGGCTGGCCGATTCTCTGCGGCTTCGTGCTGCTCGTTGCGCTGTCGATGGCCGAGCTGACGTCCGCCTACCCGACGGCGGGCGGCCCCTACTGGTGGGCGGCCAAGCTCGGCGGCGCCGGCTGGAGCTGGTTCACCGGCTGGTTCAACATGGCCGGGCTCGTCGGCATCGTCGCCGGCGTCGGCTACGGCTGCGCGATCTTCCTCAACTCGGTGCTCGCCATCTACGGCGTGAAGATCTTCGGGATCGACTTCGGCGACGACAAGCACATCCTCGGGGAGACGTTCACGCTGTTCGTGGCCATCCTCATCCTCTACACCGTCGTCAACATCTTCGCGGACAACCTGCTCGGGCTCTTCAACAACATCTCGGTCTGGTGGCACGTGCTGGGCGTGCTCGTGATCATCGGCATCCTCGCCTTCGTCCCCGACGATCATCAGAGCTTCAGCTACGTCTTCACGGAGCGCATCAACAACACGGGCTTCCACGGAGGCGCCACCGGCGGTCTGTTCTTCTGGGTCTACATCCTCCCGATCGGATTCATCCTCACCATGTACACCCAGACCGGCTACGACGCGTCCGCCCACACGGCCGAGGAGACGAGGGGCGCGGCGATCGGAGCCGCGAAGGGGGTCTGGCGGTCGGTCTTCTACTCGGCCCTTGCCGGCTGGTTCGTGCTGCTCGCCTTCCTGTTCGCCGCCAGCGATACGAAGGCGGTCAACGACGCGGGCGGGACCTCGATCTCGATCTTCCAGAGCGCGATGGAGAACCACATCTGGGGCGCGAAGATGGTGCTGATCATCGCGACGATCGGCCAGCTCTTCTGCGGCGCGGCGGGCCTGACCAGCGCGTCACGGACGTGGTACGCCTTCTCGCGTGACCGCGGCATGCCTGGCTGGCCGCTGTTCCGCCGCCTCAACCGCCAGCGCGTCCCGCTGTACGCAGTGATTGCCGTCTCGACGGCGGCACTGATCATCACGATCCCGGCGATCTTCGGGAACGCGGCCGGCGTGCCGTGGGCCTACTTCGCGATCACCGCGATCTGCACCGTCGGGCTCTACATCGCTTACATCATCCCGGTGTACCTGAGGCTGCGCGCCGGCGATCGATTCGTGCCCGGCCCGTGGAACCTCGGCCGGCACTACCGCTGGATCAACATCGGCGCCATCGCCTTCGTGATCCTCGTCGTCTACTCGCTCGACATCCCGATCGTGCCCGGCGGCGTCCCCTGGAACGACGAGTTCGACTGGACGGCCGTGAACTACTCGCCGCTTGTTCTCCTGCTCGGCGTCGTGGTCGCGATCTGGTGGGTCGTCTCGGCCAAGAACCGCTACACGGGGCCGGTGCGCACGATCGACGAGGTGCCGATGGAGACGCCGGAGACGGGGCCGGCGCCCCAGCCGGGGTCGTAGCGATGACCGAGGTGATCGGACCCAGAACGGAAGGCGGCGTCAAGGGGATGCTCAGCCTCGACGAACTGCGCGGCGAGGTCGAGGCCGGCACGATCGACACGGTTCTGACGTGCTTCACCGACATGCAGGGCCGCCTGATGGGCAAGCGCGTCGACGGGGACTACTTCCTCGAGGACGCTGCCGAGCACGGGATCGAGGGCTGCAACTACCTGCTCGCGCTGGACATGGAGATGGATCCGATCCCGGGCTACCAGATGGCGAACTGGGAGCAGGGCTACGGTGACTTCCACCTCGTGCCGGACCCCGGCACGCTCCGGCGGATCCCATGGCTGGACCGGACCGCGCTCGTCCTCTGTGACGTGGCTTGGGAGGACGGCTCGCCGGTCGTCGCGTCGCCGCGGCAGGTCCTCAAGCGACAGGTCGAACGGGCGCTCGAGCGCGGCCACCTGCCGATGTTCGGCTCCGAGCTCGAGTTCTATCTGCTCAAGGAGAGCTACGCCGAGGCGCTCGAGAAGCACTTCCGCGACCTCACGCCGTCGATCCCGTACATCCTCGACTACCACATCCTCGGCACGACCTTCGACGAGGACGTGATCGGGGCGATCAGGCGCGGGATGAAAGGCGCGGGCATCCCGGTCGAGTTCTCGAAGGGCGAGGCCTGGCCTGGGCAGCACGAGCTCAACTTCCGCTTCGCCGACGCCGTCACGACCGCCGATCGACACACCATCTACAAGAACGGCGCGAAGGAGATCGCCCACGGCCACGGCTGCTCGATCACCTTCATGGCCAAGCCCGACCACACGTGGATCGGCAACTCGTGCCACATCCACTCGAGCCTGTGGGCGCCGGACGGCTCGCACAGCCTGTTTCCGGCCGACGGCGACGGGCACGGCCCGAGCCCCGTGTTCGGCGGCTACCTCGCCGGGCTCGCTGCGTACATGCGTGAGCTGTCGATCTTCGTCGCGCCGAACATCAACTCGTACAAGCGTTATGCCGCTGAGAGCTGGGCGCCGACGACGCTCGCTTGGAGTCACGACAACCGAACCTGCGGCTTCCGGGTGGTCGGCCACGGGAACGGGCTCCGGATCGAGTCGCGGATCCCCGGCGCCGACGCGAACCCCTACCTGGCGTTCGCGGCGATGATCGCGGCCGGTCTCAAGGGCCTCGAGGACGGGCTCGATGCCCCGGCGGAGTTCCACGGCAACGCGTACGCCGACGAGAGCCTGCCGCGTGTTCCCTCGACGCTACGCGAGGCGATCACCGCGCTCGAGGGCAGTAGCATGGCCCGCGAGGCCTTCGGAGACGAGGTCGTCGACCATTACCTCAACTACGCGCGGACGGAGCAGCGGCTCTTTGACCAGGTCGTCACGTGCTACGAGCGGGAGCGGCTCTTCGAGCGAGGCTAAGGCATCGCTTGCGATGCCGCTATCAGGACGCGCGGTTCATCCGCGCGTCCGTCTGAAATGACCGGTCGATCCGATGGAACTTGCCTAACCGCAGCAGGGATCAAGCCTGTCGTCGGCGTCACGACGTACCTGACGCAGGCGCGGTGGGCGTACTGGGACGTCGACGCCGTGCTCGTTCCGGCCGCGTACGTGCGCGCGATCGAGCGCGCGGGCGGGCGGGCCCTGCTCGTGCCGCCCAGTGAGGACGGCGTTCAAGAGACCCTGGACGCGCTGGACGGGCTCGTCTTCTCGGGCGGCGGCGACCTCGACCCCGAGCTGTACGGCCAGCAGCCGCACGAAGAGACGGCCGGGGTCGTGTCGGAGCGCGACCGCGGCGAGCTGGCCCTGCTGCGGGCAGCGCTGGAACGGGACATGCCCGTGCTGGCGGTCTGCCGCGGCAGCCAGGTCCTGAACGTCGCGCGCGGCGGTGACCTCGTCCAGCACCTCCCCGAGGTCGTCGGCGACGAGAAGCACAAGCACACGCCCGGGGTCTTCGCCGACCACGGTGTCGAGGTGCAGGCAGATTCGCGCCTGGGGCGGATCCTGGGCGACCGGGCCCCGGTCAAGTCGCACCATCACCAGGGCTTCGGGCGGCTCGGCGAGGGGCTCGTCCAGACGGCGTGGGCCGAAGACGGCACGATCGAGGCGGTCGAGGACCCGTCGGCCCGGTTCGCGCTCGGAGTCCTCTGGCACCCCGAGGAGGGCGAGGACGCGGCGCTGTTCGACGCGCTGGTCGACGAGGCTCGGCGCTATCGCGAGGAGCGCGTTCGGTGACGCTCACCGTCGTCGACCCCGCCACCGAGGAACCGATCGCCGAGCTCGAGCAGGCCGGTCCCGAGGAGACGGACGAGGCCGTCGCGCGCGCGAAGGAGGCTTTCCCCGCTTGGCGCGTCGTCACGCCGGAGGATCGCGCCGGGCTGCTGCGGCGGCTCGCCACGCTCGTCGAGGAGCACACCGAGGAGCTGGCCCGGATCGAGACCCGCAACGTCGGCAAGCCGATCGCGGCGTCGCGCGCCGAGGTCGGGATGGTGGCGCGCGTCTTCCACTTCTACGCCGGTGCCGTCGACAAGCACTACGGCGAGCAGATCCCGGTCGCGGGCGGGGTCGACGTCACCTTCCGCGAGCCGCTGGGCGTCGTCGGCCTGATCGTCCCGTGGAACTTCCCGCTCAACATCGCGAGCTGGAAGCTCGGGCCGGCGCTCGCCTGCGGCAACACCGTCGTGCTGAAGCCGGCGGAGCTGACGCCGTTGTCGGCGCTGCGGCTCGCGGAGCTCGCGCTGGAGGCCGAGATCCCCGAGGGGGTCGTCAACGTCCTGGTCGGGAAGGGCTCGGTTGTCGGCCAGCGGCTCGTCGAGCATCCCGACGTCGCGAAGATCGCCTTCACCGGGTCGACCGAGGTTGGGCGCAGCGTGATGGAAGGGGCGGCGGCGACGATCAAGCGTGTCACGCTCGAGCTGGGCGGCAAGTCTGCGAACGTCGTCTTCGCGGATGCGGACCTCGAGGCGGCCGCAGCGGCCGCGCCGTACGCCGTCTTCGACAATGCGGGTCAGGACTGCTGCGCGCGTTCGCGGATCCTCGTCGAGCAGTCGGCCTACGACCGGTTTGTCGGTCTGCTGGTCGAGGCCACGCAGAGCGTCAAGGTCGGCGACCCGAACGACGACGCGACGGAGATGGGGCCGCTGATCTCCGCAGCGCACCGAGAGAAGGTCGCAGGCTACGTCGACGGCGGAGTCGTCTTCCGCGGCGACGCGCCCGAGCCGCCGGGCTTTTGGTTTCCGTGCACGCTCGTCGAGGCATCGAACGACGACCGCGTGGCGCGCGAAGAGGTCTTCGGGCCGGTTGCCGCGCTGATCCCGTTCGAGGACGAAACCGACGCGATCCGGATCGCGAACGACACACCGTACGGGCTCTCCGGCTCGCTCTGGACGCGCGACGTCGGTCGTGCGTTCCGGGTCGCGCGCGCGCTCGACACGGGCGTGCTCTCGATCAACTCGAACACGTCCGTGCGGGTCCAGGCCCCGTTCGGCGGCTTCAAGCAGTCCGGCTTCGGCCGCGAGCTCGGCATGCACGCGCTCGAGGGTTACTCGGAGGTCAAGAACGTGTTCATCGCGCTGTGATGGGTCGCCTTGATGGAAAGGTCGCGGTCATCACCGGCGCGGCGAGCGGAATCGGGCGCGAGGCCGCGCTCCTCTTCTCCGAGGAGGGCGCGAGCGTGTGCGTCGCGGACCTGACCGACGAGGCCGGCGAGCAGACAGCCTCGGACTGTCGCGAGGCCTTCTTCCAGCACGTCGACGTCACGGACGCCGTGAGCGGCCAGGCCATGTTCGCGGCGACCAAGGAGCGCTACGGCGGAATCGACGTCATCTACAACAACGCGGGCATCTCACCGGCCGACGACGCCTCGATCCTCGAGACCGAGGAAGACGCATGGCAGCGCGTCCAGGACGTGAACCTCAAGGGCGTCTATCTCTGCTGCAAGCACGGGATCCCGCACCTGCTCGAGCGCGGCGGCGGCTCGGTGATCAACGTCGCGTCGTTCGTCGCGATCCTCGGTGCTGCGACGTCCCAGATCTCGTATACGGCCTCCAAGGGCGGGGTGCTCGCGCTGAGCCGGGAGCTCGCGGTGCAGTTTGCCAGGCAGGGGATTCGCGTGAACGCGCTCTGCCCAGGCCCGGTCGAGACGCCGCTCCTCATGCGCATCTTTGGCGACGACCCGGCCGCCTACGAGCGCCGCCGTGTGCACCTGCCGATGGGCCGGCTCGCCAAGCCGCGTGAGATAGCGCAGGGTGCGCTGTTCCTCGCGAGCGACGACTCGTCCTACGTGAACGGTGCCACTTTCCTGGTCGACGGCGGCCTGACCGCCGCCTACGTCACGCCCGAGTAGCTCTTACGGCCCCAGGCAGGTCACCTCGCCCCTGTCGACCCTCACCGTCCCTGACGAGAGGTCCAGGATGAACACGGCTGTCGCTCTGATCCGGTCACCGGAGCCATTCGCGAGGATGTCCGCAAGCCGGAAGGTGAGGACCTGCCCGTTGCCGACAAACGAGTGAGTCCCATGGCCGACGAACCCGTCACTCGTCGTGATCGTCCGTTCGCCGCGACCGACGACGCGACCATCGTGGGCATGCACGAACTCGGTTCCACTGAAGGTGACGGTCTGAGGGGTGCCGGTACACGGATTCACGTCGGTGAACACGAGTTCGAACGGGATCGCCGTCGGCGGGTCGGCGGCGGCCGGCGCGGCGACCGACAAGGCCGCGACGCTAAAGAGGACGGCGGGAAGCCACCTCATGATTCTCCTCTCGCTCGGTTCGCGAGAACCTGACAGGCTGTAACAGGAGTTGCAAGCGCGGCGCTGCTAGCGCGTGGCGGCCGCGCGCTGGTCGGCCGTCCAGGCGCCGATCAGCGAGCGATTGCGCTCGAGCAGCTCCTCCTGCATCTGCGGCTGCTCCTCCGCCTCGATGATCCGGATGCGTAGCTCGTCGAACTCCGGGCTCTCGAAGTAGTCCACGATCAGCTCGTCGAAGTTCGGGAGCGCCTCGGCGACGAACTGCTCGAACTCGTCCGCGTGGAAGTACGCGTCCGCCAGCTCTAGGTAGCGCTCGAGCTTCTCCTCGTACGAGAGGTTCGCGTCGTCCCCGACCACGAAGTAGTCGCGCGTGTTCTGGTTCAGCCGCATCCCGCGGCCCGTGACCGCGCAGAAGATGCACCAGGCCACGAGCGAGCGGATCGCCCACGGGAAGTAGTAGTTGAGGCTCGTCATCGCAATGTCGGGCGAGGCGTTCGCGTAGTCGATCGGGTGCGCGTTGCCGTCCTTGAGGATCACCTCGCAGGAGTTGAACTCCCACCGGAAGAACGCGTTCACGAGCCGGCTGATCGTCTCCAGCTCGCGGACGAGGCCCGGGCCGACGCTGTCCGGCAACAGGCCGTAGCGGAAGTGGTGCTCCTGGGTCACGTCGTACTGCGCCACCATCGTCTGGGGCCCGATCGACACGCTGCGCGTGAAGACGTCGTAGTCGTTGACGGCCGCTTGGAGGTGCATCAGCCGCTCGCCCGACGCGTCGTAGGTGCGGTGCAGCTCCTCGCTCGAGGTGATCCGGGTCACGTCGACCCACATCCCGCCGTCGAACGGCTTCATGAAGAGCGGGTAGCCGACCTGCTCCGCCACGTAGTCCAGGTCGAACGGCGGGTTATAACGCTTTGCCATCGGGTGGAAGCGCGGGTTGTCGGGCGGCAGGCGGTGCGGGATCAGCCACGTGTCCGGCACGTTCACGCCGAGCCGCATCATGGCGCAGTAGGCCGAGTGCTTCTCCATCGCCTGGAACGTGAACGGGTTGTTGAGGAGGTAGACGTCGTCCATCAGCGCGATCTTCTTCAGCCACTCGCGCGGCACCTCGTACC
>JBKOXJ010000009.1:0-16761 GCA_046724905.1 Actinomycetota bacterium | reverse complement strand
GCGCCGGGGCGGCCGCGACCGCGGCCCGCGCCGCGACCGCGACCGCGACTGAGGCGGACGAGGGCGGGGCCGGTGCACAAGCTCCGGCCTCCCGACCCTCCGCTCCGAGACGGCGACGTCCTGCTTCGACCCAGCCGGCCGGACGACCTCGACGCGATTCTCGCCGTCTACCGGGAAGAGGACGTCCAGCACTGGATGGGCTGGGACTTCCTCGAGCCCGACGGGCCCACGGAGGACGAAAGTCGCAGTGGGGCGTTCGACGAGCTCGGAATCGCGCGGATCGAGCTGCGCGCGCATCCCGAGAACGTGCCGTCGCAGCGCGTCGCGGAGCGCGTCGGCTTCGTGCGGGAAGGCGTCGAGCGCGCCTCGCGCGCGTGGGCGAGCGGAGAGCGGGTTCGACTCCGTCCTCTATTCGCTCCTTCCTGCTGATGTTCGCTGAGGCTCGACTGCTCCTGGTGCGGATCTCGACGCGCGATCTCGTCGTCGGCCCGATCCGCGTGGCCGCGGCGGCGGTCGTGCTGGCCGCGGCCGCGCTGATCGACTCTCTGGGCGCCGCGCTGCGGCAGGCGGCTCTCGGCGCGGTGCTGTTCACGATCTTCCTGGTCGTGACCGAGTCCGGTAAGCGGCGGCGTGCCGGCGCCGTCGCTCCGTCTACTCCGCCCGTCGGCGCGGACTACGCGTCCGTCGCCGAGGCAGCGCGGATCGGGGTGTACCCGAGCACGATCGGCGTCAGCGCGCTGGCCGCAGTCGCGCTCGTCGTCGACGCGCGGCTGGCGGCGCTGCTTGCCGGCGTGCTCGCGGCGATGGGCGCCGTCGCCCTCGTCCTCGGTGGCCGTGTGCTCTGGAGCGAGCAGCGCGATGGCCTGCGGCTATTCGTCTCGCGGACGCGTCCGCCGCGCCTCTACGTCACCTCCGCCGACTGACGCCTCTCACGGCCTACACTCCGGCCGTGCAGAAATACGTGATCTCCGAGCTCGACTCGGGTGAGCGCGTGATCTCCGAGCGCGTGCCGTCGGTGCGCTCCGTCTCGCTTGGGTACTGGATCGGCGCCGGCTCGCGCGACGAGCGGGTCGACCGAGCCGGGGTGTCGCATTTCATCGAGCACCTCCTGTTCAAGGGCTCGCGCTCGTACTCGGCGCAGCAGATCGCGGAGACCTTCGACAGGCTCGGCGGCGAGCTGAACGCGGCCACGTCCCGCGAGCACACCGTGGTCTACGCGCGCGTGCCCGACAAGCACCTGGAGACAGCGCTCGGCGTGATGACGGACATGGTCTTCACGCCGTCGTTCGCCGAGGTCGACTCCGAGCGCGAGGTCGTGCTCGAGGAGATCGCGATGTACGAGGACACCCCGCAGGAGCTGGTCCACGACCTCTTCTCGGAAGCCGTGTTCGCGAGCAATCCGCTGGGGCGGCCTGTCATCGGCACGGCAGAGGTGATCTCGTCGATCAGCACGCGGGCGATCGCCGCGTACCATCGCTCGATGTACGTCGGCGGGAACGTCGTCATCGCGGCCGCCGGCAACGTCCAGCACGAGAAGCTCGTTCGCCTGCTGGAGAAGGCTCAGCGCGAGAAGTCCGCGTCACCGCCGAAAGGCACCCGCGTGCGCCCGCCGCTCGTGAAGACGCCGCCGCCGAGCGTCCGCTCCCAGCGTAAGCCGACGGAGCAATACCACGTCTGCATCGGCGCGCCCGGCATCTCGCGCTCGGATCGCCGCCGCTTCGCCGCGTCCCTGCTCGACGGGATCCTCGGCGGCTCGGCGTCGTCGCGGCTGTTTCAGGAGATCCGCGAGAAGCGCGGGATGGCGTACGCGGTGTACAGCTTCGCGTCGCAGTACTCCGACACCGGCCTGGTCGGCGTCTACCTCGGCACGCGGGAGGAGAACCTCGCCGCCTGCCTCGAGATCACGGCCGAGCAGATCGCGGACATCGCCGCCGGCAACCTCCGCGACGAGGAGGTCGAGCGCGCGAAGGAGAACCTGAAGGGCCGGATCGTGCTCTCGATGGAGTCGACCTCGAACCGGATGAGCAGGCTCGGCAAGTCGCTGATCACGGACACCGAGCTGCTCTCCTTCGAGCGGATCATCGCGGAGATCGAGGCCGTCGAGCCCGAGCAGGTCGTGGAGCTCGCGGCGCTGCTGCTCGCGCCGGAGCGGCTGTCCGCGGCCGGAATCGGGCCGAACGAGGCGCGGTTCCGCAAGGCGCTGACGCACGTGAACCCGGTGCTGACGGCCAGGGCTCCGCAGGCCGCATGAAGGTCGCGCTCTTCGGGGCGCAGGGGAAGGTCGGGAGTGTCGTGGCGGCGGCGCTCGAGGCGGCGGGGCACGAGATTCGCGGCATCGGGCGCGACGACGACCACGACGTCTCGGGCTCGGACGCCGCCGTCGACTTCACGACGCCCGACGCGGTCCTCGCCAACGTCACGGGCGCACTCGAGCAGGGCGTGCCATGCGTCGTCGGGACGACCGGCGCCGACCTCGCCGCGCTCGACATCCTCGCCCGCGACCGCTCAGTCGCCGTGTTCGCCGCGCCGAACTTCGCGCTAGGCGCCGTGTTGATGATGCGCTTCGCCGCAGAGGCCGCCGCGCACCTGCCGCAGGCGGAGATCGTCGAGCTCCATCACGAGCAGAAGCGCGACGCCCCGTCCGGAACGGCCAAAGCGACCGCGGCGATGATCGGCGGCGACGTCCCGATCCACTCGGTGCGCCTGCCGGGGCTGGTCGCCCACCAGGAGGTGCTGCTCGGCGGCCCGGGCCAGCTGCTGACGATCCGCCACGACACGCTCTCGCGTGAGGCGTTCGTTCCGGGCGTGGCACTCGCGCTCGAGCGGCTTCCGGAGCTGCCGCCCGGGCTGACCTTGGGCCTCGAGGCGCTGCTCCAGTGATCCGCGAGCTCGAGAGGATCAGTGCAGCGGAACTGATCGCGAGCCATCGCGAGGAGGTCGCGCAGGTCTGGGGCCAGACGATGGGCGGTGGCCGCGAGAAGCTTCGCGAGCGCGTCGACGTGATCCTCCCTCGGCACGCGGGCCGCGAAGGGTTCCGCTTCGTCGCCTCGCGCGCCGGGGACGGAAGCCTGGCCGGCTTCGCGTACGGCTACGTCGGCGCCGCCGGACAGTGGTGGCACGACATCGTCGCGTCGGCGATGACCGACGAGCAGGAGTGGCGCTGGCTCGGGCCGGGGCACTTCGAGTTCGTCGAGCTGCACGTGCGTCCCGACCAGCAGCGCCGCGGGATCGGCGGCCGCCTGCACGATGCGCTGCTCGAAGGGCTCGACGCTCCCACCGCCGTGCTCTCGACTCAGCAGGAGAACGCCCCGGCGATCGCGCTGTACGAAGGGCGGGGCTGGGAGATCGTCCTCCCGAGCCTGTCGTTCCTCCCGGCCGAGCCGCCCTATCTGATCATGGGGAAGGAGCTGCGGGCCTAACGGAGTAGAATCGCCGAGTGCTCGGGGAGGTCCTGACCGCCGCGGTCACGCCGTTCAAGCGGGACGGCTCCGTCAACCTCGACGGCTTCCAGGAGCTCTGCCGGTTCCTCGTCGAGCATGGCTCGGACGGCGTCGTCGTCGCCGGGACGACCGGCGAGTCGCCGACGCTCTCCGACGAAGAGCGGCTCGCGCTGTTCGCGGCGGCCGTCGACGCGGTCGGCGAGCGCGCAACGGTGATCGCCGGCACCGGGACGTACTCGACCGCGCACTCCGTCCATCTGACGAAGAAGGCGCACGAGCTCGGCGTCGACGGCTTCCTCGTCGTGACGCCGTACTACAACAAGCCGCCGCCGCGCGGGATCGTCGAGCACTTCAAGGCGATCGCGGGCGCAAGCGACAAGCCGGTCGTCGTCTACAACATCCCCGGCCGGGTCGTGATCAACATCGAGCCCGAGACGATGGCCGACCTCGCGGAGGTCCCCAACGTCGTCGCGGTCAAGCAGGCGAACGACGACCTCGAGCAAGCGAGCCGGATCCTCGCCGAGACCGACCTCGACCTGTACGCGGGCGACGACAACCTGATCCATCCGTTCCTCGAGCTCGGCGGCATCGGCGGTGTCTGCGTCCACACCCACGTCGTCGGGCCGCAGGTGAAGGAGATGATCCGGCGCTTCCGCGAGGGCGACGCCGAGGGCGCGAAGCGGATCGACGAGGAGCTCGCCCCGGCCTACGAGATCCTCAAGACCGCGGTCAACCCGATCGGGATCAAGACGGCGCTGAACCTGCTCGGTCACGACGTGGGCGGCCTGCGGCTCCCGCTCGTCGAGGCGACCGAGGGCGAGCGAGAGCGCATCCGCAGCGCCCTCGCCCGGCTCGGCGTTCTGTCAGGCGCAGCCGCCTAGGCGCCGCTTGACGGCGCCGACCTCAGGACGCGCGGTTCATCCGCGCGCCCGTCTGCGCCGCCGGCCGGGAACGCCGTCCGAGATCTCTCCGCCCTAGACTGCCTTCATGCCAAACGGCTCGTGCCGGATCGTGCCCCTCGGCGGCCTCGGCGAGGTCGGCAAGAACATGACCGTGTTCGAGGCCGGCGGACAGATCGCAGTCATCGACACGGGTCTCGCGTTCCCGCGCGACGAGCACCTCGGGGTCGACCTCGTCTTGCCCGATTTCGACTATCTCCGGCAGCGGGTGCGGGACGTCCGCGCGATCGTGCTCACGCACGGGCACGAGGATCACGTCGGTGCGCTGCCCTACGTGCTGCGCGAGGTGCCCGTGCCGGAGGTCTGGGCGACGCGTCTCACACTGGGCCTGGTCAAGTCGAAGCTCGACGAGCACGGCCTCCTGCGCGCTGCCGACCTCCGCGAGATCGACCCGGAGGGTGGGCCGTTCGACGTCGGCCCGTTCCGCGTCGAGTGCGTGCGGGTGGCGCACTCGATTCCGGACTCCGTCGCCGTCGTCCTCGACACCCCGGGCGGCCGAATCGTGCATACCGGCGACTACAAGATCGACCACACGCCGGTGGACGGCCTCAAGACCGACGTCGGCCGGCTCGCCGAGATCGGCAACCGCGGCGTCGACCTCCTGCTCGGCGACTCGACGAATGCCGAGCGACCGGGTGTGACGCCGTCCGAGCGCGTGGTCGGCGAGGCCTTCCGCCAGATCATCCCGCTCCGCACCGGGCGCGTGCTGGTGTCGTCCTTCGCTTCGAACGTGCACCGGATGCAGCAGGCGATCGACGTCGCGATCCAGACCGGCCGCAAGGTCTGCATCGTCGGCCGCTCGATGCGCAAGAACGCGAACATCGCGCGGAACCTCGGCTACCTCGAAGTTCCCGACGACCTGCTGATCAAGCCGCCCGAGCTCGAGGAGTTGCCGCGCGACCAGGTGCTCGTCCTCTGCGCCGGGAGCCAGGGCGAGCCGCTGTCGGCGCTGACGCGGATCGCGTACGACGACCACCCAGCGCTGCGGGTCGAGCCGGGCGACACCGTGATCATCTCGGCGAAACCCGTGCCCGGGAACGAGCTGCGCGTGCACGACACGATCAATCAGTTCGCCAAGCGCGGGGCGGAGGTGCTGCACCAGGAGATCTCCGCGGTGCACGTGTCCGGCCACGGCAACTCCGAGGAGATCAGGTCGATCCTGTCGCTGCTGCGCCCGCGCGCGGTGATGCCGGTGCACGGCGAGTTCCGGATGCTGGCCGCGCACGCCGAGCTCGCGCGCCAGGCCGGCGTGCCGGGCGACCGGATCGTGCTGGCAGAGAACGGCTCCGTCGTCGAGCTCGGGAACGGCAGCGCGCCCCGCATCGTGGGCGAGGTCGAGACGGGCGTGACGTTCGTGGACGGGCTCGGGGTCGGCGACGTCCAGGACGTTGCGCTCCGCGACCGGCGCCGGTTGTCTGAGGACGGCGTCCTGATCATCGTCGCGACCGTCGACGGCGGCGACTCGGCAAAGCCGGAGCTGATCTCACGCGGATTCGCGGATCCCGGGCCGCTGCTCGACGAGATGCGGGCGGTCGCTGCGGACGTGCTCGACCGCTGTCTCGCCGAGGACATCAGCGAGATCAAGCTGCTCCAAGAGCACCTGCATGACGAGGTCGGGCAGCTGATCTACGACCGTACGGGTCGACGGCCGATGATTCTTCCTGTAGTAGTCGAAGTATGAGCGTCACTCGCCTTCGGCTCGCTCCCGTGGGGGAAACGAGCGTTTCCCCCTCGTGCCCCCTTCGAGAGTGGCTGGGGGAACCTCCCGGGTCCCCCAGCGAACACGCCCCATTCCCCGCTCATGGGGCAGAGGTCGCCCCATGAGCACTGTCTCCGCGCGCCCGGGCTGGTCGGACGTCCTCGTCGAACACGCGGCCGAGCCCGCGACTGCGCAGAAGCTGATCGGCCAGCTGCGCGCCTGTGAGGCCGCCGGGCTCGCCTTTTGCCGGCTGCTCGAGCGCTGGGCCAGGGGCGACGCGCAGCCGCCGACCGCGGGCGGCCGAGAAGCGGCACTGCGGCGCGCCGCTGACCGCACCGAGACGGCGCTGGCGGGCCTGGAGCGCCCGCTCGGACGCTACCTCCTGGAGCTCGAGCCGGAGCGAGCGGAGGGACGCTCGTGGTACGGCGAGCCGAGCGTCGCCGAGCTGATGGAGTGGGGCCCGATCCTCGCGCGAGCGGGCGTGCGCGCGTCGCCGGCCCGCGTCGCGCAGGCCTACCTCGAGCTGGCGGTGCTCGTCCGCGCGCTCGCGGGACTCACCGCGATGGCGCAGGTCGGCGGGACGATCGACCGGTCCGCCCTCTGGGCCGGGCTCTTCGACCTGCGCGAGAACTTGTTCGGTCGCGCGCTGACGGATCTCCGCGCACTCGCGGCGTGAGACCGCTCGCGGCGCTTGCTGCCGCGGCGTTCCTGGCGGGTTGCGGCGGCGGCAGCGGGGGAGGAGGAGGCGCCGATTCCGTGCCGCAGGGCACGGTCGCCTCGCAGGAGCGGCAGCTCGAGCTCCAGAACGTCGAGGACAACTCCCTCGACACCTGCAGCCAGTACCCGCTCAAGGAGCTGGCCCAGATCTACGAGACGAAGGCCGACCCCGATGCAGTCGCCGACGCGATCGCCGCCGCGCAGCCGGACGCCGAGCTCAAAGCAGCCGCCAAGCGCGGCTGCCTCAAGGCGCTGAAGCGCTAGAGCGGTTTTATCGAGCCTTCGGGGCGTGTCGACCGGTCATTTCAGGGACGCGCGGATGAACCGCGCGTCCTGATGGTCGGCGCCCCAAGCGTCGCCTTAGAGGGGAGCCACCGCCGGCGTCGAACGGGGCGCCATGGCGCGAAAGCGACGCCGCTCGAAGCTGCGCCCGAAGACTCCGGCGCGGATCCGGAAGCGGAGCCGCAGCCGCCGCGCGCACGGTCGCCGGCACCCTGAGCTCGTCGGGCTCGTCCTGTGCGCGCTCGGCGCCTTTCTCGCGACGATGCTCTACGGCGGCTGGGACGGCGGGATCGTCGGCGGCTCCGTCGCCGACGGCATCCGCAACATCGTGGGCGCCGCCGCGTACGTCGTCCCGCTGGCGCTGATCGCCGTCGGCGGCCTGATGGTGGCCCGAAGCGCACTCGTCGACGTGCGCCCGTTCCGGACCGGGCTGGCGGTGCTCCTCGTCGGCCTGCTCGTCGTGCTCGGCTCCGAGCACGGCGGTGCCCTCGGCCGCGGCCTGAACGAATTGCTCGAACCGCTGCTCGGCCACACCGGGACGACGATCCTCGGCGTCACCGCGGTTGCGATCGGCGTCATCCTGCTCTCAGGCGCCTCGCTGGGCGCGCTGCTTCGCCATTCCGGACACGTCCTCAAGCGCGCGCACGGCGCCGCGCGCCGGCGACTCGAGCCGGCGCCCGCTCCGGTTCCGGCGGCCGAGCCCGAGCCGCTCCACCGCCCGGGCCCGCCGGTCGACGTGGTCCACGACTTCCCGGACCTCGTCTCGGAGGGGCCGCCGCCGCTAATCGTCGAGGAGCCGGCCGAGGAACGCGACGCCCTCACGCTCTTCGACGCCGAGCCGCAGGAAGAGCTCGGCGAGTACCGGCTGCCTGACCCCGGCCTGCTGCGCCGCTCGCCGCCGGCCGCCGCAGGAGTAGAGGACGACGGGTCGCGCGTCGCCGAGGCGCTCGTCCACACGCTGTCGAGCTTCGGAGTCGAGGCGACGATCGTCGGGCAGATCTCAGGCCCACGCGTCACGCGCTACGAGCTCCAGCTCGCGCCCGGGACGAAGGTCTCGAAGGTCGCCGCGTTGAAGGATGACCTCTCCTACGCGCTCGCCACGACCGAGATCCGGATCCTCGCGCCGATCCCGGGCAAGCAGGCCGTCGGCGTCGAGCTGCCGAACCTCTCGCCGCGGATCGTCACCCTCGGCGACATCTACGACGACCTCCCGCACACGGCGAGCCCGCTCGCGGTCTGGCTCGGCAAGGACATCTCCGGAAACGCCGTCTGGACCGACCTCGCGCGGATGCCGCACATCCTGATCGCCGGCACCACGGGATCGGGCAAGTCGGGCTGCCTGAACGCGATGCTGACGTCGATCCTCCTGCGCGCCACGCCAGACGAGGTCCGGATGATCCTCGTCGACCCGAAGCGAATCGAGCTCGGCTTCTACGAGTCGATCCCGCACCTGCTGACAGCCGTCGTCTCCAGCCCGAAGCAGGCGTCGGCCGCGCTCGCCAACGTGGTCGGCGAGATGGACCGCCGCTACGAGCAGATGAGCCTGCTCCGCGCACGCAACCTCCCCGAGGCGAACCGGGCCCTCCGACAGCGGGGAGAGCAGCCGCTCCCGTACCTGCTGGTCGTGATCGACGAGCTCGCCGACCTGATGATGATCTCGCCGCAGGAGGTGGAGGACGCCGTGATCCGGCTCGCGCAGAAGTCGCGCGCGGTCGGGATCCACCTCGTGCTGGCGACGCAGCGCCCTTCCGTCGACGTGATCACTGGGATGATCAAGGCGAACGTTCCCTCGCGTATCGCGTTCGCCGTCTCGAGCCAGACCGACTCCCGCGTGATCCTCGACCAGGCGGGCGCCGAGAGCCTGTTAGGGCAGGGCGACATGCTCTTCAAGCCGCTCGGCACCTCGCGGCTCCAGCGCCTCCAGGGTGCGTTCGTAACCGAGGAGGAGATCGCGCTCGTCGTCGAGGCCTGCCGGGCGCAGCGGCCGCAGGAGCTCGACGAGTCGCTGCTCGTCGCGCCGGACCGGCCCGACGGTGAGGAGGTCGAGGGCGACGGCGACTTCGACCCGGACGAGGATCCGCTGCTCGAGAAGGCGATCGACGTCGTCGTGCAGACCCAGACGGCCTCGGTGTCGCTGCTGCAGCGGCGGCTGCGCGTCGGCTACACGCGTGCGGGCCGCCTGATCGACATGCTCGAGCGGCGGGGGATCATCTCCGGCTACGAGGGCTCGAAGCCGCGGCGTGTGCTGGTCGGTGAGGGCGATCTGGAGCGAGTGGGCGGAGCGGTTCCGGACTAACCTCCGGCGGGGCGGGGCGTCTTAGTTTCCACAAGGGGGTCTCAGGCGAGTTACGATCGCCTGTCCTTGCGACGTGGGTTCCTAGAGAGGCAGGGAGGAGTGCTTTGAAGAGACGATTAATCCTGCCGGCGCTACTGGTACTGGCATTGGCGGCCGTCGGTGTCGGAGGCGGCTATGCCAAGACGGACTCGCAGCACAAGGGGAAGGCGACCGTCCGTGTCGCCGTCGTCACCGACATCGGCGGCCTGAACGACAAGGGCTTCAACCACCTGGCGTACGTCGGCCTTCAGCGCGCCAAGGCGAAGCTGAAGGTCCAGGGGCGCGTCTTCATCACGCAGACGGCCAATGACCGCCTGCCGAACCTCCGGACGGCGGCGCAGCAGTACCCATTGGTGATCCCGGTCGGCATCCTCTTCGCGTTCGGCCCGCTCGACGCGGTCGCGCCGGCGTTCCCGAACGTGAAGTTCGCGGGCGTCGACGTGCCGTGGGCGCTGCTCTCGTCGAAGCCTCGGAACGTCCGAGGACTGCTGTTCCGTGAGCAGGAGGCCGGCTACCTCGTCGGCTACCTCGCCGGGCTGGTCACCAAGGATCAGGCCGGGCCCGACATCATCTCGGCGGTCGGTGCGAACAAAGTCGACGCGATCGTGCGCTTCATCGCTGGCTACCAGGCCGGGGCGAAGAAGTCGAACCGACGGGTCCAGGTGCTCGTCAACTACGCCAACGATCCGACCTTCGCCGACCAGGCGAAGTGCAAGGAGACCGCCCTCAACCAGATCGCGCGAGGCTCGAAGATCGTGTTCCAGGTGGCCGGCCAGTGCGGCCTCGGAGCGCTCAGCGCGGCGAAGGAGAAGGGCGTCTGGGGCATCGGCGTGGACGCGGACCAGGGCTTCCTGGGCAAGTTCGTCCTCACGAGCGCGACGAAGAAGGTGGACGTGGCCGTCTACCAGTCGATCGCCGCGTTCAAGAAGAACCCCGGTGCGTTCCGCGGGGGCTTCGACCGGATCTTCAGCGTCAAGAACGGCGCGGTCGGATATGGCAAGCTCTCGACCAAGCTTCCGGCGAAGAAGCGGGCGGAGTACATCAAGAAGCTCGAGAAGATCCGCAAGGGGATCGCCTCAGGCAAGATCAAGCCGCCGGCTCAGTAGTTCCCAAACAGTTCTAGGGGGCTGGAGCTTTCCGGCCCCCTAGGATTCTCTCCGTGGAAGGAGCGCCCCCGGCCCTCGAGCTTCGTGGGATCACGAAGCAGTTCCCGGGGGTGCTCGCCAACGACCACATCGACTTCGACCTCCGCCGGGGCGAGGTGCATGCGCTCCTCGGCGAGAACGGCGCCGGCAAGTCGACGCTGATGAACGTCCTCTACGGTCTCTACCACCCGGATGAGGGCGAGATCCGCGTCAAAGGCGAGCCCGTACGCATGCACTCGCCGCGCGACGCGATCCAGCACGGAATCGGGATGGTGCACCAGCACTTCATGCTGATCCCGGTCATGACGGTTGCCGAGAATGTCGTGCTCGCCAGCGAGCCGACGCACGCCGGAGTCCTGCTCGACTACGACGCCGCGGCCGAGCGTGTCGCCCGCGTCTCCCAGGCGTTCGGCTTCGCGATCGACCCGCGAGCGCGCGTCGAGAGCATCACGGTCGGCCAGCAGCAGCGGGTCGAGATCATGAAGGCCCTCTTCCGAAACGCCGACATCCTGATCCTCGACGAGCCGACCTCCGTCCTCACGCCGCAGGAGGCGACCCAGCTCTTCGAGATCATCCGGACCCTGACCCGTGAGGGGATCTCGGTCATCTTCATCAGCCACAAGCTCAACGAGGTGCTCGAGATTGCTGACCGGATCACGGTGCTCCGGCGCGGCAAGCGGATCGACACGCTGCCGCGCGAGGGAGCGACCGAGGCCGGGCTCGCCCGATTGATGGTCGGCCGCGAGGTGCTGCTGCGGGTGCAGAAGGCACCGAGCGAGCCGGCCGGCGCACAGCTCGTGATCGAGAACCTGAAGGTGCTCGACGACCGGGGTCTCGAGGCCGTACGCGGCGTCTCGCTCGAGGTGCGTGCAGGCGAGATCGTCGGAATCGCGGGCGTCGACGGCAACGGCCAGGCAGAGCTGATCGAGGCGCTCACGGGGCTCCGTCACGCCGCGAGCGGCCGCGTGCTCGTGGGCGGCAACGATGTCACGAGCGCCAGCGCGCGCACCGTCCTCGACCTCGGCGTCGGCCACGTGCCGGAGGACAGGCATCGTCGCGGCCTCGTGCTCGAGTTCTCGCTGGCCGAGAACCTCGGGCTCCACGACTACCGCAAAGAGCCGAACTCCCGCTTCGGCTGGCTGTACCCGAAGCACCTGATCCGCTGGGCGCGACGGCTGCTCCAGCAGTTCGACGTGCGCGGCGGAGGGCCCGAGACGCCCGCCTCCGCCCTCTCGGGTGGGAATCAGCAGAAGGTCGTGCTCGCGCGCGAGATCGTGCGCGACCCGGGAGTGCTGATCGCCGGACAGCCGACGCGTGGGCTCGATGTCGGCGCGATCGAGTTCGTGCACAGGCAGCTCGTCGAGGCACGCGACCGTGGCAAGGCCGTGCTGCTCGTCTCGCTCGAGCTCGACGAGATCCTGTCTCTCTCCGATCGGATCGTCGTGCTCTACGAGGGGCGGATCGCGGCCGAGTTCGGGCCCGACGTGACCGAGGAGGAGCTCGGGATCGCGATGACCGGCGGCCGGGTGGGCGAGGAAGCCGCGTGACGGTGGCGCCGTGGGCGGGTGGGGTGACCGTCGGCGCAGTCGACATCGTTCCGGTGACTGACGGCGTCGGGCTGCTCGGTGAGCTCGCGGAGCTCTACCCGCAGACGCCGGAGGAGGCCTGGGATCCCGACCGAGCGCTCTACCCCGAGCTGTTCGCCGGCACGGCCTGGCGCCTCTTCTGCACCTGCTACGTGATCCGCTCCGGCAACCGGACGGTGCTGGTCGACACGGGCGTCGGGCCGCCGGGCCTCTGGGACTGGACGCCGGAGTGGGAGGGCGGCCTGCTGCCCGGGCTCGCCCGCAAAGGAGTCGAGCCCAACCGCGTCGACGTCGTCGTGATCACGCACGTCCACGTCGACCACGTCGGCTGGAACACCGACGCGGACGGCGAGCTCGTCTTTCCGCGAGCCCGGTACGTCCTCCATCGGGACGCAGTCGCTGCGGCGCGCGAGCGCACGGAGCGTCCGCACATCCGCCGGTGTGTGCTCCCGCTGCTCGAGCAGGGTCCCGTCGACGAGCTCGACGACGATCTGGAGGTGGCTCCCGGCGTCGTCGTTGTCCCCCTCCCCGGTCATGATCTAGGGCACATCGGGGTCCGGATCGGCGACGAAGCGGTGGTGATCGGAGACGCCGCGGCGCACCCGGCCCTCCTCGACGAGCCTGACCGGCTGTTCGCGTCCGACTGGGACCACGTGCTGTCCGCGGCGACGAGACACGCGCTCGTCGAGGAGCTCGTCGACACGGAGGTGCTCACGATCTGCGGGCACTACCCGGGAAGCGGTGTCGGGCGGATCAGCCGCGATGACGGGCGCGTCGTCTGGGAGGAAGCCGCGTGAGCGAGAAGGCGACAGGACCCGCCCCCGGGTCCGAGGTCGAGATCGTCCCGAGCGTCGCGGCGCGGATGGCGCTTTACCAGCGCGCCGGCGGCATCCTCACGCCGCTCCTGACGGCCGCGCTCGCCTTCCTGGTCGGCGGCCTCGTCGTGTTGATCACGACCGGCAAGGACCCGATCGGGACGTATCGTGCGATCTTCGACGGGACCGGCCTCAACTGGCTCTTTCCCTGGGTCCACGGCCAGGAGCACTCCAACGCGGCCTTGAACCTCCAGCAGACGCTGATCCTGCTCACGACGCTGATCCTGACCGGCTTGGCCGTCGCCTTCGCGTTCCGCTGCGGGCTGTTCAACATCGGCGGCCAGGGCCAGTACATCGTCGGGACGATCCTCGCGGCGGCGATCGGCGTGCATTTCGCCGGGATGCCGTCGTGGCTCCACGTCATCGTCGCCATGGTCGTCGCCGCGATCGGAGGCGCGATCTGGGCCGGGATCGCCGGCCTCCTCAAGGCCCTCGTCGGGGCCCACGAGGTGATCACGACGATCATGCTCAACTGGACCGCGCTCTGGATCGCGAGCTACTTGATCGGCTTCGGCGGACCGCTCCAGGACCCGCGTCAGCAGGCGGTCCCGGTGACGAAGGACGTCACCGCCAAGCTCAAGGTTTTCTGGGGCGACCCGCTGCTCCAAGGCTTGCACGTCGGGATCTTCATCGCGCTGGCGGCGCTCGTCGTCTACTGGCTCGTCCTCAACCGCACGACGCTCGGCTACGAGGTCCGTGCGGTCGGGTTCAACGCCGAGGCGGCCCGCTACGGTGGGATCAGCGTCGCGCGCAGCTACTTCCTCGCGATGGCGATTTCGGGTGCGTTCGCGGGCCTGGCGGGGGCGATCGACGTGCTCGGCTGGGAGTTCCGGGTCGATCTCACGACCGTCCAGATCGCATCGCAGATCGCGTTCATGGGCATCGCCGTGGCGCTCCTGGGGCGAAACTCGGCGGTCGGGATCTTCTTCGCGGGTCTGCTCTTCGCGGCGCTGCTCAACGGCACCTCGACGCGCAACCTCGATCCTGACGTCTTCAAGCCCGAGCTCGCGGGCAACCTGACGCGGATCATCCAAGGCCTCGTCGTGCTCTTCGTGGGCGCGAACGTGCTCGTGCTCTACCTCTGGCAGGCGCGGCGGAGGCTCGGGCTCGGGCGCAGGACTCCGGTGACCGAGACGGTGACCGAGGCGTGAGCCTCGGCGCCGAGGCGCTGAGCGGCCGCGTCGGCCGGGCGGGGATGTCGTTCCCGCGCCTGCTCGCGATCACCGGGATCGCGCTCGGCATCGCCGCATTCTGGGTCGCGCTGCCGCCGGTGACGACGCGCTCGGTGTTCCTGCCGCTCGCGCTCGGGATCCTCGCGATGCTGTTCGGGATCGCGGCTCTCACGCGCGGCGAGCGCCGCGTCGGCTGGGGCGCCGTGGCCGCCGGCTTGATCGGCCTGGCCGGCGGCATGCTGGCGACGCGCGCCGCGTCGAGTCATCTCGAGGTCGTGATCACGTGGTCGGCGCTCTTCGCGGCGATGCTCCGGTTCGCGACGCCGCTGACGTTCGCGGCGATCGGCGGGATGTTCTCCGAACGGAGCGGCGTCGTGAACATCGGCCTCGAGGGCATGATGCTGATGGGCGCCTTCTTCGGCGCCTACGGTGCGGACCGGACTGGGTCGTGGATCGGCGGGATCCTGATCGGGATGGCCGCCGGCGCCGCTCTGGCCTTCGTGCACGCGTTCTTCTCGATCCACCTGCGCTCCGACCAGATCGTGAGCGGCACCGCCGTGAACTTCCTCGCCTTAGGAATCACGGGCTACGCCTACATCGACATCTACGGCGAACCCGGGACGCCCACGGACCTGCCCGAGATCCCGGACGTGCACATCGGGGTCTTCGCGCATATCCCGCCCGACGGCCTCGGCGACTTCCTCGACCAGGTCTTCGGCCAGCTCAACCTGATGATCTGGCTCAGCTTCGTGCTGCTGGTCGCGTCCTCGATCGTCATGTTCAAGACGCCGCTCGGGCTCCGGATCCGCTCGGTCGGAGAGCACCCGAGGGCGGCCGACACGGTCGGGATCTCGGTATACGGCGTGCGCTACGCGGCCGTGACGGCGTCCGGCGCGCTGGCCGCGCTCGGCGGCGTCTATCTCTCGATCGGGTTCGTCCACTCGTTCACCGAGAACATGACGGCCGGTCGCGGCTTCATCGCGCTCGCGGCGCTGATCTTCGGCAACTGGCGCCCCTTCGGCGCCTTCGGCGCTGCGCTGCTGTTCGGCTTCTCGAGCGCGCTCGCGCCGCGGCTCGAGAACGTCGAGGGCTGGGACACCTACGCGACGCTGTTCCAGACGCTGCCGTACGTGCTCACCCTGATCGCCGTGGCCGGCGTCATCGGCCGCTCGATTCCGCCCGCCGCAATTGGTCGCCCTTACACGAAGCAGTAGGCGCCGGCGGAACTTCGCGGCCGGGTGGTCGGTCGTGTTCGGTCTGCTCGCCGTCGCGGCCGTGCCGGTCGCGATCGCGGTCACGGAGCGGCGGTCGGACGTGGAGCTGATCTGGGCGGCCGCCGGGATTCCGGTGGCCGTCGTCTTCGGGTTTGCCGCAGTGCTCGTCGGACGGCGGGGAGTCCGCGCGGCGCAGCTGACGGTGGGCGGCCGCGGCGCCGCGCTCGCCCGTGTTGGCCGCGGTCTCGGGGTGCTCGGCCTGCTGCTCGCCGGCACGGGGATCTCGTCGCTCGTCGTCTACGCGATCCTGACCGTCCGCAGCCGCTAGAGCCGCGTAGGAGGACTTGGCGAAACCCTCGGAACGACCACCGCAGCGCGACGACGAGCGACGTTCCACCAAACCCTCCTACAATCCTCGCGTGTTCGAGATCGGCACCAGCCTCCGCGAAGCGCGCCTGCGGCAGGGCCTCGAGTTCGCGGAGATCGAGCAGGCGACGAAGATTCGCGGCAAGTACCTGCGCGCGCTCGAGGCCGAGCAGTTCGAGCTGCTGCCCGCGCAGACGTACGTCAAGGGCTTCCTGCGCTCCTACGCCGAGTTCCTCGGCCTCGACGGCCAGCTCTACGTCGACGAGTACAACTCGCGCTTCGTCAAGAGCGAGGAGGACCTCCCGTTTCGGCCGAGGCGGCACAGCCGCGTGCCGCGACGGCGGCGAGGAGGGCTCGAATCGAGCGCGGTCCTGGGCGCGATCGTCGGGATCGCGGTCGTGACGGCGCTCGTGATCGCGGCCTGGAAGTTCGGCGGAGGCTCGGAGGACCAGGGCGCGCGACCCTCGACGGGCCTGCGCACGCCGGAGCCCCGGCGCAGCGAGCTCGTGGTGCGCGCCGCCGGTGGATCGTCGCGACTCGAGGTGCACGTTCGGTCCTCGGCGGGGCGGCAGCTCTTCCGCGGCACGCTCGAGCGCGGACGCGCGCAGCGCTTCCCCGTCCCACGCAGGCTCTGGGTCTGGATCGAGCGGCCCGACAACGTCCAGGTGCGCCTGAACGGCCGGCGGGCCTCGCTTCCCGCTCACCGCGCGATCCGCCTCTTCGTGACGGCCAAGCGGATCGTGGCGGCGCCCGCCACCAGTTGACGCCGCTCCCGCGCGCGAAGATCGTCGTCACCGGCAACGAGCTCGTCCGCGGCGACCGGGCCGACCTGAACGGGCCCTTCCTGGCGCGTGAGGTGCTCGCGCACGGGCTCGAGCCGGCGCGGATCACGGTCGTCGGCGACCAGCCGGAGGAGCTCGAGCAGGCGCTTCGGGAGGGCCTCGACGCCGACCTCCTCGTCGTCTCGGGCG
>JBKOXJ010000131.1:0-7961 GCA_046724905.1 Actinomycetota bacterium | reverse complement strand
GCTCTCTCTACGCGCTGTTGCGGAGCTCGGCGGCGTTCCGCGACAACGTCGAGGTGTGGACGCACTAGCCGCGGCGCGGCGGTGGATCGAAGGCTGGAGGAGCGGCTGGCTGGCGCATGACGCTGACCCGATCGCGACGCTCTACGCCGACGACGCCCGGTTCATCTCCGCGCCGTTCCGCGAGCCGAAGACCGGCCCGGAGGGCGTGCGCGAGTACGCGGAGTGGGTGTTCGCCGACGAGGACGAGGTCGAGTGCCGCTTTGGCGAGCCCGTCGTCTCCGGTGAGCGCGCGACGGTCGAGTACTGGGCGGTGATCACGTACCAGGGCAAGGAGCAGACGCTGGCGGGTGTCGCGCTCCTCCAGTTCGACGACGACGGGCTGGTGCGCGAGCAGCGCGACTACTGGGCGCTGGAGGACGGCCGCCGCGATCCGCCCGAGGGGTGGGGCCGGGCGCAGGCGCGCTAGTCGAAGAACGTGTCCTCGTGCCGGAACGGAGGTGCGCAGCAGCACAGGAAGCGGAGCTGCCCGGGCCCCGAGTTCCGGATCACATGCCGGGCGCCGGGTGGAATCGGCACTGCGTCGCCGGGCCCGACGGCGGCGCGCTCCCCGTCGAGCCAGAGGTCGCCCGCGCCCTCGAGAACGAAGTAGATCTCTTCGGCCTCGCGGTGATAGTGCCGCTGCGTGGACTGGCCCGGCTCGAGCGTCGCCTCCGCGAGGCTCTGGTTGACCGTGCCGCCGCTCGGAATCCCGCAGAGCTCGCGGATCGTGCTGCCGTCCGCGGTCGTGAACGCCTCGGCGGACTCGAGCGAGCGAACGTCCATCGCGCCTAGGCGGCGATCGCCGAGCGGAGCGCCTCGACCACGCGCTCCTGGTCCTCGGCCTCGAGCTGCGGGAAGAACGGCAGCGCGAGCGTGCGGGCGGCCGTGTCCTCGGCCACCGGGCACATGCCCTCGGCGAAGCCGAAGCGCTCGCGCATGTAGGGCTGGAGGTGGACGCACGGGACGTAGTGCGCGGCCTCGATCCCGTCGGCAGCCAGCCGCTCCAACACCGCGTCCCGGTACACCCCGCGCTCCAGGAGAACCACGTATACGAACCACGAGCGCTTGTGATCGGCGTCGTCGGGCGTCGGCGGCTCGACGCCGTCGACCGGCTCGAGGAGCTCCGCGTAGCGCACCGCGACCTCGGCGCGGAGCTCGAGCATCCGGTCGAGCTTCTCGAGCTGCGCGATTCCAAGCGCTGCCTGGAGATCCGTGATCCGGTAGTTGAACCCGAGCCGCAAGTGGTGGAACCACCTTGCCTCGTACGAGCGGCCGTGGTTGCGCAGGCTCTTCAGCAGCCGCCACTCCTCCTCGGAGTGCGTGGTCACGATCCCGCCCTCGCCGGTCGTCAGCTGCTTGTTCGGGTAGAAGCCGAAGACGCACGAGACGCCGTGCGAGCCGATGGACCGCCCCTTGTACTCGGCGCCGAGCGCCTCGCAGGAGTCGTCGATCAGCGTCAGTCCGTGGCGGTCGCAGATCGCGCGGAGCTGGTCGAGCTCGCAGGGATAGCCGAACATGTCCACCGCCACGAGCGCCTTCGTCCGCTCCGTGACCGCCGCCTCCACGGCCGCGGGGTCGAGGTTGAGCGTGTGCCGGTCGACGTCCGCGAAGACCGGCGTCGCGCCCTCGTAGATGAAGCAGTTCGCGGTGGCGACGAACGAGAGCGGCGAGGTGATGACCTCGTCGCCGGCGCTCAGGCCCCCGAGGTGAGCGAGCAGGTGCAGGCCCGCGGTGCCGTTCGAGACCGCGGCCGCGTACGGCGCGCCGACCCGCTCGGCGAACAACTCTTCGAAGCGGTCGATCGCCGGACCGAGCGAGAGCCGCCCGGAGCGGAGCACGTCGAGGACGAGCTCCTCCTCGCGCTCGTCGAGATACGGCCGGGCGAGCGGGACCCGCCGGACTTCGGCCTTCACGCCTCCGCCGGAGCGGGCTCGGGCTCGGACGGAGCGCTCGCCGCGTACTCGAGCCAGTGACCCCAGCGCTCGCTGACGCCGCGCACCGTGTCCAGGTACGTCTTCTGGATCTCGAGCGTGATCGGCCCGACGCCGATCTCGACGTCGTCGATCGAGCGGATCGGCGTGACCTCGGCGGCCGTGCCGGTCATGAACAGCTCGTCCGCGAGGTAGAGGTCGGAGCGGATCAGGTTGCCCTCGACGACGCTGTAGCCGAGGTCCTGGGCCATCTGGATGATCGTGTCGCGCGTGATCCCCGGCAGGATCGAGGTCGAGAGTGCGGGCGTGTAGAGCGTCCCGTTCTTGACCGCGAAGACGTTCTCGCCGGAGCCGTCGGCCACGTACCCGTCAGCGGTCAGCAGGATCGCCTCGTCGTAGCCGGCGCGGTTCGCCTCGGTGACGGCGAGCATGGAGTTGAGGTAGATGCCGGTCGCCTTCGACACGTGCGGGATCACGTTCGGCCCGATGCGCTGCCAACTCGAGATCTTGACCCGGATCCCGTTCTTGAGCGCCTCCTCGCCGAGGTACGTGCCCCACGGCCAGCTCATGATGACGGTGTAGACCGGGTTCGTCCCGGCCGCGACGCCGAGCTCGCCGTAGCCGTAGAAGGCCATCGGGCGGAGGTAGCACTCCGGCAGGCCGTTGACCTTGATCAGGTCGAAGCAGACCCCGCGCAGCTCCTCGACTGAGTAGGGCAGCTTCATGTACAGCAGGCGCGCCGAGTTCTCCAGGCGCTTCAGGTGGTCGGCCAGGCGAAACACCGCCGGCCCCTTGGGCGTCTCGTAGCAGCGGATCCCCTCGAACACTCCCGAGCCGTAGTGGAGGCCGTGGACGCCCACGTGAACGGTGGCGTCGGCCCAGTCGACGAGCTTCCCGTTCATCCAGATCTTCTCGGTCTCGCGCAAAGCCGCTCCTTTCGGTCCTCGGATTTTAGACGGCCCGGCGGTGACCTCTGCCACGGCCCCGGCTTTTCAGCGTGCAGGCTTTCCGCCGAAGGGCGAAAGGTCTGCGCGGCTTCAGTTAATCGCGGCTGCTATGTCCACCTGCCGGGCCTTGGCAAGGCGGGCGAGCTCCGCGGGCCGGATTGACACCATGTGGCGCGTGGAGCCGGCCCCGATCCACACGATCTCGTGCGCGAGCAAGGTCGGGTCCATGAATACGCGCTCGATCGCTGGGAGTGGAAACGGCGCGACCGCACCCGGCTCGAAGCCGGTCGCGCGGCGCACCTCGTCTGCCGTGGCCACGCGTGCGCGCCTGCAGCCGGCGGCCTCACGGATCTTGCTCGGATCGGCACGGCGATCGCCCGGCACCATCGCAAGCACCGGCTGGCCGTCGCAGTCGAAGACGAGCGACTTGACGATCTCGGAGAGCTTGGACCCGACGGCGCGGGCGGCGTCCTCAGCAGTAGGGGTTCCGGTGGAGAACTCCTCGAGCCGCGCCTCCGCACCGGCCTCGCGCAGGTAGGAGGCGACGCGCTCGACGGGCTCTGGCCACTCCACGGGCGAATCAATACCTCGCGCGTGCCTTGTGCGCATCGACCCGCTGTGAAACGATCGCTTGGAATCTGCGGCTACAGAGGGAGGAGCATGCGCAAGCTCGTTGCATTGACCGTGCTCGCGTTCGGACTCGTCGTTACGTCCGGGGTGGCGACCGCCGCGACGCAGTTGACAGGGCAGTTCACAGTCCACTTCGGTCGCGGCGTCGGTACGTCGAACGCTCCGTGCGCGCCCGAAACGTTCTGCGGCACCGGCATGCTCGTGGGGTTTGGCCAGGCTACCGATACGGTCGAATTCACGAGCTTCGAGCCGATCGAAGGAACTTCGTGCTTCGCAATCACCTTCATTGAGACAGTCGAGCTGGCCAACGGCACCGGCACGCTTGTTCTCCCGAGCGAGGGAACGTTCTGCTCTCCAGGCCGGTCCGCGGACGCGCCCACCCCGCCTCAGGATTACGGCCACCCGGGAACCATCACAGCGACCTTCACCGTTGACGGCGCCAGTAGCACCGGGATCTTTGCCGGGGCATCCGGAAGCGGCACCAAATCCGCGAGCATCGCTGGCGACGTGGCGACGATCACACTCGCCGGCGCAGTGACGCCTGCCGGGTGACGGAGCAAGAACCGCCCTAGTAGACGTAGGGGATCAGCGAGCGGCGGACGCGGCGCCGGTAGCTCCCATACTCGGGTGCCAGGCGCTCGAGCCAGTCCTCCTCGAGGCGGCCCTTGTGGTGGAAGACGAGCGCGAGCAGCGCCGTCAGCACGAGCCCGACCGCGCTGCCGCGCCAGAGCGATGCGCCGCCCGCGAGGAGGATCACCCCGCCGTAGATCGGGTGGCGGACGAAGCGGTAGGGGCCCGACTCGACGATGCGCACCGGCGCGCGCGGGCGCGGGAGTGGAGTCAGCGCGTCGCCGAGCGAGACGACGCCGGCGACGAGGAGCAGCACGCCGGCGAGCCCGAGTGCGATTCCGACGAGCTCGACCGCGAGACCGGGATCCCACGGCCACTCGTCGAAGTAGAAGGCCGCCACGACGATCGCGACCAGGAGCACGATCTGGGCGGCGACCCAGACCAGGCCGCCCGCCCACGGGTCATCCCAGCGAGACGAAGCGGGCATCGTCGAAGCCCTCCTCTGCGAGGACGCGCTCGACGAGCTCGGGCGGCGCCGGCTGGTCGATCGAGAGCGCCATCAAGGCCTTTCCGCCGCGCCTGGTCCGCGAGACGGCCATGTTCGCGATGTTCACGTCCGCCGCGCCGAAGAGCGTGCCGACCTTCCCGATCACGCCGGGGACGTCGTCGTAGCGGAAGAACACCATCAGCTCAGCGAGCTCCATCTCGAGCTCGAAGCCGAGCGCGGAGACGAGCCAGAGGCGGTGCTCGTTCCCGATCGTCGTCCCCGCTACCCCGAGCTCGGCCCCGTTTGCGCGCACCCGAACGCGGACGAGGTTCGTGAAATCCCGGGACGTGCGGCGGCGCTCCTCGGCGACCTCGATGCCGCGCTCCGCCGCGATCAGCGGCGCGTTGACGTAGTTGACGGGAACGTCGGAACGGCCCTGGAAGGCGCCGTTCAGCGCGGCCACCGTGAGCAGGCGCGTGTCGTAGCCGGCCAGGCCGCCGTAGTACGAGAGCTCGATCCGCTCGGCTCGCCCCGCGGCGAGCTCCATCGCCAGCCGCCCGAGCTTCGCAGCCAGCGGGATGTACGGGCCGAGGAGCTCGAGGTCTTCGGCGCCGATCGCCGGGATGTTGACCGCATTCGTGACCAGTTCGCCCCCGAGCGCCGCCGCGACCTGCTCTGCCACGATGACGCCTGCTCGGTCCTGGGCCTCCTCGGTCGAGGCCGCAAGGTGCGGCGTGACGACGACGTTGTCGAGCTCGAGCAGCGGGCCGGCGTACGGCTCGGCGGCGAAGACGTCGAGTGCGGCGCCGGCGACCTTCCCCGATCGGAGCGCCTCGACGAGCGCCTCCTCGTCGACGAGCTCCCCGCGCGCGGCGTTGACGATCCGCACGCCGTCTCGCATGCGGCCGATCGCGTCGCGGTCGATCGAGCCGCGGGTCTCCTCGGTCAGCGGCAGGTGGAGGGTCAGGAACTCGGCCTGCTCGTAGACCTCCTCCGGCGTCTCGGCCCGGCGGATCCCGAGCTCACGGAAGCGCTCCTTGGCCACGAACGGGTCGTAGGCGACGACGTCCAGCTGGAGCCCGGCCGCGCGCCGCGCGACCTGCTGGCCGATCCGGCCGAAGCCGAGCACGCCGAGCGTCTTGCCGGCCAGCTCGATCCCACCCCAGCGTGAGCGCTCCCAGCGGCCCTGCTTGAGCGCAGCGTGCGCCTGGGGGATGTGGCGCGCGAGCGCGACGAGCAGGCCGACCGCGTGCTCGGCGGCGGACACGACCGTCGACTCGGGCGCGTTCGCGACGACGATCCCGCGCCGCGTGGCCGCCTCGACGTCGACGTTGTCGACCCCCACGCCTGCGCGGCCGATCACCTTCAGCCGCTCGGCCCGCGCGATCAGATCCGCGCTCAGCTTCGTCGCCGAGCGGATGACGATGGCGTCGTAGTCGCCGATCCGCTCGGCAAGATCCGCCTCGCCGTCCACGTCGACGTCGAAGCGCTCGCGGAGCAGGTCGATCCCGGCTTCGGCGATCTGCTCGCGGACGAGGACGCGCGGCCGGTTCACACGCGCGCGCCTTCGGCGTACGCCTCCAGCGCTCGAGTCACCGCCAGGCCGCGCTCGATGTCCGCACCGGCGTCCGCCAGCGCGAGCTCGACCGCGGCGAGGGCGGTCGTGATGTCGAACACGTCGTAGTAGCCGATGTGGCCGATCCGGAAGACCTTGCCCTTGAGCGGCCCCTGGCCGTTCGCAATCGTGATCCCGAAGCGGTCGCGCAGGGTCAGGACGATGTCGCCTGAGTCGATTCCCTCGGGAGCGCGGATCGCCGTCACCACCGCCGAGCTGTCGTCGTCCGGGGAGAACAGCTCGAGGCCCATGGCCTTCGCGCCCTCCCGGCAGGCACGGCCGAGCCGGGCGTGGCGCTCGAAGGCAGCCTCGAGCCCCTCCTCGAGCAGCAGGTCGAGGGCGACGTCGAGCGCGACCGCGAGCGAGACGGCGGGTGTGAAGGCCGCGTCGAGCTTCTCCTGCGCCGCGCGGGTCCGCTCCCAGTCGAAGTAGAAGCGCGGCGAACCGCCCTGCGCCGTCTTGGCCCACGCGTCGCTCGAGACGGAGACGAGGCCGATCCCGGGCGGGGTCATCAGAGCCTTTTGCGAGCCCGAGCAGACGACGTCGATACCCCAGGCGTCCGTCTCGAGCGGCACCGCGCCGAGGCTCGAGATCGCGTCGACGACGACGAGCGCGCCCGATTCGCCGGCCGCCGAGGCCAGCGCTCGCACGTCGGCCACCACTCCGGTAGAGGTCTCCGAATGCGTGATGAAGAGGGCCGTGGCGCCGCCGAGCTCGGCCAGGCGCGCCGCTACGTCGTCCGGGCTCGGCGTCTCGCCCCACTCGTAGCGGAGCTCTGCGACCTCGGCGCCGTAGGACTCGGCGATCTTCTGCCAGCGCTCGCCGAAGTAGCCGGCAGAGACGACGAGCACGCGTTCTCTGGGCGCACAAAGGTTGGCGACCGCCGAGTCCATCACGCCCGTTCCGGACGAGGCGAAGACGAGCACGTCGCCTTCGGTGCGGAAGACCTCGCCGAGGCGCGAGAGCAGGCGCTCGAACGTCCGCCGGAAGTCCGGCCCGCGGTGATGCACGACCGGCTGCGCGAGCGCGGCCAGCACCTCGGGCGGCACGGGCGTCGGTCCCGGCGTGAACAGGTAGCGCTTCTCGGCCATTCCGCCTGAGCCTAGCTCAGCCATTGGCTGTTAGCTCTTCGTAAAAGTTCGTGACAGCGTAATAGCGCTCTGTACCTTGCGTTGCGGGGAGTACGTAACACGACCTTCGAAGGGAGGCGCATGGTCTATCGCTTGTTTCGCGCGATCGCGATGCTCGACTCCGGCGTCATCTGCCGTGTCTGCGGAGAAGGCGTCTCGCGCCGCGACCAGTTCGGCATCAGCGAGTCCGTCTGCACGGCCTGTCGGAGTTAGCGGACGTGCACGGTTCGGATCTCCCACGCGCCGAGCTCGAGCAGTAGCTCGCCCGAGTCGACGTCGAGCTCGGCGCCGGGGATCCCGAGCAGGTTCGCCTCCCGAGCCTCCGTGAGGTCGCCGCGGACGATCGCCGTGCCGGCCTGCGGGAGCTCTCGGACGAGCCGCAGCTCGAGCCAGTCGTCCTTGCGCCTGAGCGCAGTCAGCACCGCGCCTTCGACTTCCAGGCCTCGAGCCTCCTCGAGCCCGCCCTCGCCGGTTCCGGCCGCCGTCAGGAATGGGTGCCGGTAGCGCTCGGCCTGCCCGAGCACGTCGGCGTCGGCCCACGAGCTCTCGTGCGGGTAAAGGGCAAAGGCGACTCTGTGCGGGCCGATCATCTGCGCGTCGGGGATCGTGACC
>JBKOXJ010000029.1:0-4774 GCA_046724905.1 Actinomycetota bacterium | reverse complement strand
TCGCCGCGGCGCCGGCGGGACGATCCTTGCCTTCGCGTCGCCCCCGCCGTAGTCCGAAACGGCGTCGTCGACATTGAACAGCGCGCCGAAGCGGCGGTCCTCGCGACGCCCGGCGTCGAAGATGCCGACTTGGTTCGTGTCCGGGTAGACGCTCACGTTCGGCCCGTTCATCTCGCTCACCATCAGGACGCGCACCGGCGCGTCGCTTCGGTTCTCGTAGCCGTGCGCGCCGCGCTCGCCGCGCGGGAACGCGACGACCTCGCCCTCGGGAAGTTCCTCCCAACCCTCCGCCGTACGCAGGCTGAGCCGGCCGCCGAGCACGATCATCAGCTCCTCGCGCTGGACGTGGTAGTGGAAGACCATCCCCTGGCCCGGCGCGAGCTTGTACAGGCGGATCCCGAGGTGCTCGCAACGCGCCTCGTCACCGAGCCTCGCGTGCCGGTACTCCGGGGTCTCTTCCAGCCGTGGCTCGTAGATGTTCGGCATGCGCGGAGTCTAAGGCGACGCCGGCCGCTCCGACCTCAGGACGCGGTTCGCTACGCGGTGGGCGTTGGGTACACGGCCTGCGTTGTGACAGCGGGACGAGCGAGCATGGCGCCGCTGATGCAAAGCGCCCAGATCAGCAAGGCGATCTGTGGGATCCAGATCACCGCGAACAGGAGAGCGATCGCCGCGAGAAAGCCGACCCACGCCGACCACTTCGGAAGCGCCCCGGTCCGAAGCGTCAGGATCGAGGTCGTGAAGATCATCACGGCGGCCGAGAGCATCCCTCCAACCAGAATCGCTCCCCAACCGAGGCTCTGCGCGGTCTGAACGGTGTCGGCTCCGGTCGGGACCCGGTTCTCCGCGAACGAGATGCTCGCGGGCACTGCGGCCAGTGCGAGCGCGCCGACTGCGAGTAGGCCGACGAACACGACGCCGGCGGCGAAGGTGAGCGTGCTCAACGTGCCCACGTCACCCTCCGCAGCCCGCAGCCTGCTGCGAAGGCAGCTCAGGAACCAGAGAAAGACCAGGCCGGCGGCGATCAGGATGTACGCGGCGACGATCATCTGCACGCGGTGGCTCTTGCTGTCGGGGTAATAGGCCGCGATCGTCCCGGCGGGGTCGCTGGAGTCGGGCGTCCGCACGAGCATCATCCCGACCACGTACGCGGCGACGAATGCGATCCCTGAGATCGGTGCCCACCGAGACCAGCTTGACCCGTTCACGAAGACCTCCTGAATTCGACTGGAAGGATCGTCAGACATCCCCAAGCTGCTTGTCAAGGAATCGGGCTTATGGCCGAGCCAGGGCTACGGCGCGAGGTCCGCGCAGATCTCGCCGCTGATGTCCTCCGTGAAGGTTCCGTCGGCGAGGTTCTCGATGCCGCTGAAAGAGAGGGCGCCGGTCGCTCCCGCCAGCTTGCCCGTTCCGCTCATGCTCGTCGTCGTGGCGCTGAACGCGCCCGTTGCGACGTCGAACGTCCCGCTCAGCTCCGCTGTGAGCGTGCCGTTGTTGACGGTGAAGACGATCGTTCCCTCGAAGGTCGCGACGGTTCCCGAGAACCCGGTGATCGTCAACGTCGCCTCCGTCGTTCCCTGGAGCAGTCCGCCGCCGAGAATGTCAGCCTGCGTCTGGCCGCCGCCCAGGTCCTGACCGATGCCCTTCGCGTTGATGGTGTGACACGAGACCACGCCGGAGGCGCTCGCCGGCGCGCCCGCCGCGGCGAGGACCACCAACGTGACCAGAAAGATCTTCCGCAATGAGCTCACGACGAACCTCCTCATCCCGTCGAGGCCACCGACGCCGCGAGGCCGTCATTATCCGCCCCTTGCTCACGGCCCGCACTAACGCGACGAGTCGATCTGGTCGAGCCGCGGCAGTGTCTCCCAATCGCCGGTACCCGCGAGCACCTCGGCGGCCAGTCGGTTGCCAAACCGGGCGCACTCAGCCGGCGTCCAGTCCTGGACGCAGCCGTACGCGAACCCGGCGTCGAAGGCGTCGCCGGCGCCGACCTCGTCGACCACCGTTGCGACGCGCTCGGGCGAGATCTCCTCGCCGCTCACGTACGCGCCCCGGTCGCCGAGGCGGACGACGGCGTCGCGGGCCCCGGCCTCGCGCGCCGCATCGACGACGCCGCCGGCCGTATCCGCCCCGAGCAACGTGCAGCCTTCCTCCAGCCCGCAGAGGTACCAGTCGACGTGCGGGAGGACCTCGCGCTGAGCCGTGGCCGCCTCGGCGGCGCTCGACCAGAGCGCAGGCCGGAAGTTGGGATCGAACGTCACCGTGACGCCGCGCGCCTTGGCGCGTCGCGCGAGATCCACCACGAGCGAGTGGGCGCCGTCTCCGAGCGCCATCGTGATCCCCGTGAGGTGGACGAGCTCGACGCCGTCGAGCGCCTCGTCGGGAACGTCCTCGGGCCGCAGGCGACTCGCGGCCGACCCGCGCCGGTAGTAGAGCGGATACGAGCGCCCGGCCTCGCGCCACTTGAGGAAGAGCCCGGTCGGCGCGTCAGGGTCGAGGCGGACGAAGCGGAGATCGACGCCCTCGCCGGCGAGCGCCTCGCGCACGATCGCGCTGAGCGGGTCGTCGCCGAGCCGCGAGATCCACGTAACCTCGACGCCGAGCCGCGCGAGCGCGATCGCGAAGTTCGACTCGGCGCCGGCGATGCGGAGCACGAGCTTGCGACCGAGCTCGAGCGGGCCGTCCCCGAGGGGATCGAGCAGGGCCATCGTCTCGCCGGCGGTGAGGACGCGCGCCGGCACGTCTACGTCACGAGCGCCGGCGCCTGTTCACGAACACGTTGTCGAGCGCGCTCTGGAGGCCGACCGCAAGCGCGCCCGAGAGCACCGCCGCGTCGCCGAGGCTCGAGACCTCGACGCGTGGGGGGTAGGGCAGCCAGTCGACGAGGAGCGAGCGGACCGGCTCGAGCAGGAGGTCGCCGTTGGCCCCCAGACCGCCCCCGAGCACGACGAGGCCGACGTCGCCCACTGCGGAGATCGGCGCGATGTGGAGCGCGATCCGCCGCGCGACCTCGTGGACGACGTCCTGCGCGACGCGATCCTCACGCCGCGCGGCCTCGAAGATCGAGCGCCCGTCGTACGGCGGCCGAAGCACCGTCCCGCCGTCCTCGGCCGCTAGTTGCGCGGCGAGCTCCGACACCGCGCTCGCACAAGGATCGACGCTCTCGGCGAAGCTCCCGAGCGCGTAGTCGACCTCCCCGGCGGCGCCGTTCTGACCGCGGTGCAGCTCCCCGCGCAGCACCAGCCCGGCGCCGAGTCCGGTGCCGACCGAGAGGAAGACGAAGTTGTCGACGCCGCGCGCGATGCCGAGCCAACGCTCGCCGAGCGCGGCCAGGTTGATGTCGTTCTCGAGCGTGACCGGCAACCCGAGCCGTTCCCGCAGCTCCGTCCCGAGCGGGCGGTCCTCGAGGCTGGCGAAGTGCGTCACGTGCACCGTCCCGTCGTCTCCGTGGACGACACCCGGCACGCCGACGACCGCGCCGTCGATCAGCTCGTCCGTCAGACCGCTCGCGTCGACGAGCGACACCCGCAGCGCTGCGATCGCCTCGAGGATGTCGTCGACGTCGGCGCCGGCGATCTCGACGTCCTGCCGCGCGCGGATCTCGCCGCGCAGGTCGCAGATCGCACCGCGTAGAAAGCGCGCGCCGAGATCGAGGCCCAGGACCAGCGCCGCCTCCGGCACCGGCTCGAAGAAGACAGCGCCGTAGCTCGGCAGGCCCGGGTCGGGTGCAGCCTCGCGCACAAGCCCCGCCTCGAGCAGCGACCGGAGCGCGAGTGAGACCGTCGGCTTCGAGATCCCTGCCCGCCGTGAGATCTCCGCGCGCGAGATTGGAGCGCCCGCACGAATCGTTTCGAGTACGGTCCGCCGGTTTAGGTCCTTGAGCAGCGGCGGGATCGCTGCGGAGGCTGGCGACTGGGGGGCCATCTCGTCAGTGACCTTAACCAACTTGGGCTCAAAAGGCGAGCCGACCTCGCTTGACTTCGCGATTCATGCCGTTTTAGAGTCCTCGTTCGGAAGGTTAACTAACAAGACGGCTGCAGCCGTGCAGCACGAGGAGGCTCGATGAAACGACTGATAACCGCGGTGGTCCTGCTCGCGGCCGTGGCGGCTGTGGCCGTCAGCGCCGGCATCGCGGGCCGGTCCCAACCGCAGACGCGGTCGGCGGCGGCCGCGACGAAGCTCACCGTCTGGGCCGGCTGGTCCTCACGCGAGCTCGGCGTGTTCAAACGGATCGTGGCCGAGTACGACCGCAAGCACTCCGACGTGACCATCACGGTCAGGGGCGGGATCAACGACACCAAGGTCGTCGCCGCGATTCGCGGCGGCAATCCGCCCGACGTCGCGACGACGTTCGACTCGACGAACGTCGGGAACTACTGCTCGACCGGCGGGATGATCGACCTGCGTCCCTACCTGAAGAAGGACAAGATCAGCCTCAGCATCTTCCCGAAGACGTCCGTGTACTACACGTCCTACAAGGGCGTGCAGTGCATGCTTCCGCTGCTCGCGGACACGTGGGGCCTCTACTACAACAAGAAGCTCTTCGCGAAGGCCGGCATCAAGCGGCCGCCGCGGACGATCTCGGAGCTGACGGCGGACGCGAAGAAGCTGACGGTGCGAAGCGGCAAGGGCTTCAAGGTCGTGGGCTTCAATCCGCTGCGCACGTTCTACGCCGAGAACTCCGCCGCGAACTACGGCCACCTCTTCGGCGCCAAGTGGCTCGACTCCAAGGGCCAGTCGAATCTCGCCAAGGACCCGGGCTGGGCGCGAT
>JBKOXJ010000179.1:0-8005 GCA_046724905.1 Actinomycetota bacterium | reverse complement strand
GTGCTGCTCTCGGTCGGGCTCACGCTCGCTATCGGAACCGTGCTGACGCGCCGCGAGGTCGAGCGTGCGTCGCTCCGCGGGCTGGCCCACCAGGCCGACCTGATCGCCGGCCGCGAGCGCGAAGCACTCGTCCCGCTCGCGCGCCTGCCGAGCCTCAAGCCGGCGCTGGCGCGCCAGGGAGAGCGGGTGGAGCAGGTGCCGCTCGAGCGGCCCTCGCCGTATCTCACGGAGGAGGCGCGCAACGCGCTCCGCGTAGGCCGCGGGATCGAAGGGACCGTCGAGGTCGAGGGAACGACGTACCACTACGCGGCGCGCCGCGTGCGTCAGAAGGCATTCGTGCTGGTGCGGCCGACTCGGCTCGACGCTGCGAACCTGCGTCCGTACCGGCAGGGCCTGCTCCTGGCGGCCCTCGTCGCTGGGCTCGCGGCTGCGCTCGTCGCCTTGATCCTCGCGCGCGCGATTTCGCGGCCGGTCCGCCGCGTCGCCGCCGCGGCCCGGAGCCTCGGCGCGAACGCCTCGCCCGATCCGGTCCCGGTCGAGGGCCCGGACGAGCTGAGGGCTTTGGCGGAGTCCTTCAACGAGATGGCTTCGAAGCTCGCGCGGGCGCGTGCCGCCGAGCGCGCCTTCCTGCTCTCGGTCTCGCACGAGCTGAAGACGCCGCTGACGGCGATCCGCGGCTGGGCGGAGGCGTTCGCGGACGGGGCGGTCTCGGCGGAGGAGGCGGCGGAGACGATCGCAATCGAGGCGGCGCGCCTCGACCGGCTCGTACAGGACGTGCTCGATCTCGCGCGGATGAACCGGATCGAGTTCACCGTGCGCAGCGAGCCGATCGACCTCTCGGACGTGGTCGTGCAGGCGGTGAAGCGCCACGAGGCGCAGGCCGCGGCCTTCGACGTCGAGCTCGAGGCGGCGCTCGACGGGCCTGCGCCCGCGCGTGGCGATTCCGACCGTGTCGTCCAGGTCGTGTCGAATCTCGTCGAGAACGCGCTGCGCATCACTCCTGCCGGTGGACGCGTGCGCGTAGCGGCGGCGCCAGGCGTGGTCATCGTCGAGGACACCGGCCCCGGCCTACGCCCCGACGACCTCCCGCGCGTGTTCGACCGCTTCTACCTCTGGTCGCGCTACGAGGGCGACCGGCCGGTCGGGACCGGTCTAGGCCTGGCGATTGTCAAGGAGCTGACCGAGAAGATGGGCGGCTCGGTCGAGGTCTCGAGCGAGCCGGGGCGGCCGACGCGCTTCGTCGTGCGGCTTCCAGACTCCGACGCGGTTTTACCGTCCGCTGACCTGGAACGCGCTTCGGTCTGACCCGGGCCTCGGACGATGACGGCTCATCGTCCGGAGGTGGAACATGCATCGCAAGACGATCCTGACGCTGCTCGTGCTCGTCTTTGGGCTGGCCGTCGTGGGCGTAGCCCTGGCGGACGACTTCAAGGGCACGAACGGCGACGACACGATCATCGGCACGGGCGGCTCCGACCGGATCGCGGCCATGGCCGGGAACGACACGGTCGACGCGGAGGGCGGCGACGACACCGTCTACGCCGGCCCCGGCAACGACCGCGTAATCGCCGGCGGCGGTGACGACCGCGTGAAGGGCGGCTACGGCGACGACGACCTGAACGGCGGTCCCGGGAACGACGTCCTCCGCGGCCGTCCGGGCAACGACACGGTCAACGGCGGCGACGGCAACGACCGCATGTGGGCCGGCAGCGGCGAGGACGTCCAGTACGGCGGCGACGGCGACGACGTCCTGCACGCGCTGGCCAACGACAACCAGCAGGACATCCTCGACTGCGGCGGCGGCAACGACGTCGCGATCATCAACCGGCGCGAGCCGCACGACCTGGCCGCCGCGAACTGCGAGAAGGTGAGGCGTGTCGTCCCGACTGCGGCGCAGGCGGCGGACGACGACAGGTAGGCCGCAGGCACGAGGGGCCTCCCGAAGGAGGCCCCTCGTGCTTGTGTTGCGCCTAGCCCAGGTTGAGCCGCCAGCCGCTGAGGCCGTGCGTGGCGGCGTAGAGGACCCGCTCGCTCGGGATGATCGTCAGGCCAGCCACCTCGACGTTCGGCATACCGGAGGCAGCCTCTACCCAGCTGCTCTCGCCTGCTGCAAGCAGCAGGACGACGAAGTCGTTGGCCGCGTAGAGATCACCCGTCACGTCGTCGCGAACCAGGTCGGTGACCGGAATGTCCTGCATGTCGTACGACCGGTCGACCCAGGTCGACGTCCCGGTGCCCGGGCTGTAGGTCACCTCGAACACGTGACCGGGCGTCGCCGGCGTGTTCGCGTTGAACCCGCTGTACGAGATCCAGGCGTGGTTCCCGTTCGCGGGGTCGACGTAGATCGAGCTCACGAACCGTCCCGGTGACGCCGCGAAGTCGTCGTCGAGCCGCGTCCACGTGACCGCGCTCGCGGGGTCCGCGGCGACGTTCTTCGAGATGAAGACGCGTCCGGTCGTCGTCGCCGCCCACGCGCTCGACGTGTCCGCCTTCGTCCGCTCGATCGCCGCGACGTTCCCGCCGGCCCGGGTGCCCCAGGCCGCGGCGGTCAGGCGCGTCGGGCCGAGCTCCTCCCAGTCGCCGCACGGGGCGCTGAACGTCCCGGTCCACTCGTTGCAGATCGCCTGCGCCTCGTCGATCGTCCTGGTCCCGAGGCCTGCGGTCTTGGTCCGGAACGCCGTCCGGCTGGTGCCGGCGAACATCGTCTTCGAGACGACGGGATCCGAGATCACCGGCGAGTAGAACTCGCCGCCGTGCTGGAGCGGATCGCCGGTCCAGATCCACTTCTCGAAGTCGCCGCTGTCGAAGTTCACGTCCGGCGACGCACCCGTGAAGTTGTGGAAGCGGAACTCCTTGATCGCGACGTCGAAGCCCGACTGGCCGCCGTCGCCGATCATCTTGTTCTCCCACTTGTTCGGGTTGCCGCCCGTCTCCCAGGTGCCGTTGTCCTGCGTGCCACCCTGGATGACGTTGACGTTGAACGGGCTGACCGAGAAGCTCTGGAACTGGAGCGTGGACAGGCCCTTGTTGAGGCTCTGGAGCTCCGACGGGATCCGCGACAGCATCTGCCGGCAGCGTGCGAGCCTGGCACCGGTGAGGCCGCGGGCCGGATCGTCACACCAGGTCGAGCGGTCGACGAACTCCCCGCTCGAGCGCATCACGCCGCCGTCGTTCGTCTCGATGAACTGGAATGGCTTCCCCGGCACCGTAACGATCGAGTGCTGGTCGGGATGGAGCCCGTTCGGGTGCAGCGGATCCGTGCCGTCGAAGGTCATGTCGGTGCCGCTGACCCCGGCGTCGGTCGACAGGATCACGCCGCGCTTGTTGGCAACGGTCTCGCCATAGAAGTAGTCGCCGCCGACGTAGACGACGTCCGGGTGGCCGGCCGGCGTGTAGACGAAGGAGTCGTACCAGCACTGCGGATCGCAGGTCCCGCGGAATGCGAAGCCGGGATCGGCCGGGTCCGCACTCGACATGTCCGTGAACACCGGCGCGCCCGTGGCGACGTCATCGCTCCGGAACAGGCGCGAGGAGTTCGGATTCGCTGTTTGACCCTGGGGGTTCGTGTTCCCCTCGAAGACGTACATGCGAGTCTTGCCGTTCGGCAGCGCCGTGACGGCGAGGTTGGGCCGCGTCTGGATGATCGCTGGGTTCAGCGACGGCTTGATCTGCGTCCACGTCGCGCCGCCGTCCGGCGAGCGCCAGACGCCCCTGGCGTACGAGCCCGCGTAGACGATCTCCGGGTTCGTCGGGTCAAGCGCCAGCGAGCGGACGCCGCGCGGCGAGCACGTGCGCCCGTTGTTCCACTCCACGAGGTCGCCGACGCAGTCAGCGGCGTTCGTCGAGCCGTTGTGGATGAAGCTCCACGACGCGCCGCCGTTCGTCGACTTGTACAGGCCCCACTTCCCCGCACCCGGCACCGGCCGGGTCACACCGGAGCAGCAGACCGACGACATGCCCCGCAGGGCAGTCGTCACGCCGGCGTAGATCGTGTTCGGGCTCCCGGGCTTGACGACGATCGCGCCGATGCCCAGGCCGTTGAACGTGTTCCCGCCCAGGAGCGTCCACGAATTACCGCCGTCGGTCGACTTGTAGAGGCCGGTTCCGGCGACGCAGCCTGAGCCGCAGATGTTCGCCTCGCCCGTGCCGACGTAGACGGTGTTCCCGCTCGCGTCGTTCGGGTCGATGTAGACGTTGCCGGCTGCGTTGATGCCGAGCGGGCCGCCGAGATACTCCCAATGCGGCTCGCCGGTCAATGCGTTCTTCGTCCGCCACACTCCTCCGCCGGCCGGAGTGATGTACGCGCGGCAGTCGCCCGGCTTACACGACGAGGCCAGGGCGATCGACGTCGTCCGCCCGCCCGCGACGTACGCGTTCGGCACGTAGTTGAACGAGGTTCGGAAACGCTCGAAGGGATAGAGCGCCTCGCTCGGGCCAACGGAGACCCAAGTGCCCTTCCGTCCCTTCCCCTTCGGGAACGGCCTCCCCTTGGCGGCCGCGACCGCCGACCTGACCCCTGCCATCTGCTCGACGGAGATCGTGTCGGCCGGGTAGGCGCGCTCCATGAACTCGCTCTCGGCTGCACTCGAGGGACCTTCCTCGCTCAGCCCCTCGTTGCCGGGATATGTCTTGGCCAGCTTCTCGAGGTGCATGCCGAGCGCGGGCGGCAGGTTGGCCTCGCCTCGCTGGAAGCTATTGCCCTTGACGGCCTCGGACGACGCCGAGAGCGTCACGAGCGCTGCGGCCGCCGCGACTGCTATGAGCAGCCCGGCAAAGCCCAGCCTCAACAGCATGGGTTTGCGCATGTAGTGCCCTCCCGGTCATGGTGAAAGTGCCGGCTCCCTCTGGCCGGCCAGCGCGGAAGCTTTCCGGACCAGCGCCGAGAATGCAAAATCGACTATCAGCCGCCGAGCGACCTCAGGCTTCGATGCGCCAGGTGTCGCCCGACGAGACCAGGTCGCCGAGCTTGCCTTCGCCGCGCTCGGCCTTCGCCTCCTCCAGCTGGCCGGACAGCAGCTCGCCGTAGGTCGGGCGTTCGACGGCGCGGAACACACCGATCGGGGTGGCGCCGACGGCCTGCAGCGTGAGCCGGCTCAACGCGAACGCCTGGCTCGGCTCGGGGTGGTGCTCGTCGTGGACGAGCAGCGCGTCCTCACCGGCATCGGCGACGTCGACGATCTCTGCCGAGCCGTCCGGGCGCAGCCGCACGCCGCGCTCGCCGTCCTCGCCGAAGCGGATCGGCTTGCCGTGCTCGAGCTGGATCCGGTTGGTCTTGTCCTCGCGCACCTCGTCGAACGCGCCGTCGTTGTAGATGTTGCAGTTCTGGAGGATCTCGACGAACGCCGCACCCTCGTGCCGCGAGGCCTTGCGCAAGACGTCGGTGAGGTGGGCGCGGTCAGTGTCGATCGCGCGCGCGACGAACGTCGCCTCGGCGCCGAGCGCGACCGAGAGCGGGTTGAACGGGTGGTCGATCGAGCCCTGCGGCGTCGAGCCCGTCCGCTGCCCGACCGGCGACGTCGGCGAGTACTGGCCCTTCGTCAGCCCGTAGACCTGGTTGTTGAAGAGCAGGATCTTGATGTCGACGTTGCGGCGCAGCGCGTGAATCAGGTGGTTGCCGCCGATCGAGAGCGCGTCGCCGTCGCCGGTCACGACCCACACGGAGAGGTCCGGCCGCGACACCGCCAGCCCGGTCGCGAGCGCGGGCGCGCGGCCGTGGATGCCGTGCATCCCGTACGTCTGCATGTAGTACGGGAACCGTGCAGCGCACCCGATGCCGGAGACGAACACGATCCGCTCGCGCGCCAGGCCGAGCTCGGGCATGAAGCTCTGCATCGCGGCGAGGACGGCGTAGTCGCCGCAGCCGGGGCACCACCGCACTTCCTGGTCGGACTTGAAGTCCTTGGCGGTGAGCTGGATCAGGTTGCCGTTGCCCTCGCTCACAGCATCGCCTCGATTGCGTCGGCGACCTCGCTTGCACGGAACGGCACGCCCCGGACGCGGTTGTAGCCGGCAGCGTCGACCAGGAACTCGGCGCGGACGAGCTTGCGCAGCTGGCCGAGGTTCATCTCAGGCACGAGCACGCGCTCGTAGTGTCGAAGCACCTCGCCGGTGTTGCGCGGGAACGGGTTCAGGTAGCGGAGGTGGGCGTGTGCGACCGAGCCGCCGCCCTTGCGGACGCGCCGAACTCCGGCCGCGACCGGCCCGAAGGTCCCGCCCCAGGAGAGGACGAGCAGCCTCGCGTCGCCGTCCGGGTCGTCCACCTCGAGCTCGGGGATGTCCGCGGCGATGCCGGCGACCTTCTGGGCGCGCAGGCGCGTCATCTTGTCGTGGTTGTCGGGGTCGTAGCTGACGTTGCCGGTGCCGTCCTGCTTCTCGCGGCCGCCGATGCGGTGCTCGAGCCCGGGAGTGCCCGGGATCGCCCAGGGGCGCGCGAGCGTCTCGGCGTCGCGCGCGTATGGGAGGAAGACGCCGTCCTCGGTGGGCTCCGTGGCGAAGCCGACGTCGATCTCCCGGATCGCGTCGACGTCCGGGATCAGCCACGGCTCGGCGCCGTTCGCGAGATAGGCGTCGGACAGCAGGTACACGGGAGTGCGGTACTTGATCGCGATTCGCGCCGCCTCGAGCGCGCAGTCGAAGCAGTCCCCGGGCGTCGCGGCGGCGATCACGGGCACGGGGTTCTCCGAGTTGCGGCCGTACATGACCATCAACAGGTCGGCCTGCTCGGGCTTCGTCGGCATCCCGGTGGAAGGACCGGCCCGTTGGATGTCGAGGATCAGCAGCGGCAGCTCGAGCGCGACCGCGAGCCCGACCGTCTCCGCCTTCAGCACCACACCGGGGCCGGCGGACGTGCAGACGCCGAGCGAGCCGCCGAAGCTCGCGCCCAGCGCCGCGCCCACAGCCGCGATCTCGTCCTCCGCCTGGAACGTGCGGACGCCGAACTCCTTGTGCCGCGCGAGCTCCTCGAGGATCCCGGACGCCGGCGTGATCGGGTACGCACCGAGGAAGAGCGGCAGCGTCGACTTCGCGCTCGCGGCGATCAGGCCGTACGCGAGCGCCTGGTTGCCGGTGATCTGCCGGTAGACGCCCGGCTCGAGGTCGGCCGGCTTGACCTCGTACGAGACGACGAAGTCCTCGCTCGTCTCGCCGTAGTTCCAGCCCGTCCGGAACGCCTTCAGGTTCGCCTCGAGGATGTTCGGCTTCGCCGCGAACTTCTGCTCGAGGAAGGCGATCGTCCCCTCGGTCGGGCGGTTGTAGAGCCACGACATCAGGCCGAGCGCGAACATGTTCTTCGAGCGCTCCGCCTCGCGCTTCGTGACGTCGACCTCCTTGAGCGCCTCGAGGGTGATCGAGGTGAGCGCGACCTGGTGGACGTGGAAGTCGTCGAGCGAGCCGTCCTCGAGCGGGTTCGCGGTGTAGCCCGCCTTCTCGAGGTTGCGCTCGGTGAACGCGTCGGTGTTCACGATCAGCGTGCCGCCCTTGGGCAGGTCCTTGACGTTCGTGCGGAGGGCGGCCGGGTTCATGGCGACGAGGACGTCGGGCACGTCGCCCGGCGTGAGGATGTCGTGGTCCGAGAAGTGGATCTGGAAGCCCGACACGCCGGGCAGCGAGCCCGCGGGTGCGCGGATCTCGGCGGGGAAGTCGGGGAGCGTCGAGAGGTCGTTGCCGAGCATCGCGGTCTCGCTCGTGAAACGGCCGCCGGTGAGCTGCATGCCGTCGCCGGAATCACCGGCGAAGCGAATGACGACGCTCTCGAGCTGCTCGATCTGCTTGGACATGACCTGGCTCCGGATAGGTATAGCACCGCTGCTCGCCAATGGATTCCGGCACGAATTCGGCACAGATCCGCGCGCTTAAGGCGCCGACTGCGGCGGCGCCGATCAAAGAGGCCGTGCCGGCTCTGCCGGCATGGCCGTCCAACACACCGTCTGGGATTGAGGTCGAACCGGCCCTCGAACCGGCCCTTCTACAGAGATCGTCTCTCAGCCCGCTACCCTCGATCCATCCC
>JBKOXJ010000080.1:0-15813 GCA_046724905.1 Actinomycetota bacterium | reverse complement strand
GGCTCGGGCTCTGCCCGCGGGCGCGGCTGAGGCCGCAGCGAGCGTCCCGACCCCAGGCCGGTCGCGATCACGGTGACCCAGATCTGGCCGGTCAGCCGCTCGTCGATCGTCGCACCGAAGATGATGTTGGTCGCGTCCGTCGCGCCGCGGCGGATGATCTCGGCGGCGTCGTTGACCTCGATCAGCGAGAGGTCGTCTCCGCCGGCAATCGAGAGCAAGATCCCGCGCGCGCCGACGAGCTCAGTGTCGATCAGCGGGGAGCGCAGCGCCCGCTCTGCCGCCTCGCGCGCCCGGTTCTCGCCGGTCGCGAACCCGATTCCCATCAGCGCCGTTCCGGCGTCCTTCATGATCGTCCGCACGTCGGCGAAGTCGAGGTTGATCAAGCCCGGCATCGTGATCAGGTCGGTGATCCCCTGGACTCCCTGGCGCAGGACGTCGTCCGCGATTTTGAACGCGTCCAGCATCGACGTCGTCTTGTCGAGCACCTCGAGCAGGCGGCTGTTCGGGATCACGATCACGGTGTCGCACTCGCGGCGCAAAGCGTCGATGCCCTGGTCGGCCTGGACGCGCCGCTTCGTGCCCTCGAAGGGGAACGGCGTCGTCACGATCCCGACCGTCAGCGCGCCGATCTCCCGGGCGATCCGAGCGACCACGGGCGCGGCGCCTGACCCGGTGCCGCCCCCCTCGCCCGCCGTGACGAAGACCAAGTCGGAGCCGCGGAGCGACTGCTTGATCTGGTCGTAGGCCTCCTCGGCCGCCTGCTTGCCGAGCACCGGGTCGGCGCCGGAGCCGAGGCCCTGCGTCAGCTCGCGGCCGATATGGATCTTCGTCTCGGCCTCGCTCATCTGGAGCTGCTGGAGGTCGGTGTTGACCGCGACGAAGTCGACCTGGTTGATGCCCGCGTCCACCATCCGGTTGACGGCGTTCAGCCCGGCGCCGCCGACACCGACGACACGGATGACCGCGAGGTACTGCGCGGTGTCGGCGCTCGGGACGCGGTGGAGCCGCGGGGGCGGCTCGGGCAGGGGCTCGAGGTAGTGGACTACGGGGCGCTCCCTCGCTGCCGGAGGCGGCTCCGGCTCGGGAGGCGGCGGCGGCGCGGGAGCAGGCGTCGGCGCGGGCTCGGGACGCTCCTCAGGCTCCGGGACCGGCTTCAGCGGCGGAGCGGCCTCGTCGATCGGCTCGAACGGCGGCGCATGCTCGACCGTCTCCTCCTGCGGAGTCTCGCCCTCCTTCTCGGCGTGCTCGCGCTCAGCCTGGCGCTGCGCCGCCTCCGTCGCGCGGAAGAGCTCGGCGAGCGGCCCCTCACGCATGCTCGCGCGCTTTCGCGCCATTGAGCACCTCCTTGGCGAGGTCGCGATACAGCATCGCCGCCTCGCCCTCCGGATCGTACGCCAGCACCGACTGCCCCTTCACCGGCGCCTCCGCGTAGCGGATCGTCTTGCGGATCTTCGTGTTGAAGACGAGGTCGCCGAAGTTCTCGCGAAGGATGTCGACGGCCTCGCGGGAGTGCAGCGTCCTGCGGTCGTACATCGTCGGGAGGATGCCGTCGATGTCGACCTGCGGGTTCAGGTTCTCGCGGATCATCTCGAGCGTGTTCTGGAGCTGAACGAGGCCGCGCAGCGAGAGGTACTCGCACTGGACCGGGACGATCACGCCGTTCGAGGCCACCAACGCGTTGATCGTAAGCAGGCCGAGGGACGGAGGGGTATCGATCAGGATCCAGTCGTAGCGCTCCTTGGCGCTGACGAGGGACTTCTCGAGCGCGCGCTCGCGGCCGATCACGCTGGAGAGCGCGAGCTCGGCGCCGGCCAGGTCGATCGAGGACACGGCGATGTCGATCTCGGCCGGCCGGATCACCTCCTCGATCGGTAGGCGGTGGACGAGCACGTCGAACATCGAGCGCTCGATCTCGTCCGGGTTGAACCCCTGGCTCATCGTCAGGTTGCCCTGCGGGTCGAGGTCGACCGCGAGTACCCTCAGACCCTGCTCCTTGAACGCGACCGCGAGGTTGAGCGTGCTCGTCGTCTTCGCCACGCCACCCTTCTGGTTGGCGAATGCGATCACCCTGGACAAGGTCGGTCCTTTCGCGGTTTTGGACCGCGTGTGTGGTCGTGGAAGCAGGCGCGCGAGCCCCATAGTCACGCGTCTTTCGAGTCAGGCTAGCAGACTCCTTCGGCGCCTTCTGAGCGCGTTTCGGCCGGTCAGCTGACGGCAGCGCCGAGCGCGGCGCGGCAGCGGTCCAGCGCCTCGACGGCCCCGTCCGGCCGGCCGTCGACCGCGACCCACGCCTCGACCTCCGAGATGAGTGCTTGCAGCTCGACGAGGATCGCGCGGGCCGGCGCGCCCTCGAGCTGCAGCTGCTCGATCCGGTCGAGCCTGGCGATGACGGCGCGGGCCTCGTCCATGGACGCACGGTAGCCGCCGGGGTCGCGCCGGAATGTGCCGCCTTGGTGTCAGCTTGCGAGGCGCGTCGCGAAGTAGCCGGCGGGTCGCGGTCGCAGCCCGAGCAGCGCCTCGTCGAGGGTGTCGATCAGCCGGGGCCGCGAGCCGTGCATCAGCGTCTCGACGACCGCGCGACGGACCGCGTCCGCCGCAGCGGCATCCGCAGGCTCGCCCGCGGCGAGCAGCCGGAGCCGCGCGAGGTGGCCTGCCCGTTCGGTCCCGCTCTCGCCGATCAGCACAGCGGCGCGCACGGCGGCGGCCCAGAGACCGTCGGTGCGACCGAGCAACGCCGCGAGCGACTCGCGCAACTGCTCCGAGCTGAACGGCTCCTCCGCGAAGAGCGAGAGCTCGTAGCGGTCGATCGCCTCGCCCAGCTCGGGGTCCTCGTCCGCGAGCGAGAGGCGCTCGAGCAGGTCGCCGCCCAGGCGGCCGCGGAAGGGGTCGAGCCGGGTCGGCTCGCCGGCGGGCTGCGTCGCGGCGACCGGCAGCACCGGTCGGATCCCGAGCGGCCGCCAGTCGAGCCGTTCGAAGAGCACGGGCCCCGCCGCGATTGCGCCGGAAGTCGCCAGCCGCAGCGCGGTGACGGCGTCCGCGATCTCGCCCGGAGCGTCCGGTGCCTCGCTCGTCCCGGCGGGGAGATCCCGCTCGAGCTCGAGCACGCACAGCCGGTCGGGCTCGCGGCCGAAGTCCTGCGGCAGCAGTCCCTGGGCCTCGGGCCAGTGCTTCGCGAGCTCGCCCGTGGCCGCCGCACGCACCCGCATCCCGCCTGAGAGCTCGACCTGCGCACCGGCGGACAGCCCCACGAGCGGCGCGACCGCCGCATACGCCCTGCGCCCGCGGAAGAGCGAGCGCTCGAGCTCCGCGTACGCGCGGTCGAACGCGACGTCGTCCCAGTCGAACCCGCCGCAGCTCTCGGCGGTGGCGAGCAGCAACGGCAGCAGGACGCTGCGGAAGAGCGCCTGGTCCTGGCGCGCGCGCGGGCCCGCATGCGCACTCGCAAAGATCGCAGCCGCAGGCTCGCGCTGGAGATCGTCCAGCGCCAGCCGTGCGTCCCGCCGCCGCGCCAGCAGCTCCTGCCGCGACTCGACGAACGACCGGACGAGCGGGCGGTACTCGTAGAACGCCGGGCCTTCGCGCGAGGGGTGCTCCTCGAACGCGAAGGGCAGCTCCGCGCCTCCGGCGAGCTCGTCTGCGAGGACGCGGAAGGCCCCCAGGCAGAAGCAGCGGAGCGACTGGTAGAGGTGCGGGGCGCGCACGGGCACGCGTTCGCTTACGCGGCCGGCGCGCCCTCTCCTCTCTGGCAGCCTGGGCACCAGTACGCGGTCCGGTTCTCGTCGCCCTGTCCGCGGGCGACGATCCGTGAGCCGCAGCGGGGGCAGACGTGCCGGCGATAGACGGCTCGCGCCGGGCGGTCGCCCTCGAGGGACGCGCGCATCAGCCGGGCCGTCTCGGTGAGGACGGCGCGCAAATCCTCGTCCGAGAGGCGCCCGAGCGGCACCCAGGGCGAGACGCGGACCGCCCAGAGCGCCTCCGCCCGCCAGAGGTTGCCGATGCCGGCGACGACGCGCTGGTCGAGCAGCGCGTCGCCGATCGCGCGGTCCGGATCCTGGAGCCGCAGGTTCCGGACGATCGCATCGAGGTCGAGATCGTCGGCCAGGATGTCCGGCCCGAGTCGGAGCTCCACCTCGCGGCCGAGCTCGAGGACCGGCCCGTTCCAGAGGATCGCCTCTTGATCGCGCCCGCGCAGGACGAGCCAGGGACGGCCGGTCCACTTCGCGCCGCGCGGCTCGACGCGCCAGCGGCCGCTCATCCGGAGGTGGCTGCGCAGGACGAGCCCGCCCTCGAAGCGGAGGAAGAGGTTCTTGCCGACGGCGTCGACCGAGACGAGCCGGCGGCCGTCGAGCCGCTCCGCGATCTGCTTGGCGGCGGCACGCGGATGAGGCGTCTCGACCTCGACCTCCTGGCCCACGAGCACCAGGAGCCTCCGCGCCGCACGGTGCAGGGTGTCACCTTCGGGCACGCGACGGAGCGTACCGCCGCCCCGTGCGATGCTTCGCCGCGATGACGAGCCCGCGCGTGCGTGCCGCGATCGCCGGTGCGGCCGGGACGGCGCTCTGGGCGGCGATCGAGCCGCTCGACCGGCGGGTCTTCCGCTGCGACTACTCGGACGTGGCGATTCTTGGCAAGGCCTTCACGCGCGGGCGCGGCTGGGTCCCGCTCGGGCTCGCGTTCCACGTCGCCAACGGCGCGGCGTTCGGGCTCGCCTACGACGCAGTGCGCTCGCGCGTCCGAGCGGACCCGCGCCGGCTCGCTCTCGGCCTCGCCCTCGCCGAGAGCGTCGGCCTCTATCCGCTCGGTTGGCTCGTCGACCGGTTCCACCCGGCGCGGGGCGAGCCGGGGATCCCACGGCTGCTGCCGAACCTGCGCGCGTTCGCGCAGGCGACGCTGCGTCACACCGTCTTCGGCCTCGTCCTAGGCCGACTGAGCTGAGGCGACGCTTGCGGCGCCGTCCATCAGGGCGCGCGGTTCATCCGCGCGTCCGTCTGAAGAGACTGATCGACCCGCCGGGCTCGATCAAGAACGGCTCTAAGGCAGCGCGACCGTCGAGCCGGCTTGCAGGGCCGCCTGAAGGGCAAGGAAGCAGCTCAGGACAGCCAGTGCGAGGAGGATGCGGATCTGCGTCGGGTCCATCTGCCCTCTCTGGTCGACGGCGTGGCCGCAGCGCCTTCGCTCCAAGGATCGGCGCGGCTCAGGAGGCTGTCTATCCTCCAAAAGGGCTAACGACGAGGCGCCCATCCTCCCAGCGGACGTCCGTGCCAAGAGCCGCGCAGGCAGTCTGAAATCGGTTTCGGATCCACGCGGCGTCCTCCCCGTCCGCCAGGCGCGTGCGGCAGAAATCGAGCTTCAGCGGCAGCGCTTCCAGCCGCGTCGGACCCTCGCGCTCGAGCGTGACGAGGAACAGGAGACCGAGGTCGTTCCGGAGCTCGGGATCGACGCGGTAGTCGTCGAGGAAATCCCCGAGGTCGTACAGCGTCCGCCCCTCGACCCCATGGAAAACGTGGGCCGAATGGCCTGCCACGAGGGTCGCGCCGGCGTCGAGGAGGCAGGTTGCGGCAGCACGGGCCTCGGCGGAAGGCTCGGTCGTCATGTTCGGGCCCCAGTGGGGTGTCACGAGGACCGCGTCCGCATCCATGCTCGCGACCGCGTCGACGAGCCAGCGAGGCGGCTCGGCGCGGAGGTCGGCGTACGCGACACCCGGCTCGTCGTCGCCGGCCGCGTAGTCGGCCGGATGATCAGTCACGGCAACGACTGCGAGCCGGAAGCCTGTGACGGCGAGGACGGCCGGGGTGCGCGCGATCGCGCGGTCGGGGCCGGCGCCGACCCACGCGATGCCCGCCGCGCGCAGATGCTCGAAGGTGTCGAGGAGCGCGTCTCGGCCGAAGTCGAGCGCGTGGTTGTTCGCCAGCGTGACGCAGTCGACGCCGAGGAGCGCCAGGACCTCGGTCGCCTGCGGCGGGGCGCGGAAGAAGAAGGGCTTGCGCGGATCCGGCCAGCGTTCGCCGCGCTCCGAGATGCAGCACTCGAGGTTGAGGACGAACAGGTCGGCTTCGCTCGCCGCTTCGATCACGGCTGGATCGACGACGGAGTCCGGGGGAGTCGACTCGAGCGCCTCGGCGACCTTGCGGCCGAGCATCGTGTCGCCTGCCAGCGCGAGCCTCACGCCGCCAGTATGGGAGGAGTGGGCACCTGGCCGCGCACGCCGGAGGAGCTGGTCGCCGAGCAGGAACGGCTCGCGGGTGCCGATCCCCCGCCGTGGCGCGCGCCGCCGGAGCGCGTCGCAGCATGCTTCGTCTGCTTCGAGCGCGGCCCCGTGGGGCCTGGCGCGGCGGGCGACCGAGCGTGGGCCGGCGCCGCCGTCGGCGAGGAGAGCGTGGTCGTCACGGGGACCGCCGGCGCGGGCTACGAGGCTGGACTGCTGGCGCTCCGCGAGGGGCCGCTGCTGGAGGCGGCCGTCCGGGCTCTGTCCACTCCGCCCGACGTCCTGCTCGTGGATGCCACCGGCCGCGACCACCCCCGCCGAGCCGGGCTCGCGCTCCACCTCGGCGCCGTCCTCGACCGCCCGACGGTCGGCGTCACCCACCGCCCATTGCTCGCCGCCGGGGACTGGCCCGCCGACGAGCACGGAGCGAGCTCGCCGCTCCTGCTCGACGGGGAGCTCGTGGGCTACTGGCTGCGCACCAGGGCCGGCACGCGCCCGCTGGCCGTCCACAGCGCGTGGCGGACGGATCCGGAGACGGCGGTCGCGGTGGTTCTCGCGAGCCTCGCGAGCCGGCGAACGCCCGAGCCGCTGCGCCGTGCGCGCCAGGCGGCGCGAACTAGGCGAGCTTGAGCGCCAGCGCCAGCGCGATCGCGGGCGGCGTCGCCATTAGGACGACGAGAGCCAGACCGGCAGCGCGGGCGCCGGGGCCGTCGCCGTTCGCGCGATCGGCGAAGAGCCAGGCTCCGACAACGGCAAGGACGGCGACGACGGCATACGCGGGCACCCGCGTCCTATCGGCAACGAGCCGGCGCCTCTGAAGAATGTCTCACGGCCGGAGCACTGCTCGGCGCGGACCCGCCAGGAAGCCGGCCTCCAGCAGCAGCGGCATGACCTCCGTCTCGCCCACCGGCTCCCCGTCGAAGCGCTCGACCGCAAGCCGCTTCGCGCCGCCTCGCTTCACGTAGTCGACGAGCGCCCCAAGCGCCGGCCGGAGCCACGACTCGTCTGGATCGCGCAACGGCACGAGGGAGCGGCCGCCGCGCTCGACGTACAACGCCGCCTCTCCACCGAGCAGGACGACATGGGCGCCCGCCACGCGGGCGGCGCGAGCTCCGGCGCGCTTTGGCCAGGGCAGAGCTGCCCCGTAGGGCTGCGCAGGATCGGCAGCGGCGAGCACGAGGGCCTCCGGCTCGTCGTCGTCATGCGGCCGCAGGTCGCGCAGCCGCTCGACCGCCCCCGCGATCGCGAACTGCGCTCCGCCGAGCCCTTCGACGAAGTAGCCGCGCCGGCACACGCCGAGGGTCTCGAGCGCCTTCAGCTCGCCGTAGACGGCCCCGTAGCCTCCTGCGATGCCCTCGGCGCGGACGCCGTCGCGCGTGACGATTCCCTGCCGCTCGAGCAGGAGCTCCGCGAGCGCGCGCCGGTCGGGCTGCTCGCCGAAGAGTCCCTCCGTGAGCGACCAGCGTCCCTGAGTGGCGGTGATCTCGGATGCGCGGCGCCGCGAGAAGCGGCGCGGACGCCGCTGCGGGCGAGGACCCTGGTAGCGGCGGCCGGCCCGGAGTGGGGTCCACGCGTCGTTCCGGACCTCGCCGGCCCAGACGAGCTCCCACAGCGCCGGGAGCAGGTCCTCCGGCAGCAGCCCGGTCGCTTCCACCAGGTCGAACCAGAACAGGGCCGAACGAGACAGCGCCGCGCGGAGGCGGTCGTGGGGCTGGCCCTGTGGCGCCGGAGTGCCGGCAGGCCGCGGCAAGAGCGGCGCGTCCTCGCGGAAGTAGACCGCGACGCGATCGAGGCCGGCGCCGACCCACACGAGCTCGCCGGAGGCGCAGAGCTGGTCGAGCTGCAAGGGCTGGTAGCCCGGGACGCGGCGGGGCAGCACCTCCGGCTCCCAGAGCGAGACGGGGAGCGCGAGCCCCTGGAGCGGCACGAGCGCCTCGCGGAGCGTCGCGCGCCGGTCGATTCCGTGCCAGCTCGGCAGGAAGCGTCCGAACGCAGCCTGCTCAGCCGGTTCGACCTCCTTGCGCAGCGCCGCCAACGAGGCGCGGCGAAGGCGGCGGAGGACGTCCGGATCGCACCATTCCCGCTCGGTCCCGCCCGGCCGGAGCTCGCCGCGAACCAGCAGCTCCTCGCGCTCGAGCTCGGCGAGCTCGGCCTCGACGTCGCGCCCGAAGTGCTCGTTCGCGTCGGCGGTCGTGAAGGGGCCCCGCCCCCGCGCGAAGCGGAGGACGAGCGAGCGGAGCGGCCGCTCGCCGGGCTCGAGGAACACGTCCGGAAGGCCTCCGGGCGGCATCACGCCGAGCGCGTCTCGGTAGCGGCCCGCGTCCTCAGCGGCGATCAGGCGCGTCTCACCGCCGATCCGGGCCTCGATCGCCCGCCGTTCGGCGAGCAGGATCGCCGCGTAGGCCTCGTCGTACTCGCCCGGCCGGAGGTCGCCGCGGCGGCGCAAGATGTCGTGCAGCTCGTCCGGGCTTCGCGCCTCGCCGCGAAGCTGTCGCTCGACCTCGTCGACCGCGTCGGGGTCGAGCAGGTCGCGGAGCTCCTCCTGGCCGAGGAGCTCGCGGAGGAGGTCCCGGTCGAGGGACAGCGCCTGCGCCCGCCGCTCGGCGGGAGGCGTGTCGTCCTCGTACATGTATGTCGCGATGTAGTCGAACAGGAGCGAGGCCGAGTACGGCGAGGCGGACGGGGTCTCGACGTCGACCAGGTCGACCTCGCGCGTCTGGAGCGCGCGCAAAAGCTGCTTGAGCGCGGGCAGATCGAAGACGTCCTGAAGGCACTCGCGATAGGTCTCGAGGATCACCGGGAAGGAGCCGTACCGGCGCGCGACCTGGAGCAGCGACTGCGCCTTCAGGCGCTGCTGCCACAGCGGTGTGCGCTCGCCGGGCCGCCGGCGCGGGATCAGCAGGGCGCGGGCGGCGTTCTCGCGGAAGCGCGCGCCGAACAGCGCGCTCGAGCCGAGCTCGGTCACGACGAGCTCCTCGACGTCGTCCGGCGCGATCGCCAGCTCGTCGGTCGTCGGCGGGGCATCGGCGTCGGGGAGATGGATCGCAATCCCGTCGTCCGACCAGAGCGAGTTGACCTCGAGCCCGAGCGCCTCGCGCAGTCGCGACCCGAGTGCGAGCGCCCAGGGTGCGTGGACGCGGGCTCCGAAGGGCGTGAGGATGCAGACGCGCCAGTCGCCGATCTCGTCGCGGAAGCGCTCGATCACGACTGCGCGGTCGGAGGGGAGAACGCCGGTCGCCTGCGCCTGCTCGCCGAGGAAGGTGATCAGGTTCTGTGCCGCGCGCTCGTCGAGGCGGTGCTCGTCGGTCAGCCGGGCCAGCGCCTGCTTGTGGCTGACAGCCACTAGCTCCCGCGACGTGCGGCCGATTGCCTGGCCGAGCTCGTAGGGCCGCCCAACGCCCTCGCCCTTCCAGAACGGGACCATGCCCGGGATCCCCGGCGCCGGCGAGACGAGCACCTGGTCGCGCGTGATTTCCTCGATCCGCCAGGTCGAGGCGCCGAGCAGGAACGTCTGCCCCGCCCGCGCCTCGTAGACCATCTCCTCGTCGAGCTCGCCGACCCGCCCGCCGCCGTCGACGAGGTGGACGCCGAAGAGGCCGCGGTCGGGAATCGTGCCGGCGTTCGTGACCGCGAGCCGCCGCGCGCCGGAGCGGCCCCGGATCACACCCGCTGTCCGGTCCCAGACGATCCGCGGTCGCAGCTCCGCGAACTCGTCGGAGGGGTAGCGGCCGGCGAGCATGTCGAGCACGTTCTCGAGCTGCGCGCGCGAGAGGTCCGCGAACGGGTACGCGCGGCGGACGAACGTGTGCAGCTCGTCGACGGAGATCTCCTCCTCGGCGGCGATCGCGACGATCTGTTGCGCGAGCACGTCGAGCGGGTTCCGCGGGATCCGGGTCTCCTCGATCGCGCCTTCGAGCATCCGCTGTGCGACGACGGCCGCCTCGAGCAGGTCGGCCCGGAACTTTGGGAAGACACGGCCTTTCGAGACGGCGCCGAGCTCGTGGCCGGCGCGCCCGATCCGCTGGAGGCCGCGCGCGACTGACTTGGGCGACTCGACCTGGATCACGAGGTCGACGGCGCCCATGTCGATCCCGAGCTCGAGCGATGAGGTGGCGACGAGGCACGGGATCGCGCCCTTCTTCAGCAGCTCCTCGACCTCGATCCGCTGCTCGCGGGCTAGCGAGCCGTGGTGGGCGCGTGCGATCTCTTCCTCGGCGAGCTCGTTTAGCCGCAGCGCGAGGCGCTCGGCGAGGCGGCGGTTGTTCACGAAGACGATCGTCGAGCGGTGCTCGCGGACGAGCCGGAGGATCTCGGGGTAGATCGACGGCCAGATCGACGACGGGCTTCCTTCGCTGCCGGTGCCGAGGATGTCCGCGCCGTCCGGGCCTGCGCCGGGCTCGCGCATGTCCTCCAGGGGCACGACGACGCGGAGATCGAGCTCCTTCGCGCGGCCTGCGTCCACGAGCTCGATCGGGCGGCCACCCGAGACGAAGCGGCCGATCTCGTCCAGCGGCCGCTGCGTGGCTGAGAGGCCGATGCGCTGGAACGGCTGCTCGGTCAGGCGCTCGAGCCGCTCGAGCGAGAGAGCCAGGTGCGCCCCCCGCTTGGTGCCGGCGACGGCGTGCACCTCGTCCACGATGAGCGTCTGGATGCCGGTCAGCGTCTCGCGGGCGCGCGAGGTCAGCAGGAGGAAGAGCGACTCAGGGGTCGTGATCAGGATGTCCGGCGGCCGGCGCAGCATCGCCTGGCGCTCCCTCTGCGGCGTGTCGCCCGTTCGCACGGCGACCGTCAGGGCGCTCTGGAGCCCGGCGAGCGGGCCGCGGAGATTGCGCTCGATGTCGTAGTTCAGCGCCTTCAGCGGCGAGACGTAGAGGAGCCTGAGGCCGGCGTTCGGCTCCGGATTCAGGCGGTCGATGCCGTAGAGGAAGGCTGCGAGCGTCTTGCCCGAGCCGGTGGGCGCCTGGATCAGCGTGTGGCCGCCGGTGGCGATCGCGGGCCAGCCGAGGGCCTGGGCGGGCGTCGGGTCGCCGAAGGCGTTCTCGAACCACGCCCTGGTCTCGGCGCTGAACGGCGCGAGCGGATCCGCCGCGAGAGTCAGCTGCTCGAGATCGGGGCTCGGTTGATGCGGCCGAAGAGCGGCACGTCGGACTCTTCGCAGCGATGGAAGACCCAGCGCGCGAGGACCATTAGGGCGACCAGCATCGCGATCGTCTCGAGCAGCGCCACCACGGTCCGAGAGTAGCTCCGCGCGCTTTCGCAGCGCAAGTCGGGGGACGAATCGTCACAGAATCGGCACGCTCGACATGTCCGGTTTCGACACTTTGGACCTGTCTCCAAGCGCCCCGTCCGGGGACAGTCCCCGTGAGAGGCATAGGGTCTGGCGGTGCGCGACGCCTTCGACCGCCCGAGGACGTCCTCGACGCCGCCGGCTCGGGCTCGACTCCCACTGCTGGGAGACCGACCGCGAGGACCGTTCCCAGCTCCGCGCCCGCATCCTCGGCGGCTGCTCCGCGCACAACGCCTGCGTCCTGCTCGAAGGCGCGCCCGCCGACTACGACGAGTGGTGCCCCGGCTGACGTACGACGAGCTCAAGCCGTTTCTCGACCGGGCGCGGCGCGAGCTCCGGACGCGCGAGCTGACCCGCGACGAGCTCTCGCCGTGGCACCGCGCGTTCGCCGACGCGGGAGGCACCGACGCCATCCTCCACCGCGTCAACATCGTCGACGCCGTCAGTTGGAACACGGCCTTCGCCTACCTCGACCCGGCGCGCACACGCCCGACTCTCACGATCAAGGCCGACACGCTGGTCGACCGCGTCCTGCTCGACGGCACCCGCGCGATCGGAGCCACCACGACCAATGGGGAGCTTCGGGCGGAGACCGTCGTCCTCGCGGCGAGCGCGTACGGCACGCCCGCGATCTTCCTCCGCAGCGGGATCGGCCCAGAAACGGGCCTCCCAGTCGGCGAAGGCCTGATCGACCACGTCGGCGTCGGTATGTCGTGGGAGCCGACCGACGCGCTGCAAGAGGAAACGGCGCGCTTCGAGAACGAACACCGCTCCTGATGGCCCAGGTGACGATCGCTGCCCGCTCGAGCGTTTGCCCGCAGGACGTCTGCGACCTCTTCGTCTTCCCGGCAGTCGATCCCGGCTACGAGATCAGCGGCGCCGTCTTCGCGATGAAGCCGGAATCGCGCGGCTCGGTGCGCCTGAACTCGACCGACCCCGCAGCGCCGCTCGCGATCGAGCACGGGTTCCTTCGCGAGCACCGCGACGCCGAAGTGCTCACGGAGGGCGTGGAGAGGCTGCGCGCGCTCGGCACGAGCCCGCAGCGGCGCACTACGCAGCGCGCGAGCTTCGACCCGGCCCGCAGGTGGACGCGGCGACGCACGTGCGCGAAGCCGCGCGCGGCTTCTTCCATCCGGTCGGCACATGCCGTCGATCCCGCGGGCGAACCTCACGGTCGCCGCGATCGCCGAGCGGATCGCGGATTCGTTGTAGCGGTGGCTTCGATCCCGGGCGCGTCGACCGGTCAGTTCATACGGACGCGCGGGCACAGCCCGCACGTCCTGAGTCAGCGCCGCAAGCGTCGCCCGAGACGCCGCTCGATGACTTCGAGCGGGTCGACCGGTCAATTCAGACGGACGCACGGGCACAGCCCGCACGTCCTGAAGTCGGCGCCGCAAGCGTCGCCTTAGCTCGTGTAGTAGACGATGAACGCGACGACTAAGACGACCGCGACGATCAAGCCGACGAACACCGTCACGCCGGAGATCGCGATCAGTGGCGTGGTCTCGTCGCGGCCGCGGGCCACCCGGCGGAACAGCCGTCTCGGTGTCGAGGCCGGCTCGGTCACGTTCGCGGTCTACCCACCTCTACAGCCCTGAACCCTCGTTTGACCGGCCGCGCCACCGGTTATAGCGTGACCTGGAGAAGCGGCCCACGACCCGGGAGCACCCGTTGGCTCAGAAGAAAACGCCGCTGGGCGATTTCATCCTCTCGCTCGAGAACGCGCGACGGCTTGCCGCGTTCAACAAGGACCCGCAGGGCGTGATGGAACGCGCGGGTCTGACGAAGCAGCAGCAGAAGCTGCTCCAGTCGGGCGACGTCAAACGCCTGCGGACCGCGCTCCGCCGGGAAAACCCGCGGGCGAAGATCTACGTCCTTCGCGAGCACACGATTCTCCTCGCCTGAGACGTCCGGTTCGCTGACCGTCGTCGGGACCGGGATCCAGGTCCCGGCGCAGATCACGATCGAAGCGACGGCCGCCCTGGAAGCTGCCGACGAGGTGCTCTACCTTGTCGGCGATCCGCTTGCCGACACGTGGATCGAGCGCAAGCGTCCCGACGCGCGGTCGCTCGCCGGCTGCTTTCGCCCGGGCCTCAGCCGGCTCGAGATCTACCTCGCGATGGTGGACGAGATCCTGGAGTCGGTGCGCTCAGGCGCGGATGTGTGCGTGGTCTTCTACGGCCACCCGGGTGTCTTCGTGTATCCGTCTCACGAAGCCGTTAGGCGCGCCCGATCGGAGGGCTTTCCCGCGGAGATGCTGCCCGCGGTGTCGTCCGAGGACTGTCTGTTCGCCGATCTCGGCGTCGACCCGGGCTCGAGCGGGTGCCAGAGCTACGAGGCGACCGATCTGCTGCTACGCCGGCGGCGCGTCGACCCGAGTGCAGCCCTGCTGCTGTGGCAGGTCGGTGCGCTCGGCGCACGCGACTATGACTTCACCGCGACCCCGTCTCGACTCCCGGTCCTCGTCGAGTATCTCCGCCGCTGGTACCCGGCCGATCACGAGGTCGTCGCCTACGAAGCTGCGCCGTACTCCGGGTGCGGACCGCTGATCGAGCGCCTGCGGCTCGAGGACCTGCCGGACGCAGCGATCTCGAGGTCCGCCACCCTCTACCTCGCGCCGGCGGTGCCCGCAGAGGCCGATCCGGTCATGCTCGAGCGGCTCGGAATCGCCGAGCCGCAGAATCGCTAGCGCACGCGCGCCTGCTCGCCGGTGGCCGCCGCAACGTCGCGTCGCAGCGCGTCGGCCGCGACGACGTTCCCCTTCGCTTCGTAGAGCCGAAGCGCAGTCCTTGCGGCAACGCGGGCCGCAGTCTCGCGTCCGTGGGCGCGCAGGACCTCGGCCAGCACGAGCCACGCACCGGCGCGCATGTCGAGACCGTCTGTGGCGTCGGCGACCTGGACCGCACGCGATGCCAGCAGCTTGGCGTCGTCGAGGCGCCCGGCGTAGAGGTCGAGCTTCGCTCTGACGCGAAGCGCCGTCACGGCGGTCATCACGTCGGTCTCCGGCATGGGCTCCCCGGGAGCGGGAATCACACTCTGGGCCTCCTCGAAGGCCCCGAGGGCACAGAGAGCCTCGGCCAGCTCGAACGAGGCCGAGACCGCTCCCGCCCGGTCGCCGATCCCCTCTAGTGCGTCGCGAACCCACTCGAGCTCGCGGGCGGCCGCTCCGGGATTCCCGGCGAGCAGCTCCACCAAGGCGGCGTGGTTGCGGACGCTCGTCTGCCAGCGGATTACGCCGAGATCGGCGAACACGTCGACACTCTCCAAAGCCAGCTCACGGGCCTCCTCGAAGTTGCCGCGCATCGCCTCGAGGCCCGCGAGGTAGCCAGCGGTCGCGGCGGCGAGTGCGCGGTCGTCGGCCGCCTCCTCGACGATCTCGCGGCAGCGGCGGGTCGCTTCGTCGACCGGGATCGGGCCGAAGTAGTGCGCCGATGCGAGCCAGCTCAGAGCGGATGCGCGCTCGCGTGCGTCCCCGGCGAGCTCGGCATGCTTGAGCGCCGGCTCGAGGAACTCGGCTGCGGCGTGCCACTGGGCGCGCCGAATGTGCGTGAACGCGAGGAGCCGCCAAGCGTGCGCGAGACCGCGGTTGTCTCCACGCTCCGCGAACGTCGCGATCGCCTGCTGGCCGACCCGGGTCGCGTCGTCGCCTGCCTGCTCCGGATGTGAACGGAACATGACGTAGGCCCGCACGATCCGCGCGCGGGCCTTGATCGCCGGGTCAGCCGCGTCGATCGCGTGCGCCAGCACTCCTTCCGCCTGCGCGAGCTCACCGGTCTCCATCAGCGCGACGGCGAGATCGGGCGCGAGGTCCTGGCGCATCGGTTCCTCGTCTCTGAGCAGCACCGTCGCGCGCATCAGGAGGCTGGCTGCACCGTGCATGTCTCCACGCGCAAAGGCTCTGCGCCCAGCCGACCCGAGGAGGGTGGCGGCTCTGCGCGCGAGGCCTCGCGTCTCCTCGTCCGCCGGCCCGAGCTCCGCGCGCGCGTGGCAGGCCTGCTCGCCGTGGTAGCCGAGGATCTCTTCGTACTCGGCTGCCCGCGCTCCGGCCCGCTCGTTCAACCAGTCCGCGTAGCGGCGATGCAGCTCCGCGCGCAGCTCCTTCGGCAGCGTGCGGTAGGCCGCGTCCGCCACGAGGGCGTGGGAAAACTTGAAGCCGTCCTCGCCGCCGAACCCCGCACCCTCGTCTCGGACGACGAGGCCCTTGCGGACGAGCGACTGCAGACGCGGGCCCATCTCCTCGCGCAGGTCGACCGGAGACAGCTCGCTCACCGCCGACCACGAGAACTGCCTGCCGACGACCGACGCGCGCTGCAGCAGGTCC
>JBKOXJ010000025.1:0-8169 GCA_046724905.1 Actinomycetota bacterium | reverse complement strand
GGGCTGGGGTCTGACCCCTGACATGCCGAGGCGCCGCTTGCGCCGCCGATACTCAGGACGCGCGGTTCAACCGCACGTCCGTCTGAAGGGACCGGTCGAACCGATCGACGCCCTCGCAAACGCGCCTAAGATCGGGCGGTGCCAACGGGCGACGAGCTGCGGGCTGTCATGCGCCGCTTCCCGGCCGGTGTGGCCGTCCTCACCGTCGACGACGAGGGCGCCCGGCACGGAATCACGATCGGCTCGCTGACCTCGCTCTCGCTGGACCCCCCGCTCGTGGGCGTCTCGCTCGGCCGCGACACGATCGCGCACGGTCTCGTCCACCACGCCCGGGCGTTCGCCGTCAGCCTCCTCTCCGCCGAGCAGGAACGCCTGGCGCATCACTTCGCGCGCAGTGCCCCGCCGATCGCGCAGTGGCAGGGAATCGCGACGCGCCCAGGCGAGGTCGCACCGCTGCTCGAAGGCGCGCTCGGCTGGATCGAGTGCCGAACATGGGCGGAGCACGACGCGGGCGACCACACGATCTTCGTCGGCGCAGTCGAGCGCCTCGAGCTCGGCGAGCCGGGTGAAGGCCTCGTCTACCGCGAAAGCGGATACCACGCCGCCTGACGGAATCGACGCGGTCGTCTTCGACCTCGACGGCCTCCTGCTCGACACGGAGCAGGTCTGGGACGCCGTCCGCGAGGAGCTCGTGCACGAGCGAGGCGGCCGCTGGGACGAGCGCGCCCAGGCGGACATGATGGGCATGAGCTCGCCGGAGTGGTCGCGCTACATGCACGAACGGCTCGGCCTCCGGGAAAGCCCGGACGAGATCGCGACCGAGGTCGTGCGCCGGATGGAGCAGCGTTACCGCGAGCGGCTGCCGCTCGTCCCTGGCGCGCGTCAAGCCGTCGAGCGGATCGCCGAGCGCTGGCCGCTCGGGCTCGCGTCGTCCTCGAACCGGCCGCTGATCGAGCTCGCGCTCGAGCTCGCCGGCATCGCCGGCTACTTCCGCGTCACCGTCTCGTCCGAGGAGGTCGCACGCGGCAAGCCCGCGCCGGACGTCTACCTCGAGGTGTGCCGACGGCTCGGAGTCGACCAGTCACGAGCCGCCGCGATCGAGGACTCGGCAAACGGGATCCGCTCGGCAAAGGCTGCCGGGATGCGCGTCGTCGCGATCCCGAACCGCACGTTCCCGCCGCCGGACGACGTCCTCGCGCAGGCAGACGTCGTGCTCGAGTCCCTCGACGACCTAACGCCCGAAGCGATCAGCGCTTCCTGATCAGCGTCATCCCGTCGCGCACCGTGAGCATCACGCAGACGACGCGCGAGTCCCGCGCAACGTGGTCGTTGAAAGCAGTGATCGCCCGCGTCGACTCGTCTGGATCGTCCTCGACCACGCGCCCCGACCAGAGCACGTTGTCGGCGACGATCAAGCCGTCGTCGGCGAGCTTCGGCAGCACCGCCTCGTAGTAGTCGATGTAGCTCGCCTTGTCCGCGTCGATGAAGACGAAGTCGAACGGTCCGTCCAGCTCGCGGAGAGTCTCGATGGCCGGACCGAGCCGGATGTCGATCTTGTCGCCGTGGCCGCTCTCGTCCATGTAGCGGCGCGCGATCTCGATCATCTCGGAGTCGACGTCGCACGTCACGATACGGCCGTCCGGCGGCAGCGCCGCGGCCATCGCGATCGACGACCAGCCGGTGAATGTCCCGAGCTCGAGGATCCGCTTCGCGCCGGAAAGCCGGACGAGGAACTCGAGAAAGCGGCCCTCGATCGGGCCGACCATCATCGCCGGGCTGTCGGACTTCGCCCGCGTCTCCTCGGCGAGCCGCTCGAACAGCTCCCCGGCCGGCGTCGAATGCTCCTCCGCGTACCGCTCGAGCCGCTCGTCGACGATCACTCGACCCTCCCGACGAGCACGCACGCGTTGTGCCCGCCGAGACCCATTGCGTTCGAGAGCGCGACGTCCACCCGCGCCTCGCGCGCCTCGTTCGGGACGTAGTCGAGGTCGCACTCAGGGTCGGGGTTGCGGTAGTTGATCGTCGGCGGGAGCACGCCCTCGTGGATCGCGAGCACGCACATCATCGCCTCGATCGCGCCGGCCGCGCCGAAGCAGTGGCCGAGCTCGGACTTCGTCGACGAGACCGCGAGCTTGTACGCGTGGTCGCCGAACACGGCCTTGATCGCCCGCGTCTCGGCGAGGTCGCCGAGAGGCGTCGACGTCCCGTGCGCGTTCACGTAGCCGACCTGCTCCGGCTCGACGTTCGCCCGCCTGAGCGCCGCCTTCATCATCTCGGCGACGCCAAGCGCTTCGGGCTCCGGCTGCGCCATGTGGTGCGCATCGTTGGAGGTGCCGTAGCTCAGCACCTCTGCGTAGATCCGGGCGCCGCGGGCGCGCGCAGTCTCGAGCTCCTCCAGGACGAGCACGCACGCGCCCTCACCGATCACGAAGCCGGCGCGCGTCGCGTCGAAAGGACGCGAGGCGCGCGGTGGATCCTCCTCCTCGGCGGCAAGCCCGCGCATGGCGCAGAAGCCGGCGAGGATCAGCGGGTGCATGCACGCCTCGGTGCCGCCAGCGAGCACCGCGTCGGCGTCGCCGCGGCGGATCAGCTCCGCTCCCTCGCCCACCGCGTGTGAGCCGGTGGCACACGCCGATACCGGCGCGTAGTTCGGGCCGCGGATCCCGAGCGAGATCGCCAGCTGGCCGCTCGCGGAATCGACGAGCACGTTCGGCAGGAAGTTCGGCGACACGCGCTCGTGCCCGCGCTCGCGCAGAACCTCTGCCTGCTCCATGATCCCCAGAAAGCCGCCGATCGCCGAGCCGAAGACGATCCCGACCCGGTTCGGGTCGAAGCCGTTGAGGCCGGAGTCCGCAATCGCTTCCTTCCCCGCCGCGAGCGCGAGCAGGACGTTGCGGTCGAGCTTCCGCACCTCCTTGGGTGAGGCAGCCGTGGTCGCGTCGAAGTCCTTCACCTCGGCTGCGACGCGGACGGGGAACTCGCTCGCGTCGAACGAGCGGATCCAGTCGATCCCGCTCTCGCCCGCGATCACTGCATGCCAGGTGGTGGGCGCGTCGTTGCCGAGCGGGGTAACGGCGCCGAGACCGGTGACGACGACTCTGCGCATCGCAGGAGCTTAGACCGCTCGTCGCGGCCTGGCGGTTGCGAGGTTAAGCGCGCCGCCGGAGTGGGTAGAACGTGTTCGACCGGGCCTAGTCCCTGCCCTTCGTAGAAGGCTCAAACGGAGGTGCAACGCGTATGGCTGTGGCTACCAATGCCCGTACGCGCGGACTTGCCCAGCCGGGGCTGGTGTTCTTCCACTCCGCGTTCTCGGGGCACTGTCGTCGTGTCGAGGGCTTCCTCGCCCAGGTGCTGCAGCGCCGGCACAACCACGGGACGTTCAAGCTCTACCGCGTCGAGACCGACGAGCGTCCGGACCTCGTGCGGCGCTTCCGCATCGAGCGGGTGCCGACGCTCGTGGTCGTCGAGGACAAGACCGTGCAGGCTCGCCTGGAGCTCCCGCGAGGCTGCCGAGAGATCGAACGATTCCTGTCGCCGTGGCTCCGCTGAGGCCCAGGGAATGAGCTCGAGCGCCGCGACCGGTCATTTCAGACGGACGCGCCAACGGCGTCGCTCACGACGCCGTCTTAGGACGCGCGGTTCATCCGCGCGTCCGTCCGCGCCGCCGGCCTGAAACACCGAAGGAAGTCGCAGCCGCTCGAGCGCGCCGCGCGTCGTGAAGGCGGCGCCGCAAAGCGTCGCCTTAGGTAACGACGCCGGCATCCTCGAGCGAGAGCTCGGCGAACGTGTCCCAGTTGGACGCGATCTTCTTCGCCATCGCCTCCTCGTCCGCGCGGTTCTCCCGCGCCGCCTCGGCGGTCTCCTCGTCGCCGGCACGCTGCGCGACGCGCTCGAGCAGCTCGTAGCTCGCGATCTCGAGGTGCTCGGTCGCGTAGCCGTCGCGAGCGTTGCGACCCGCGCTCTCGCCGCGCGCCTTGTCGACGACGCCCTTCATCAGCGCGCCGAGGAACCCGCCGGCCTCCCGCATGCGCGAAGGCGTCGCTCCGTGCGCCTCGAGCCGCCGGCGCATCCGGTCGGCGTGCGTCTCGGTCTCGACGCGGTGCTGCCGGAGCTCCTGCTTGATCTCGGGGTCCTCGGTCTCGTCGACCATCGAGTCGAGCATGCGCAGGACGTTCTGCTCCATCGCCAGCGCCTCGTCGATGTGCTTGATCAGCTGGTCTTTCAGCGTCTCCGCCATCTCCATCCTCCTGAGGTTGAACTCTCCGATCTGGACTCCATACAGGGTCGCCCGACCCCGGAAGCCGCCTGCGTCGGGCTCGAGGACATCGACCAGCCCGAGCAGCGGCGCCGTGTAGTGCAGCTCGCGGCCGCGCACCTCGAACGCAAACCGAAGTGGGCCGGCGATCGTCTCACCGTGCTTGCCGCGGATTCGCTTGCGCATCCCGGAGAGCGGCGGTAGCGCGCCGCTCGCTCGCTCGACGGCCCAGACCCCGTCCAGCTCGGACACGCCGTTAGCCTTCCTCTCCATGCCCGGCCGAAACGTGCCCTTCCCGCCGATGGAGGCGGAGCTCGTCGACGAGCTGCCGCGCGGCGAGTGGCAGTACGAGCCCAAGTGGGACGGCTTCCGCGGAGTGCTCGAGAACGACGGCGGCGAGCTCGCGCTCTGGAGCCGCAACGGCCGGCCGCTGCTCCGCTACTTCCCCGAGCTGCGCCCGCTCGGCGACCTGCTTCCGCCCCACTCCGCGCTCGACGGCGAGATCGTGATCGCGCGGGACGGCCAGCTCGACTTCGACGCCATGCAGCTGCGCCTACACCCGGCCGAGAGCCGAGTGCGGAAGCTGTCGGCGGAGATCCCCGCCGAGTACATCGCGTTCGACCTCCTGCTCTGGGACGGCGAGCCCGTGCACAAGCGACCGCTCGAGGAGCGCCGACGCGAGCTGGAGCGGCGGGCGAAGGGGTTCCGGCTCTCGCCGACGAGCGACGACGCCGACCGGGCGCAGGAGTGGCTGCTGCGACTCGAGGCGGCGGGACTCGACGGGGTGATCGCCAAGCGCCTCGGCGTCCCGTATCTGCCCGGCTCGCGCGACGGCGTCGTCAAGGTGAAGCACCACCGGACGGCGGACTGCGTGATCGTCGGCTTCCGTTGGAGCGACAAGGTCGAGGGGCAGATCTCGACGCTGCTGCTCGGGCTTTACGACGACAAGGGCAACCTCGACTTCGTCGGCCACGCATCCGGATTCCCCGCGGCGGTTCGCAAGCAGCTGCACGAGCTGCTGCCGCCGCTACGCGAGCCGGGACACATCTCGGGCGAGCGCGTGCCGGGCGGCCAGAGCCGCTGGACGCGCGGAAAGGAGCTCGACTGGAACCCGGTCCGCCCGGAGCTGGTCTGCGAGGTGCGCTACGACAAGCTCGAGCGCAACCGGTTCCGGCACGGCACGCGCTTTCTCCGCTTCCGGCCCGACAAGAATCCCGACCAGTGCACGTGGCGCGAGGTGCGGCCGCCGCGCAAGCCCGACGACCCCACGGTCGAGTCGCTATTCGCCGGCTGAAGGAGAACGAGGTCGCCTACGGGCAGATGATGCTTGCGGCGCTCGAGGGCGAGGAGCTCTACGAGATCGTCGAGCGCGAGGACGGGTTCATCAACGCGAGCTCGTTCGGGCCCGGCTCGTATCTCGCCCCGTTCCGGCGCTGGGCACCCCACGAGCGCCGGGCGATGCGGCTCGTCCGTGGGAGGGTGCTGGACGTCGGGGCCGGCGCCGGCCGCGTCGCGCTGCACGTCCAGCAGCGTGGCCTCGAGGTCGTCGCGATCGACCTCTCGCCCGGCGCGATCGAAGTCTGCCGCCGCCGAGGAGTGCGCGACGCTCGGGTGCTTGCAATCGAGGACGTCGACGACTCGCTCGGGGCGTTCGACACGATCGTCATGTACGGCAACAACTTTGGCCTCTTCGCCAGCGCTGCGAAGGCCAAGCGTCTGCTCCGGCGCTTCCACCGGTTGACGAGCGAGCGCGGACGGATTATCGCCCAGACCCGCGACGTCGGCGGTACCGAGAACCCCGACCACCTCGAGTACCAGGCCTTGAACCGCCGGCGCGGCCGAATGAGCGGCCAGATCCGCATCCGAGTTCGCTTTCGCAGGTACGCGACGCCCTGGTTCGATTACCTGATGGTCGGACCGGACGAGCTCCGCGAGATCCTCGAGGGGACGGGGTGGCACCTCGCGCGCGCGCTCGAGGGCGAGGACACCTACATCGCTGTCCTGGAAAAGGACTAGGCCCGAGCCCGCCGGCTCTGGCGCCATGCACCCCAGGCGCCGGGCCGCGACGGGCGGCCGCTCTCGAGCTTGTTTGGATCGGCCGGCTTCAGCTCGAGCCGGTCAAAGCGGGTCGACAGCTTCGCCTTGCGGCGCCACATACCCGCAGTGAGGTCGCCGACGTCGGCGATCCGATCGCGCATCGTCTCGAGCGTGAACGCCGCCGGGTCGCTGGAGCCGACCTCGTCCCAGCGAAGCGGCGCCGACGCGCGCGCGTCCGCGGTCGGCCGAATCGAGTAGGCACACGCGATCGTCCGGTCGCGCGAGTTCTGCCCATAGTCGACGAAGACGCCGCGCCGGTCGGCCACCTTCCACGTCGTTGTCGCCACCTCTTGGTCGCCGACGCGCCGTTCGACCTCTTGCGCCAGCGCCTTCGCGAACCGCCGTACCTCCGGGAAGCCGAGCTCGGGCTCGATCGGCGCCAGGATGTGGAGCCCGGTCGCGCCCGAGGTCTTCGGGTAGCACGCGAGGTCGACCTCGTCCATCACCTCGCGTACGACGAGCGCGATCTCGCGCACGCTCTCCCATGGGTTTCCCTCACTGGGATCGAGGTCGATCAGCATGTAGTCGGGCCGCTCGACGTCGGTGATGCGGCAATGCCATGTGTGGAGGTCGATGCAGCCGAGATTGATGATCCACGCGAGAGCCGCCGGGTTGTTCACGACCGGGAAGTCGATCTCGTTCCCACTCGGGAAGACGATGTGCACGGTCTCGACGAAGTCCGGATAGGCCTGCGGAACGCGCTTCTGGTAGAAGAACTCGCCCTCGACGCCGTGCGGCCAGCGCAGCATCTGCATCGGCCGGCGCTGCACGTGGCGCAGGACGAAGTCGGCCACGTCGAGGTAGTACTCGACGAGATCGCCCTTCGTGAGGCCCTTCTCCGGGAAGAAGACCTTGTCCGGATTCGAGATCCGGACCTCGTGGCGTCCGACGCGCATCGGCCCAGTATCGTCGTGTTAGGGTCGCAGGCGATGCGCCGAACGATCGCGCTCGCCGCCGTCGCGCTCCTCGCCGGGCTCGCGGCGGGCTGCGGAGGCGGGAACGACAACGAGAACGCGGCCGGGACGACCGCCGCCGCGAACACGTGCGCGAAGGATCAGCTCGACCTCGTCAAGTCGGGCGTGCTCACAGTCGGGACCGACAACCCGGCCTATCCGCCGTGGTTCGAAGGCGGCACGCCGAAGGGCTCGAAGTGGAAGATCAACGATCCGTCCACGGGCAAGGGCTTCGAGAGCGCCGTCGCCTACGCGGTCGCCAAGCAGCTCGGGCTCACGCGCAACCAGGTTCACTGGATCGTCGTCCCGTTCAACCAGTCCTTCCGTCCCGGCGCAAAGAACTTCGATTTCGACATCAACCAGATCTCGTACTCGCCGGAGCGCGCGCAGGCCGTGGCCTTCAGCAACTCCTACTACGACGTGAACCAGGCGCTCGTCGGGATCAAGGACACGCCGATCGCGAGCGCGAAATCGCGCGCCGCGCTCAAGCAGTACAAGCTCGGAGCGCCGATCGGTACCACGAGCTACGAGTACATCACCAAGAGCATCAAGCCCGAGAAGAAGCCCGGCGTCTACGACACGCTCAACGACGCGATCTCGGCGCTGAAGGCGAAGCAGATCGACGGCGTCGTGGTCGACCTGCCGACGGCCTTCTTCATCGCGGCGGTCCAGGTCCCGAACGGACAGATCGTCGGGCAGTTCCCGGCCGTCGGCCAGCAGGAGCACTTCGGGATGGTGTTCGAGAAGGGAAGCGGGCTCGTCGCCTGCGTCAACCGGGCGCTCGCGAAACTGAAGAGCGACGGGACGCTCGCCGGCATCCAGAAGGAGTGGCTGTCCGACAAGGCCAGCGCTCCGCTCTTGAGC
>JBKOXJ010000129.1:0-43741 GCA_046724905.1 Actinomycetota bacterium | reverse complement strand
GATCGTGGCGATCGGGGTCGGGGCTGCCGAGGTGCCGCTCGACGGCGGCGTGATCGCCGCCGCGCTCCTCGGGATCACCGTCGCCGCCTGCCTGTGGTGGTCGTACTTCGACTGGGTGATCTACGTCGCGCAGGCCCGGCTGGCCGAGGCGACCGGGGCGAAGCGCGCCGTGCTGGCGAGGGATGCGTACTCGTACCTGCACCTGCCGATGGTGGCGGGCATCGTCCTGTTCGCGTTCGCGATAAAGACGACGCTCACGCATGTGGACGAGGAGCTCTCCACGATCCCTGCGCTCGGGCTCTGCGGGGGCCCGCGCTCTATCTGTCGGCGTACGTGGCCGTCCGGCTGCGCGTTGCCCGAACGCCCGGGCGCGGCCGCTTCGCCGCCGCCGTCGCCTGCGCGGCACTATTGCCCGTGGCGGTCTCGGTACCCGCACTCGTCGCGTTGGCGCTCGTGGCAGCCGTGTGGTTCGCGCTCCAGGCATACGAGTTCATCTGGTGGCGCGAGGCGCGGGCCAGAGCGCGCGCGCAGCGCGTGCCGGCCTCCGCTTCTTGACCGGCAGTGCAGCTCCTCTGCCACGGCGTCGAACTACCGACGTAGCTCGACCGGAGCGTCCTCTGCCGCGGACTCTGGCAGAGTGCCCCGGTGCCCGAGGATCACTTCGGCGAGCAGGTCGCGGCGCGCTACGACGAGTCGTCGGCCGAGATGTTCGACCCGGCGGTGGTCGACCCGGTCGTCGACTTCCTCGCCGACCTCGCCGGCGACGGCGCCGCGCTCGAGCTCGGGATCGGCACGGGCCGGATCGCGCTCCCGCTGGCGCAGCGAGGCGTCAGCGTGCACGGGATCGACCTGTCCGAGGCGATGGTTGCGAGGCTGCGCGAGAAGCCCGGCGCAGATCGGATCGACGTGACGATCGGCGACTTCGCGACGACGAGGGTCGCGGGGACGTTCTCCGTCGCCTACCTCGTCTTCAACACGATCAACAACCTGACGACGCAGGACGAGCAGGTGGCCTGCTTCCAGAACGCCGCCGACCACCTCGAGCCCGGGGGAACATTCGTGATCGAGGTCGGCGTCCCCGCTCTTCAGCGCCTGCCGCCCGGCGAGACCGTCCGCCCGTTCACCGTCACCCCGACGAGGCTCGGCTTCGACGAGTACGACGTCGTGTCGCAGGGCCTGATCTCGCATCACTACTGGATCGAGGACGGGAGGTGGGAGTCGCTCTCGATGCCGTTTCGCTACGTGTGGCCCGCCGAGCTCGACCTGATGGCGCGGCTCGCCGGGATGAGGCTGCGCGAGCGCTGGGCCGGCTGGACGCGGGAGCCGTTCACGAGCGAGAGCAGAAAGCACGTCTCCGTCTGGGCGAAGACGGCTCTGCCGTAGAGGCGGGCGCGTCAGCCGGGCGGCGCCGTCGAGTCTCGGACGATCAGCTTCGTCGCGAGCTCGACCCGCATTGCTTCGATCGGCTGCCCGTCGATCAGACGGGCGAGCAGGCTGACGGCCATCCGTCCCATCTCTGCGAGCGGCTGACGCACGGTCGTGAGCGCGGGCTTGACGATCTGGGTCTTCTCCACGTCGTCGAAGCCGACCACCGAGAGGTCGACCGGAATCCGGAACCCTCGTTCCTCGGCAGCCCGCATCGCGCCGACGGCCATCTCGTCGTTGAAGGCGAAGATCGCGGTCGGCGGCTCGGGCAGGCTCAGCAACTGCGTGGCCCCGCCGTGACCGCTCTCGCTGGTGAAGTTGCCCTTGGCGACCAGGTCGGGGTCGGCGAGCACACCGGCGCCGGCGAGCGCGGCCTGGTACCCGTCCAGCCTGTGGACGCTCGCGACCCAGCCGTGCGGCCCCGTGATCGCTCCGATCCGGCGGTGCCCCAGTGAGAGCAGGTGCTCGGTCGCAGCCTTCGCGCCCGCCCAGTGGGCGGCCGAAACGACCGGCGTCCCCTCGTCGACTGGATGACGGGGATCGAGGACGACGAATGCGTAGCCCCGCTGCTTCAGCGCCCTGAGATCTTCGTTCGACTCCTTCGTCAGCAAGAGCAGCGCGCCGTCCGTTGTCCCCTGCAGCAGCCGGTCGAGCAGAGTGACCTCGCGGTCCCGCTCGTGCATCGTCGGACAGAGGACGACTCGCATGTCGTGCTCGTACAGCGCCTCCGAGGCGCCCCAGAGGATGCGGCTGAAGTACTCGAGGTGAACCATCGGCAGCGTGACCCCGATCAGTCCGGTGCGCCCTCCCGAGAGCGCGCGGGCGCTGCGGTTCATGCTGAACCCGTGCTCGCGGACGACGCGGAGCACGGCTTCGCGCGTGGCCGGCGAGACGTCCGGCCTGTCGTTCAGGACGCGGGAGACGGTCGCGATCGAGACGCCTGCAGCGTTAGCGATGTCGCGAATTGTGGCCCGAGGCCTGCCGTGTCTGCCGTCGTTCCGGGAACGGTTACGCACCTGAGTGCAGCATATGCACTGAACCAGCGCGGCGTCAATACGGCAAACAGCTTGACTTTCTGGAAACTGCTGGTGTAGCGTTACCGGGAAACTTTCAGAGCAACCCGTAATGCTCCGCTCGCGCGCCTCGCGACGGCGGAAGAAAGGAATGGGAAATGCTCAGTCCAGCACGCCTTCGGGCGCCGGCACTGGCGAGCATCGTCGCGGGGGCGGCGCTCGTAGGCATCTTCGCCGGCAACTCGGCTGCGCGGACGGATGGGATCGCAACCCCGTTTGCGAAAGGGCATCGCTGCCTCGTCGCAACGGGCTCCGGCGATCCGGCGTTCGTGCGCAACTTCAACCCCTACGTGCAAGGGCTCCCGTCGAGCAGCTTCGTCCGCGGCGGCATGTACGAGCCGCTCGTGATCACGACGCCCGCGGGCGGCGGCCGCGAGTACAAGTGGCTCGCGCAGAGCTACAAGTGGAGCAAGAACGGCAGGACGCTCACGCTCGCCATCCGGAAGAACGTCCGCTGGTCGGACGGCAAGCCGCTCACCGCCGCCGACGTCGTCTACAGCCTGACTGCCGGCAGGCAGGACAAGACGATGGACATCATCGGCATGTTCCGCGAAGGCTCGAACATCGCCGGGGTGCGCCAGCAGGGACGGTACGGCGTCGTCATCAGGCTCAAGAGCAAGGACTCGCAGTTCGTCGCCGTGAACCTGAACGGCGTCTTCGTCGTGCCAAAGCACGTTCTCCAGAAGGTCCGTGACATCAACAAGTGGACGAACCAGAGCCCAGTCGGCTCAGGCCCGTTCGTCCGCGTCTCGCGGTTCAACGCGCAGGACTACGTCCTCGAGCGCAACCCGCGCTACTGGCAGCGGGGCAAGCCGAAGTTCCAGTGCCTCGAGTACATCCAGGCGACGTCGAACGACGCCGCGCTGCTGCAGATCGTGAGCGGCAAGGCCGACTGGACGCACAACTTCGTCCCGAACGTCGAGAAGGCGTACATCGCGAAGAACCGGCTCTACTACCACGCCTTCTATGACGTGACGGCGTACCCGATCTCGTTGATGTTCGACACCGGGAAGTATCCGTACCGCCTGATCCCGTTCCGCAAGGCCGTCAGCATGGCGATCGACCGCAAGAAGGTGTCGAGGCTCGGCGAGTACGGCTACGCGCCGCCCACCGACGCGATCGGCATCTCGCAGCTGTTCCCGACGTGGGTGACCAATGCCAAGGTCAAGGCCAACGCGAAGCGGCTCGCCGCCTACAACACCGCGGCCGCGAAGCGGATGCTGACCTCGAACGGGTTCAAGTACGACGGCAGCCGGCTCGTCGACCCGAGGGGGAACCGTGTCAGCTTCACGATCCACGTCATCTCGGGGTGGTCGGACTGGGTCGCCTCGCTCCAGATCATCACGAAGAACCTCCAGGACATCGGCATCGACGCACGCGTGAAGCTCGAGCCGGGATGGGGCGAGTGGTTCCCGAACGCGACCAGCACGCGCTTCGTGACGCTGCTGTGGCAGACCGCCGCGACCGGCTCACCGTTCGGCTTCTTCTTCAACAACATGCACAAGAACACGTACGTCCCGTCCGGTGAGGACGCCGTCAACACGGGCAACTTCGCGCACTTCCAGGATGCGCGGGCCACGCGGCTTCTCGACCGCTGGAAGGCGACCCTCGGGGTCAGCGGCCAGAAGCGGATCGCCACGCAGCTGCAGAAGCTGTGGCTGGACAAGCTCCCGGTGATCCCGCTCTTCATCGGGCCGCAGTGGTCGACGTACAGCACGAAATACTTCCACTGCTTCCCGACGCCCACGAACCACTACGTGCGGCCGATCTTCAACACGTACCCGGAGAACGCCGTGCTGCTGACCACGATCTGTAAGGGCGGCAAGGCGATGAGGACCAAGATCCGGTGAACCCGGTGCTGGTGGGCGCCCTGGCCACTGGGCGCCCACCGGTTGATACTCGGGTACGCGCGTGCGCTTCCTCCTTCGTCGCCTCGGCTTCTACGCGATCGCCCTCTGGGGAGCGGTGACGCTGAACTACCTCCTGCCGAGGCTCATGCCCGGCGAGCCGATCGACGGGCTCCTCGCCCGGCTCTCGCCGGCGCAACTCTCGGCCAACCCCCACGCCGTCGATAACCTGCGCGACGCACTCGGCTTCGACAAGGAGCCGCTCCTCCAGGGGTACTTCACGTACCTGGGCCAGCTCGCGCGCGGCGACCTCGGCATCTCCACCTCGAACTTCCCCAGCCCGGTGACCGAGGTGATCGGCCGCACGCTGCCGTACTCGATCTTCCTCGTCGGCGTCTCGTTCATCGTCGCGTTCACGCTCGGGACGCTGCTCGGCACCGTTGCCGCCTGGCGCCGCGGCGGGACGGTCGACAGCGTCTTCACGCCGCTCCTCACGGCCCTAGGGGCGTTTCCCGCGTTCTTCACCTCGCTGATCGCCGTCTACTTCCTCGGCCTGAAGTGGGGCTGGTTTCCGATCCAGCACGCCTACGACACCGACATCGAGCCCGGGTTCACCTGGGAGTTCCTCCGGAGCGTCATCCGGCACGCGCAGCTCCCGATGCTCGTGATCGTGGCCGTGTTCACGGGCGGCTGGCTGCTCAGCATGCGCAACGTGATGATCAACACGGTCGAGGAGGACTACGTCTCGGTGGCCCACGCGAAGGGCCTCCACGACCGCCGCGTGATGGCGATGTACGCGGGGCGAAACGCGATCCTCCCGCCGCTGACCGGGTTCGCGTCCCAGTTCGGCGCCGCGGTCGGCGGCCTCGTCTTCATCGAGTTCGTCTTCAGCTACCCGGGCGCCGGCCTCACGCTGCAGCAGGCCGCGCTGGGCTCCGACTACCCGCTCGCACAGGCGCTCTTGCTCGTCTTCGCCGTGTGCGTCCTCGTCGCCAACCTGATCATGGACCTGCTCTACGTCGTTCTCGACCCGCGCGTGCGCGCGAGCTGATCGTGGCCGTCGATCCGCTCGCGATGCCCCTCCCCGCTGCGCCGCGCCGGCGGCTCCGAGCGCCGGAGTGGGCGCGCCTACTGCTCACGAATCCCAAGTCGTGCTTCGGTATCGTCGTCTTCAGCAGCATGGTCCTCGCTGCGGTGCTCGCGCCGGTGCTCGCGCAGCATCCGCCCGACGAGATCGTCGGGTTGCCGGGCCAGCCTCCGAACAGCGAGTTCTGGTTCGGCACGACCGACCAGGGCTACGACGTCTTCGCGCAGGTGGTGTGGGGTGCCCGGACGTCGCTCGCAGTCGGCGCGGCCGCGGCGCTGATCTCGACGTTGATCGCGGCAACGCTGGGGATGCTCGCGGCCTACGCCGGCGGCTGGATCGACGACTCGATCAACCTGCTGACGAACATCTTCCTCGTCATCCCGGCGCTGCCGCTGCTGATCGTCGTCTACTCGTTCCTGCCTTCGCGCGGGCCGGCGGTCATGGTGCTGATCCTCGGCCTGACGACGTGGGCCGTCGAGGCGCGCGTTCTCCGCAGCCAGGCGCTCACGATCAGAAATCGCGACTTCGTCGACGCGTCGAAGGTCGCCGGCGAAGGGACGTGGCGGATCGTCTTCGGCGAGATCATGCCGAACATGGTCAGCCGGATCGCCGCCGGCTTCCTGCTCGTCTTCTACCTCTCGATCATCTTCGCCGCCGGTCTCGAGTTCCTCGGCTTCGGCGACGTCAACAAGGTCACCTGGGGAACGACGCTCTACTGGGCGCAGAACAACTCCGCGGTGCTCCAGGGAGCGTGGTGGCACTTCGTCTTCCCGGGCGTGACGCTCGCACTCGCGGTCGCGGCGCTCGTGTTCATCAACTTCGGCGTCGACGAGCTGGCGAACCCGCGCCTGCGGCGGCGGAAGGCTGCGCGGTGAGCGGCCTCGTGCAGGACGCCCCGCTCCCGATCGCGCCCGACGTCGAGCGCGAGGTCTTGCTCGAGCTCGACGATCTCGTCGTCGACTACCTCGAGCCCGACCGGCCGCTCCGGGCGGTCGACCACGTCAACCTTACGATTCGGGCGGGCGAGATCGTCGGTCTTGCCGGCGAGTCCGGATGCGGCAAGACGACGGCGGCGAATGCCATTCTGCGCATCCTGCCTCCGCCGGCGGAGGTGACCGGCGGCCGCATCTTGTTCCGCGGCGTCGATCTGGCCCGGCTGAGCAGGAACCACATGCGTCGCTACCGCTGGCGCAACGTCTCGATGGTCTTCCAGAGCGCTATGAGCGCGCTCAATCCGGTCATGCGCGTCGGCGACCAGTTCGTCGACATGATGCAGGCGCACGAACGCGTCAACCGACGGGACGCCCTGCGGCGGGCGGCCGACCTGCTCGCCCTGGTCGGCATCGACCGCGGCCGCGTGCGGGCATACCCACACGAGCTCTCCGGCGGCATGCGTCAGCGGGTCGTCATTGCGATGGCGCTAGCGCTCGAGCCGGAGCTCGTGATCATGGACGAACCCACGACGGCGCTCGACGTCGTGGTTCAGCGCGAGATCCTGCAGGAGCTCCAGCAGCTCCAGCGCCGGCTCGGCTTCGCCGTCCTGTTCATCACGCACGACCTGTCGCTGCTGCTCGAGTTCGCGCACAGGGTCGCGATCATGTACGCGGGCGAGATCGTCGAGCTGGCCGAGTCGCCGGAGCTCGCTGCCAATCCCCTCCACCCCTACTCCGTCGGGCTGCTCAACTCGTTCCCTCCGCTCGACGGGCCGATTCTGAGGCTCTCCGGAATCCCCGGCAGTCCGCCCGATCTGGCCGACCCGCCGAGCGGCTGCCGCTTCCATCCGCGTTGTCCGCACTGCCGGGTCGAGGATGCCGCCCTCTACGCGCGGCAGACCACCGAGCGTCCTCGCCTTAAAGCCGTCGCCGCCGGTCATGACGTCGCCTGCCATCTCGTGGAGCCGGCAACGTGAGCGCGGCCCCGATCCTGGAAGTCCGCGGGCTGACGAAGCACTTCGCGGCGGCCGACGGCGGCGCGCTTCGCCGGAAGCAGAAGCTCCAGGCCGTCGAAGACGTCAGCTTCGCACTTCGCCGCGGCACCATTACCGCGCTCGTCGGGGAGAGCGGAAGCGGCAAGAGCACGGTCGCCCGCCTCCTCGTCAGCCTCTTCGATCCGACCGCGGGCACGATCCTGCTCGAAGGCGACGACGTCACGAAGATCTCGCGCCGGCGCGACGTGCGGCGCCATCGCGCGCAGGTGCAGATGATCTTCCAGGATCCGTTCGGGTCGCTCAATCCGGTGCGGTCGGTCCGGCACCACATCGAGCGGCCGCTGCGCATTCACCACGTCGTACCCCGAAGCGAGGTCGTCCAGCGCGTCCACGACCTCTTGCACACCGTCGGCCTCTCCCCTCCGCAGAAGTACGCGCCGAAGTACCCACACGAGCTCTCGGGCGGGCAGCGCCAGCGTGTCGCGATCGCCCGGGCACTCGCGGTCGAGCCCGCCGTGATCCTCGCGGACGAGCCGATTTCGATGCTCGACGTCTCGATTCGCATCGGGATCCTCAATCTGATGCTCGACCTCAAAGCGCGCCGCGACATCGCCTTCCTCTACATCACGCACGACATCGCGAGCGCCCGCTACGTCGCCGACGAGGTGCTCGTGATGTACGCCGGCCAGATCGTCGAGCAGGGCCCGACCGACTCGGTGCTGCTCGAACCCCTCCACGCCTACACGAGGCTGCTGCTCTCAGCCGTCCCGCACGCAGAGCCGGGCACTGCACACGAGCCGCTCGCCGCCCGCGCCGGCCGCGACGTCGGCGATCTCGGCGCGGGGACGGTGCTCGTTGAGGAGCGCCCCCACCACTTCGTCAGGAGGCAGGAACCATGACCGAGACGACTGCGTTCCCCGCCGACTTCGTGTGGGGCGCCGCGACGGCGGCGTACCAGATCGAAGGTGCAGTCGACGAGGACGGCCGCGGCGAGAGCATCTGGGACCGGTTCTGCGCAACGCCCGGGAAAGTGCGCAACGGCGAGAGCGGCGCGGTCGCGTGCGACTTCTACCACCGGTATCCCGACGACATTCGGCTGATGGGCGAGCTCGGGCTCGACATGTTCCGCATGTCGATCGCCTGGCCCCGCATCTTGCCCGAGGGGCGAGGCCGGGTGAACCAGAGCGGTCTCGACTTCTACGACCGGCTGATCGACGAGCTCCTGGCACAGGGCGTGCGGCCGTTCCCGACCCTCTACCACTGGGACCTCCCCCAGACGCTGGAGGACGAAGGCGGGTGGACGGCTCGCTCGACGGCCGAGGCGTTCGTCACGTACGCGGAGGTCGTCGCGGAACGGCTCGGCGACCGCGTCGCCCACTGGACGACGCACAACGAGCCGTGGGTCGCGGCATGGCTCGGCTACGGCTCCGGCGAGCACGCCCCCGGACGGGCGAGCAGGGACGACGCGCTCGCGGCGGCGCACCATCTGCTCCTCTCGCACGGTTGGGCTGCGGAGGCCATCCGTCGAGCCGTTCCCAGCGCAAAGGTCGGCATCACGCTCGTGCTCAACCCGGCGTACCCGGCGAGCGAGAGCGAGGCGGACCGCCTGGCCGCCGAAAACGCGGACGGGTTCTTCAACCGCTGGTTCCTCGATCCGCTCTTCCGCGCGAGCTATCCGGCCGACATGCTCGCGTACTTCGCGCCGTCGAGGCCTGCGGTCCAGGACGGCGACCTCGAGGCGATTGCGGCGCCGCTCGACTTCCTCGGCGTCAACTACTACTCGCGTCAGGTGCTACGGGCGAACCCCGAGGGCGGGCGTCCGCTCGTCGTGCGCGACCCGGACTCGTCGTACACCGAGATGGACTGGGAGATCTACCCGGACGGGCTCTTCGACCTGCTCGTTCGCGTGCGCGACGACTACGACCCACCGCCGATCTACATCACGGAGAACGGCGCCGCCTTCGGCGACCACTGGACGCATCGCGGAGAGGTGAACGATCCCGAGCGGCGGGCCTACATCGAGGTGCACCTGGATGCGATCGGCCGGGCAATCGAAGTCGGTGTGCCGGTGGCGGGCTACTTCGTCTGGTCGCTGCTCGACAACTTCGAGTGGGCGCACGGGTACTCGAAGCGGTTCGGCATCGTCTACGTCGACTATCCGACGCTCCAGCGCGTGCCGAAGTCGAGCTACCGCTGGTACCGCGACTTCATTGCCGAGCACCGGAACGGCCACTAGCCGCTCCCGCCCGGCGTCCACCGTGTGCGAACATATGTTCGCATGCAGCCGACGATCCTGCACGCCGACCTGGACTCGTTCTACGCCTCGGTCGAGCAGCGCGACGATTCGCGCCTTCGCGGCCGGCCGGTGATTGTCGGCGCGGGCGTCGTCCTCGCGGCCAGCTACGAAGCGAAGGCTTTCGGCGTCCGTACCCCGATGCCCCTGGGCCGCGCGCGGCGCCTCTGCCCGGCCGCTGTCGTCGTACCGCCGCGGATGTCGGCGTACTCAGAGGCGAGCAAGGCCGCCTATAGCGTCTTCGAAGGCACGACGCCGCTGGTCGAGGGCCTCTCGATCGATGAAGCATTCCTCGACGTGCGTGGCATGCGGCGGCTCGCGGGCTCGCCGGTCGAGATCGCGAGGCGACTGCGGCTCGCGGTGCGCGAGCGCGTCGGCCTGCCGATCACCGTCGGGATCGCCAGGACGAAGTTCCTCGCCAAGGTCGCGAGCGGCGTCGCGAAGCCGGACGGGCTGCTGTTCGTTCCGCCCGACCGCGAGCTCGAGTTCCTCCATCCGCTTCCCGTCGAAGCTCTCTGGGGGGTCGGCGCCGTGACGGCGGCGAAGCTCCGCAGCCGCGGGCTCGGCACGGTCGGTCAGGTGGCGCGCCTCTCGGAGGACGCGCTCGTGGCCATGCTCGGCCGAGCTCAGGGGCGACAGCTGCATGCCCTCGCCCACAACCGCGATCCGCGCCCGGTCAACCCGCGGCGGCGGCGGCGGTCGATCGGGTCGCAGCGCGCGCTCGGCCGGTCGCCGAAGTCACCGGACGCGATCGACGCCGTCGCGATCGGCCTCGTCGAGCGGGTCACCCGCAGGATGCGGGCCGCGGGCCGCGTCGGCCGCACGGTCGTCCTCCGGCTGCGCTTCGACGACTTCTCGCGCGCGACCCGCTCGCACACCCTCCTGCGTGCGACCGCGAACACCGCCACGATCCTCGAAACGATGCGGCAGCTGCTCGCTACGGCGATGCCGACGATCGAGCGCGACGGCATCACGCTCGTCGGGATCTCGGTCGCGAACCTCGACGACGACGGAGCCGTCCAGCTCGTGCTGCCGCTCGACGGGAACGACGGCGTCGCGCTCGACGCCGCGCTGGACGAGATCCGCGAGCGCTTCGGCCCGAACGCGGTGATCCGTGCCGTGCTGCTCGGCCGGGACCAGGGCCTGACGGTCCCGCTGCTGCCGGACTGACGGTTGCCACTCGAGCCCGAGTCACAATGGCAGTCGCGAAGATGGACTCGTACGTCGTCACGGGCGCAGGGCGCGGGATCGGTCGCGCGATCGCCGAGCGCCTTGCAGCCGACGGGCACGTGGTCGTGGTCGACCTCGACGCCGATGTCCTCGATTGGATTCGCGAGCATCCACGGCTGACTGCCGTAGCCGGCGACGCCGGTGACGAGGAAGTCGCCGCGCGGGCCGCCGAAGCGGCGGAGGCCGATGGTCGACTCGCCGGCTGGGTCAACAACGCGGCGCTTTTCCGGGACGCGTCTCTTCACTCCGTCCCAGCCCGTGAGGTGCTCGAGCTCATAACCGTGAATCTCGGCCTCGCGGTGACCGGCTGTGCAACGGCGCTCCGCCGCTTCCTGGCCAGTGGTAGGCCAGGCGCGATCGTCAACGTCTCCTCCCACCAGGCCCAACGCCCGGTACCCGGCGCACTCCCCTACGCGACGGCCAAGGCGGCGATCGAGGGCCTGACGCGCGCGCTCGCCGTCGACTACGGACCACGCGGTATCCGCACGAACGCGGTCGCTCTGGGATCGATCGCCACCGACCGTTACCAGACGCTGCTCGCAGAGCGAGAGGACGTCGAGCGGGAGATGCGACGCCTTCATCCGCTTGGCCGCGTCGGAACAGCCGAGGAGGTCGCGGCCGTCGTCGCTCACCTCCTTTCTCCGGACGCGAGCTTCGTCAACGGCGCGATCGTCCCAGTCGACGGCGGCAGGGCCGTCCTCGGCCACGATCCCGAAGCGCGCGGCCCGACGCCGTGAACACCGAGGCGGGGACGTTTCGACGAGGTGTCCCTTTCCTCGTCCGCCGTTCGTCTTAGACGCGACCATTCCCGAGAAGGAGGACGCCATGAAGTACGTGCTGCTGATCCAGCAAGGCGATACGCCCACGCCGGACAAGCCCGAGAAGTGGGCCCAGCTGTCCGAGGACGAGCAGCAGGCCGTCTACGCCGACTACCAGGCGATCAACCAGACGCCCGGCGTGACGCCGTCCGACGTCTGGCTGCAGCCGCCCGAGACGGCGACCACGGTTCGGGTGGAGAACGGCAAGACCCTGACGACTGACGGGCCGTTCGTCGCCGTCAAGGAAGCACTCGGCGGCTGGCTCGTCTACGACGCGGAGAACCTCGATGCCGCGATCGAGCTCGCCTCGCGGATCCCGGCGGCGCGCCTTGGCGGCTCGGTCGAGATCCGCCCGGTGGTGGAGCAATAGCCACGTCCACGCTGGAGCAGGCCTTCCGCGGCGAGTGGGGCCGTGTCCTCGCCGGCCTGATCGGCTTCCTCGGCGACTTCGACCTCGCCGAGGAAGCCGCCCAGGAGGCGTTCGCGGTCGCAGCCGAGCGCTGGCCGCGCGAGGGGACGCCCGCCAACCCTCGCGCGTGGCTGATGACGACCGCGCGCAACCGCGCGATCGACCGCATCCGCCGCGACCGGACGCTCGCGGCGAAGACCCGGCTGCTCGACGTGCCGGAGGTAACGGAGGACGAGATGGATGAGACGGCGATCCCCGACGAGCGGCTCGAGCTCCTCTTCACGTGCTGCCACCCGGCGCTCGCGCTCGACGCGCAGGTCGCGCTGACGCTGCGGACGCTGGGCGGCCTGACGACGGAGGAGATCGCCCGCGCGTTCCTCGTCCCTGAAGAGACGATGAAGAAGCGGCTCGTCCGGGCGAAGCACAAGATCAAGGCCGCCGGGATCCCGTTCCGCGTACCGCCGGCGCACCTGCTCCCCGACCGCCTGGCGGCGGTGCTCGCGGTCGTCTACCTGATCTTCAACGAGGGCTACGGTGGCCGCGGAGATCTCGCCGCCGAGGCGATCCGGCTCGGGCGCGCGCTCGCGGAGCTGATGCCGGACGAGCCGGAGGCGCACGGGCTACTGGCGTTGATGCTGATCAACGACGCGCGGCGCGAGGCACGGTTCGCCGACGGCTCGATCGTGCTGCTCCGCGACCAGGATCGGTCCCTCTGGAGGGTCGACGAGATCGCGGAGGGACAGGCGGCGCTCGATCGCGCCCTGGCGCTCGGCGGCCGCGGCCCGTACGCCCTCCAGGCCGCGATCGCGTCTCTCCACGCCGAGGAGCCGCAGGACTGGCCCCAGCTGGCGGCTCTGTACGGCGAGCTTGCCCGTCTCACCGGCTCGCCCGTTGTCGAGCTGAACCGGGCCGCCGCGATGGCCGAAGCGGGCGACGTCCAGGCGGCGCTCGACCTGGTCGACCGCCTCGAGCTCCTCCGCTACCACTACCTGCACGCGACGCGCGCGGAGCTGCTGCGCCGGCTCGACCGTATCGAGGACGCCCGCGCCGCGTACGAGCGTGCGCTCGAGCTCGTGCGCTCCGACGCCGAGCGGCGCTTCCTCGAGCAGCGCCTGGAGGAGCTTCGCAGCCGCAGTTGACATATTCCTATATGGGTATATGATCGTGGAATGGCACGAGCAGCGACGACAGCAGACGCGTTCAATGCAGTTGCCGAGCCCCGGCGGCGGCAGATCCTGGACGCCCTCTCCGGAGGCGAGCACCCCGTCAACGACCTGGTGCAGCTGCTCGGAATTGCTCAGCCGCAGGTGTCCAAGCACCTGCGGGTGCTACGGGAAGTCGGCGCGGTCGACGTGCGCGAGCAGGGCCGGCAGCGGCTCTACCGGCTGAACGGCGAGGCGCTCAAGCCCATCCACGACTGGATCAAGAACTACGAGCGCTCGTGGTCGGAGCGCTTCGACGCGCTCGACGTCGTGCTCGAGGAACTCAAGGAAAAGGAGGACGAAGATGCCGGTGACGAGTAGCGGGACGGCGAAGGTGACGCTCCCGACCGACAAGCAGATCCTGATCGCGCGCGAGTTCGATGCGCCGAAGCACCTGGTCTACAAGGCGTTCACGACGCCGGAGCTGGTCAAGCGCTGGTGGCATGCGAACCGCGGCCAGATGACGGTTGCCGAGATCGACCTGCGCGTCGGCGGCAAGTGGCGGTACGCGATGGTCGCCGACAACGGCATGGAGGTCGCCTTCCACGGCGAGTACCGCGAGATCGTTCCGGACGAGCGAATCGTCTCGACCGAGGCGTACGAGGGTGCGCCCGACGCGGACGCGAACGCGACGGTGAACACGGCGACGTTCACCGAGGCGGACGGACGGACGACGGTCACGATTCTCGTAGAGGCGCCGAGCAAGGAGATCCGCGACGCGATCATCGACTCCGGCATGGAGGCCGGCATGCAGGACGCCATGGACCTCCTGGAGCAGGTCGCGGTGTCGCTTCGCTGAGCGGCAGTCCAAAAGCCGCGGCGGTCCATCCGCCCGCCTCTTGTGCATTCAGAGGTAGCCACGGCGAGGAGGGGTGAGACCTCCCCGCACGTGGCTGCCTCAGAGATCCGCTATCGGATCGAGATCCGGCCCACCAGCACCGTCTCCTCCGGAACGGGGAACGGCGGAACGAGCACCGTCAAGTGGAGCTTGCCCACGCCGGCACCTCCCTCGCGCACGCCGACGAGGAACAGGGCGTCCATGTGTCCGCTCGGTCCGAGGTTCAGCGTGCCCGAGCCGATGAACGAGGCCGTCCCGGCCGTGGTGTCGACGGTGCCGCCGGTGACACTGCCGGAGACCTTCATCAGCGGCTCGAATCCCTGGAAAGCGCTGGATCCGGCCATCAGGCAATTGAATGAACCACTCGCTGCGCCCGCGGCGCCGAACTGCACGCCGAAGCCGAATTGCGAGAACGGCGTGACGCCGTCGACGGTTCCCCTGCCGCCGCCGTTCGCACTCGGCAGAGCGGGAGCGGCCTCTCCGGTCGCTGCGAGAGCGACGACGGCGACGATGAGCATGGTGAGGCGTCTCATGCCGTCTGGACGTAGACGTTCATGCCCGACACGATCTTGTTGAAGTTGGCGATCCCCGGGATGACCGCCGTCATGCCCTCTTCGCCCGGCTCCGTCGGATTGTCGTGCGTCGGCGGTGCCTGGGGCCCGATCACGCAGAAGACGTTGATGATCCCCGGAATCGTCAGGGTCGTGCCCGCAGGCATGAACACCGCTCGCATCTTCAGCGCACCGCCGCAGAAGTTGGGCGGCAAGGTCGCGCCGATCGACGGGACGACGCCGCAGCCGTAGAACTCGAAGCTGATCAAGTCGGTCGCCGTCCACGTGCCGGTGAACGTGCCGCCGCCCGCGACGTTGTGCGTGAAGGTTCCGCTCGCCGTCGCCGAATTCGGGTGGGTCGAGAACACCCCCGTGCCGGTGATGGCCAGAGTGTCCCCGTTCGATGCGCTCGCGACGTTTGGCACCTCGATGTGCAGCTCCCACGTGCCGCTCCCGTTGTTCGGATCCGCTGTGGCGGGACCCGGCGCGACAGCGAGCAGGCCGGCGGCCGCGACCGTAAGTAACACGGATCGTCTGTTCATCTCTCTCCCCTTCCGCAGTAGAGGTCGATCCGACCCCCTAGTTTCTATGCCCCCTCGGAGTGGGACTCAACCGCACTACATCGGAGCCGCTTCCTTAGATACGGTCGCGTCATGGATCCAGACCGCGCCCGCGAACTGCTCTCCGCCGAGCGTCGCCGCATCGAGCGGGCGCTGGCGCGACTCGGTCACGAGGACACGGGCGAGCCGGCGGACGAGTTCGATCCCGCCGGCGGGGCCTCCGATCTCTACCAGGACGAGCTGGACGAAGGGCTCGCTGACGGCCTCCGCGAAGAACTCGCTGCAGTCGAGCGCGCGGAGGCGCGTCTTGTCGACGGCACCTACGGCCTCTCGGTCGAGAGTGGGAAGCCGATTCCGGACGAGCGCCTAGAGGCGCTGCCGACCGCAGAACGGACGGCCGAAGAAGAAGCCGCCCGCGAAGGCGGGCGCTAGCCGTCGATCCGAGATCGAGCCGCCGCCGCGTACGGGTCGGCGGCCGGCGCGGCCTCTCGCGGAACGCCTGCGGCCGCGTAGGCATCCTCCTCGTCGAGCGTCTCGTGCTCGAGCAACGCACTCGCGAGGGAATCGAGCTTGTTGCGATGCTCCTCCAGCAGGGCGACGACCTCCTGGTGCGCCTCGTCGACGATGCGGCGCACCTCGGCGTCGACGAGCGTCTGCGTCTCCGGCGAGACCTCGGCCGCTCCGGGTAGCAGCGGCCCGCTCCCATCACGCGGGATCACGGCGACGGGACCGATCGCCGGGCTCATACCCCAGCGCCCCACCATCTGGCGGGCGATCTCCGTGAGCTGCTGGATGTCCGACTCCGCCCCGGTACTGATGTCGCCGAACACGACCTCCTCGGCCGCCCGGCCGCCCAGCGCGACCTTGATCTTCGCCTCGATCTCCGGCTCGCGGTAGTTGAAGCGGTCGCTCTCCGGCGCCGCGAACGTCACCCCGAGTGCGACGCCGCGGGGAATGATCGAGACCTTGCGGACGGGATCGGCGCCCTCCGTGAGCATGCCGACAATCGCGTGGCCGCTCTCGTGGTAGGCGGTCCGGCGGCGGTCATCGTCGGTCATCATCACCCGCCGCTCGGCGCCGAGGACGATCCGCTCGAGCGCGTCGGTGAAGTCGGACTCGGTGACGACCTCGTGATTCCGCCGCGCCGCCATCAAAGCCGCTTCGTTCACGAGGTTCGCAAGATCTGCCCCCACCATCCCGGGCGTCGTCGCGGCGATCCGGCCCAGATCGACGTCCGGTCCCAGCGGCACGCCGCGCGTGTGCACTTTCAGGATCGCCTCGCGACCGGCACGGTCGGGCGGCTGCACCGCGACCCTGCGGTCGAAACGACCAGGGCGAAGGAGGGCAGGGTCGAGCACGTCGGGCCGGTTGGTCGCACCGATCACGATCACGCTCGTGGACGAGTCGAAGCCGTCCATCTCGGTCAGGATCTGGTTCAGCGTCTGCTCCCGCTCGTCGTTGCCGCCGCTGAAGCCTGCGACGCCGGAGGTGCGCGACCGGCCGATGGCATCGAGCTCGTCGATGAACACGATCGACGGCGCCGCCTCCTTCGCCTGCACGAACAGGTCGCGCACGCGCGAGGCTCCGACCCCGACGATCGCCTCGACGAACTCGGACGCCGCCATCGAGAAGAACGGGACGTCCGCCTCACCCGCGACGGCCCGCGCGAGCAGGGTCTTGCCGGTGCCCGGCGGGCCGGAGAGCAGGACGCCGTGGGGAATCCGGCCGCCGAGCCGCCGGTACTTCTCGGGGTGACGCAAGAAGTCCACGACCTCCGTCAGCTCCGCCTTGGCCTCGTCGATGCCCGCGACGTCCGCGAAGGTGACGCGGTCGCCGGACGGTTGATACCGGCGTGCCCGCGAGCGGCCGAACGAGCCGAGGATGTTCTGGACGTTCCCCGCGCGCCGCATCAGCCAGAACAGCAGCAAGATGAACAGGAGCGTCGGCGCGAAGCCGAACAGCAGGCTCTGCCACAACGGCGGGCCGGTATCGAGCGGCTGGGCGTTCACGATCACGCCCTTGCGCTGGAGCAGCCGCGAGAGCGCATTGTTGTCGGCAAACGCGGGAATCTCGGTCCGGAAGCGCGTCGTCGGCTTCGACCCGGCGTGCCGCAGCTTCTGGGTGAACGTGCCCTGGATCGCCGTCCCCTTCGACGTGATCTCCTTCACGTGACCCGCCCGCACCTGCTCGAGGAAGAACGGGCTGTAGGGAACCCGGATGCGCGACGCGGGCTGGGTCGCACGCGAGCCGACGTAGAAGTTGAAGGCGAGCAGTGCGAGGGCGAAGATGATCCAGCCGCGGCTGATCCGAAAGCGGGGCGGCTGCGGTTTCGTCGGAGACGTTCCGCGGGGCGCGGGCGGAGCGGCCGGCTTCGTTCTCCGGTCTTCGCGAACCTCGGTCACCCGGGCCGGCTCACCATCCTATGTCCCATGCTACGCGCAGCTTCGCGCGAGTTCGAGCGAGCCGAGGACGCCGGCCCGGTCGCCGAGCGCGGGCGCGACGAGGTACTCGCCGAGGTCGCCGGCAAGCTCGGGGGCGCTGATGTAGCCCGCGAGCAGCTCGCTGACCTGCTCCCGGACGAGCGGCAGTAATCGGGTCTCCTTCATGACCCCGCCTCCGAGCACGATCCGCTGGGGCGAGAGCGTGCAGATCACGTTCACGAGCCCGAGCGCGAGGTACTCGGCTTCGAGGCGCCAGACGCGGTCCTCGGCGCTGTCTTCGGCCGCCGCTCCCCAGCGGGCGCGGATCGCCTCCCCGGAGGCGAGCCCCTCCAGGCAGTCGCCGTGGTAGGGGCAGACGCCGTCGAACGGATCGCGCTCGCGGTCGTGCGGAATGCGCATGTGTCCGAGCTCCGGGTGCACCAGGCCGTGCATGAGCCGGCCGTTCGCCATTCCCCCACCGCCGATCCCGGTGCCGACCGTGATGTAGCAGAAGGTGTCGAGCCCGACGGCGGCTCCCCAGCGGTGCTCGCCGAGCGCAGCGGCGTTGACGTCGGTGTCGACGGCGACCGGGATCCGCAGCGCCGTCGCGAGCGCCGATCCGATGTCGGTCTTGGCCCAGCCGGGCTTCGGCGTCGTCGTGATCCGCCCCCACGTCGGCGACTCCCGCTGCAGGTCGATCGGGCCGAACGAGCCGATGCCAACCGCTGCGACCGAGCCGGTGCTCGCGAAGAAGTCGGCCGCGCGCGCGATCGTCTCCGCCGGCGTCGTCGTGGGGAAGGTGATGACCTCCTCCAGGTCGTCCGGAGCGGTGCCGATCGCGCAGACCCACTTCGTTCCGCCGGCCTCGATCCCGCCGTACGTCATTCGGTCTCGGCCGCCACGGGGGCCGGCGCGCCGCTCGACTTGCGGACGATCAGGTCAGCCGGGAGAACGACGATCCGCCGCCGTTCGCGGACGCGTCCGGTGAGCCGGTCCAGGAGCAGCTGCGTTGCGACTGTGCCGTACGTCTCGGCGGGCTGGGCCATGACCGTGAGGAACGGGTACAGGCGCGAGACGTGCTCGATGTCGTCGAAGCAGACGACTGCGAGGTCGCGCGGAATCTCGAGGTCCTGCTGCCGGGCTGCTTCGGCGACGCCCACGACGGCGATGTTGTTCACGGCGAAGATCGCCGTCGGCGGGTCCGGCAGAGCCAGCAGGCGCAGCGTTCCCGCGGCGGCGACGTCAGGGTCGATCGCGCTCGATTCGACGACGAGCTCCGGATCGGGCTCGATCCCTGCCTGCTCGAGCGCCTCGCGGTATCCCTGGAGGCGGTCGCGCGCGGTCGAGACCTCTGCCGTCTCCGTGACCATCCCGATTCGCCGGTGGCCGAGCCCGATCAGGTGCGTGACGAGTTGGCGCGCACCGCCGACGCTGTCTCCCTGCACGAGGTCGGCGTCGAAGCCGGAGATCGAGCGGTCGACCAAAACGAACGGGACGTTGTTGCGCGTGAGCCGGCGGAGCTGCGGGCGAGAGCGGTCCCCGGCGGGCGCGATCAGCACGCCCTCGACTTGGAACGCGATCATGTCCTCGATGTAGCCGCGCTCGCGCTCGAGGTCGCCCTGGGTGTCGCAGAGGATGACGTGATAACCCGCCCGCCAGGCGACCTGCTCGGCGCCCCGCACGACGAGCGTGAAGAACGGGTTGGCGACGTCCGGGACGATCACGCCGAAGGCGTGTGTCTTGCGCTGAATCAGGCCGCGCGCGAGGCGGTTCGGGACGTACCCGAGCTTGGCGATCGAGGCCTCGACGCGATCGCGCGTGTCCGGACTGACGCGGGGACTCTCGTTGATGACGCGCGACACCGTCATCGCCGAGACGCCGGCATGGGTCGCAACGTCGTGGATCGTCACTCTCATCGCTGTTATTCGTCGTCAGGTGTGAGATAAATACCACACCAACACGCCGAAATCATGTGCTCGATGCAGCCTTGACAGCGAATTTAGTGCGTGTTATGGATACCGCCCTCGACGCGTGATCGATAACACAACGCACTAGATCTTCCCGCCCCGGCGCCGGGGGCTCGACGAAGGGAGCGAAAGATGCGTTTGTCCCGTCTGGCGATGAGTCTGAGCGGCGGCATCGTGCTCGGTCTCGCCGTGCTCGTTGCGGTCGGTAGCGCCCATTCCGTCTCACGACGAGCGCAGGTGACGATCACGATCGCGGCCGTCAACAACCCAGACATGATCCTGATGCGGTCGCTCACCTCGACGTTCACGAAGAAGTACGGCATCAAGGTGAAGTACGTATTGCTGCCGGAGAACACCCTCCGTCAGAAGGCCACGTCGGACATCGCAACCGGCGGAGGCCGGTTCGACATCGTAACGGTGGGGACGTACGAGGTTCCCATCTGGGCGAAGAACAAGTGGATCGTCAACCTCAACCCCTACTTCGCGAGGCTGAGCCCGGCCGCGTCGAAGGCGTACAACCTGAAGGACGTGATTCCGAAAGTTCGCCTCGGCCTGTCGTACAAGGGAGGACTGTACGCCCTCCCGTTCTACGGCGAGAGCTCGATGACCTACTACAACAAGAAGTACTTCGCCGACGCCGGGCTCAAGATGCCGGTCCATCCGACCTGGGCTCAGATCCGGTCGTTCGCGGCGAAGCTCGACAAGAAGTCGGCGAACCGGTACGGCATTTGCCTGCGCGCGCTCCCCGGCTGGGGCGAGTTCGGCGCGCCGCTGACGACCGTGATCAACACCTTCGGCGGCCGCTGGTTCGACATGAAGTGGAAACCGCAGCTGACCTCGCCGGAATTCAAGAAAGCGGTCAAGTTCTACGTCGACCTCGTGCGCCAGTACGGCGAGCCCGGCGCGACGAGCAGCGGCTTCACCGAGTGCGAGACGGCGATGGCCCAGGGCCGGACGGCCATGTGGGTCGATGCCACCGTCGCCGCAGGCCAGCTGTCCGACCCGAGCGCGTCGAAGGTGGCGAAGGACATCGGCTTCGCCTACGCCCCGACGGCGGTGACGCCGCGTGGGTCGCACTGGCTGTGGGTGTGGTCGCTGACGATCGAAGGGCCGAGCAAGCACAAGGACGCCGCCTTCAAGTTCCTCACGTGGGCAACGAGCAAGGACTACATCAAGCTTGTCGCGGCAAAGAAGGGCTGGGGCGGCGTCCCGCCCGGCACTCGCATCTCGACCTACAAGAATCCCAACTACAAGAAGGCCGCCGCGGCGTTCGAGAGCATCGTCTTCAACTCGATGCTCACAGCTGACCCGACGAAGCAGACGCTGAAGCCGGTGCCGTACGTCGGGGTGCAGTTCGTCGGCATCCCGGAGTTCCAGCGCATCGGAACCCTCGTGACCCAGAACCTCGCGGGGGCGGTTGCCGGCAAGACGAGCGTCGACTCTGCGCTGTCGATCTCGCAGGCGCAGGTGACGCGGATCATGAAGCAAGCGGGGTACATCAAGTAGCGAAGCGGTCCCACCGGATGAGGGCGAACGGCTTCCGTTCGCCCTCATCTCCCGTGACAATGGACCCGCTCACCGTCCGATGAACGCGCGCTCCCCGTCTCTGGCTCATCCGGCGGTCGCGGCGCGCGGCAGGCGGTGGACGTTCTTGCGCTCGGGGCGCCTTCGGACGATCGCGCTCCTCCTGCCCGCGCTCCTCTACCTGGCGGTGATGACGCAGGCGCCGTTCCTGCTCACCCTCTGGTACAGCTTCCACAACTGGATCCTCACCTCGCCCGAGCTCGGCCATCAGTGGGTCGGGCTCGACAACTACCGCTACACCCTGACCGAGGATCCGATCTTCTGGACGGCCGTCGTCAACACGCTCGTGATCACGGTCGCGATCGTCGGCGGCTCGCTCGTGCTCGGGCTCGCGTTTGCGCTCCTGCTCAACCGTGACTTCCCTCTGCGCGGCGTGGCACGAGCCCTGCTGATCGCGCCGTTCTTCGTGATGCCGACGGTGAACGCCGTCGTGCAAAAGAACCTGTTCCTGAACCCGATCTTCGGTCTCGTCAACTGGGTCTGGACCAGCCTCGGCTTCGCGCGGGTCGACTGGCTGGCCGTGCATCCGAAGCTGTCCATCATCTCGATGGCCGTGTGGCAGTGGGCCCCGTTCATGATGTTGATCCTCCTCGCAGGCCTCCAGGGAATCTCGGACGAGGTCCGGGAGGCGGCGCGCATCGACGGGGCCGGCCCGATCATGGAGTTCCGCAGGGTCACCTTCCCGCTGCTCGGGCCGTACTTCGAGCTCGCGACACTGCTGGGGATGATCTACGTCCTCCAGCTCTTCGGCGAGATCTTCGTGGCCACGCAGGGAGGCCCCGGGACGGAGACGACCACGCTCCCGTACTACGTCTACCAGACGATCTCGCAGGGCAACGACGTCGGGACATCCTCCGCGCAAGGCGTGCTGGCGATCATCCTCAGCTCGATCATCGCCGCCCTTCTGCTTAGGCTGCTGATGCGAACGTTCAGAGGCGGGTTGACGTCATGAGCGCCCGCGCGGAAAGCGTCCAGCGCGTCGCTCCCCGGCGCCGGCGGCGAGTGAAGCCTGCGGCCCTCGGCCTCAACCTTCTCACCTACGCGATCGCCCTGCTCGTGTTCTTCCCGATCCTCTGGACGGTCCTGACGGGGTTCAAGAGCGAGGCGGATGCAGCGGCCATTCCACCCGTCTTTGTGTTCCACGCGACGCTGGACAACTACCGCACCGTCTTCAACGCCGACTACATGAGCTTCTTCGAGAACACGGTCCTGCTCGCGTTCGGGTCGACGCTGCTCGCCTTGCTGCTCGGGATCCCTGCCGCCTACGCCCTCGCGTTCCACCCCTCGAAGCAGTCGCCGAGGGTGCTCTCGTGGGTCCTCTCGACGAAGATGCTCCCGGCTGTCGGGGCGCTGATCCCGCTGATCGTCATCTTCAAGGAGGTCAGCCTCTACGACACGCGGTTGGGGATGATCCTGCTGTACGCGGCCCTGAACCTGCCCCTCGTGATCTGGATGATGCGCTCGTTCTTCGCCGACCTCCCTAGGGAGATCATCGAGGCGGGAATCGTGGACGGTGCGCGCGTCGATCAGATCATGGTCAAGCTCGTGCTGCCGCTGAGCGCGCCGGGCCTGGCGGCGACGGCGCTCCTGTCGCTCATCTTCAGCTGGAACGAGTTCCTGCTCGCGGTCAACCTGACAAGCGTGAACAGCGGCACGCTGCCGGTCTTCATCTCCAGCTTCATGACGAGCGAAGGCCTGTTCTGGGCGAAGATGTCCGCGGCCTCGACGATGGCGATCGCTCCCGTGATTCTCGGCGGCTGGCTCGCGCAGCGCTCCCTCGTCCGCGGACTGACGTTCGGCGCGGTCAAGTGAAGGCGGCCTACTACGAGGCGCCGCGCGAGCTCTCGGTCCGGGAAGCCCCGGATCCCAAGCCGGGGCCGAACGAGGTCCTGATCGAGGTCGCGGCGTGCGGGATCTGTGGAACCGACCAGCACATCTTCGAGGGCGACTTCGGAGGCCCGCTCCCGCTGATCGGCGGACACGAGCTCGTCGGCGAGATCGTCGCGCTCGGGGCGAACATCGTCGAGGACCTCCGCGTCGGACAACGCGTCGCCGTCAACCCGAACGTCTTCTGCGGCAGCTGCTTCTACTGCCGGCGCGGCCAGGTGAACCACTGCCTCCGTTGGAGCGCGATCGGCGTCACGCGCGACGGAGGGTTCGCCGAGTACGTCGTCGCGCCGGAGGCCAACGTCTACGCGATCGACGATCTCGACTACGAGGTCGCTGCCTTCATCGAGCCGATCTCATGCGTCGTCTACGGCCTCAAGCGCCTCCGCGTCCCTGTTGGAGCCAATGCGCTCGTCTATGGCGCCGGACCGATCGGCCTCTTGATGCTCCAGCTCGTCAAGCACGGCGGCGCGAGCGCCGTTGCGGTCGTCGATCTCCGCCCGGACAAGGTCGCCGCTGCTCGCCGGCTGGGTGCGGACGACGCCGTGGTCGCCGGGCCTGCGGCAGATGACGCTCTTCGGGAGATCTCGCCGCTCGGGTTCGACGTCGTCATCGATTGCACAGGCGTACCCGCGGTCGTCGAGCATATGTTCACCCACGCCCGAAACGAGGCGAAGCTCCTCTTCTTCGGAGTCAATCCCACCGAAGCGCGCGTCGCGGTCAGCCCCTTCGACGTCTACCGGAAGGATCTCGAGATCTACGGCTCGTTCGCGCTCCGCTTTACCTTCCACGACGCCGTCGCGCTGCTCCAGAGCGGCGCCGTCGATGTGAAACAGTTGCTGTCCGACCGGTTTCCGATCGAGCGCTTCCCCGAGGCGCTGGCGCTCGCCGGCTCCGGCGAGGCGCTCAAGGTGCAGATTCAGCCGGATTGACGGGCTGCGGCTCGCAGCCTGGATCCTTCAGGGTCGCCGCGCGGCTGCGCGATCGTAGTTGAGCCGCATGAGGGCGACGACGTCGCGGACGTCGTCCTCATCGACGATCCGCCGTGCACCCAGCCCCTCGGAGTCGGGAAACACCGGGTGCGGCTCGATCCGGCCTTGCCCCCTCAGCTCGCGCCAGACGCGCTTGGGGAACGCGAAATGCGCCGCTCGGTCCCCGTGGAGGTGACCGATCTCGCGGCCGTCGACCTTGAATGCGAACTCGCCTCGCCTGCCCGGGCCCGCGGTCACGCCGGGCCACGACGTGACCTCCTCGGTAATCCGGTCACTCACCGTAGGCAGCTTGGTCATCTCGGCCCTTTCTAGGCAACAGCCTGACCCGGGTGCCCGGTCCTCACCAGATTCGCGAGCCGGTCGCGCACGCGCTCGATCTCGGCACCGTACATCGCGAGCTCCGCGGCGTCGGCGCCGCGTCGTTCGCGCACCTTTCGCACGAGCACGAGGCCTTTCAGGTGCAGCACCAGATCGTCGAGCTCACGGAAGCCGTAGTCCATGTGTCTCCCCCTTCGCTTCGCTGCTGTGGTCATCAGGCGGCCTCCTCGAGGGCGATCGCCTCGCCGTCGACGGGCTGTGCCTGCGGGCTCGGAGCCGGCGCCGACCTGACGAAGGTGAACGTGATCAGCGCCCCGGCGAGGAGAAGGCCCATGAGGACGTAAAGCGCGGTCTGGAAGCCGTGGTCGAGCGCGGCGCTGTTCGCCGCGGTGACGCGTGCATGGGCGTCGACGTAGCGGCTCGTCGAGGTAGCTGCGACCGCGCTCGCCGCGGCGAGGCCGATCGCGCCTCCGATCTGGCGGCTCGTGTTGATCAGCCCGGAAGCGACACCGGCGTCCGAACGCTCGACCCCGGTGAGGCTCGCAATCGTCACCGGGACGAACGAGAGGCCCATGCCGGCACCGCCGAGCACGAACGCCGGGAAGAGATCCCAGAAGTACTGCCCGTCCACCGGCAGCCGCGTGAGCATCGCGACCGAGACGGCCGAGATGAGCAGCCCGGCCGTGAGGGTCGGCCGCACGCCCAGACGCGACACGACCGCTTGCGCGACGTTCGAGACCACGACGACCGCCAGCGCGAAGCCGGCGAACGCGGCTCCGCTCTGGATCGCCGAGTAGTGCAGGACCTCTTGCAGGTAGAGCGTCAGCACGAAGAACTCCGAGAACGCGACCGCACCGACGATCGCCATTGCTCCGTTTGCGGCGGAAAGCGTGCGCAGCCGGAAGATCCGCAGCGGCAGCAGCGGCGACCGCGAGCGCAGTTCGATCGCGACGAACGCGAGCACGAGAGCCGCCGCGCCGGCGAAGAGCGCCAGCGTCGTGGTCGCGCCCCAACCGTCCGTCGTCGCCCGGGTCGTCGCGTAGACGAGCAGCATCAGGCCGGCGGTGATCGAGGCAGCCCCAGGAAAGTCGAAGCGCCGATGGCCGAGCTCTGCGCGACTCTCCTCGAGCAGGAGCGGTGTCAGTGCAAGTGCCACGAGGCCGACGGGCACGTTGATGAAGAACACCCATGGCCAGCTCAGATACGACGTCAGCAGGCCTCCGAGCAGGACGCCGACCGCGGCACCGCTTCCGGATGCCGCACCGTAGATCCCGAGCGCGAGATTGCGCTCGCGGCCCTCGGCGAAGGTCGTCATCAGCAGCGAGAGCGCGGCTGGAGCAAGCAGCGCGCCGCCGAGCCCTTGCACTGCGCGGAAGGCGATCAGCGAGCCTTCCGACCACGCGAGGCCGCACAGGAGGGAGCTGACGGCGAAGAGCGCCAGCCCGGCGACGAACAAGCGGCGGCGCCCGAGCAGGTCGGCCAGCCTGCCGCCCAGCAGCAGGGCCCCTCCGAACATGATCGCGTAGGCGGTGATCACCCACTGGAGGTTCGTCTGCGAGAAATCGAGATCCGCCTTGATCGACGGCAGCGCGACGTTCACGATCGCAACGTCGAGAATGACCATGAACTGCGCGGTGACGATCAGGGCAAGTGCGCTCCAACGCCGGTCACTCGTGGGACTCACCGAACTTTGACCTCCCGAATCGTTGACCTGTTCAACTGTACAGCAACACAACGCTTGGGCGCGCTACCCTATTTCGCATGACCGTCACGAGCCCCGAGACATCACCCCTGCGATCCGCTCCCCACCTGCCCGAGGAGCTCGTCGCGTCCACCACGTTCCTGCTCAAGCGCCTGGGCTATGCCGCAAAGGAGCGGGCGATGGAGGCCTACGAGCCGACCGGGCTCCATCCCTACCACTACGCCGTCCTGCTCGTGCTCGGGGAGGGCTCACGCGACACACAGGGCGCGATCGCGGACGCTCTGGGCTACGACCGTGGCCAGCTCGTCGGCCTGCTGGACGAGCTCGAGGAACGCGGTCTGGTCGAGCGCCGCCGCGATCCCAACGATCGCCGCCGGCATCTCGTCCGTCTCACCGCCGACGGGAAGCGCATGCTCCAGAGGCTGCGTGCACATGCGCGGCAGATCGAAGACGAGTTCCTCGCCCCCCTCGACGACAAGGAACGCGCGGCCCTGCACGGGCTGCTCCTCCGCCTCGCCGAGAAGCACGAGCCGCGCTGCGCGCCCCTCGCGCAGTCTGCCTCGAACTGAACCGGCCTAAGCTGAAATGAGCACGATGCGCGATCTCGACGAGCTCGCGCTGTCGCTGCCGCACACGACGAAGGCCGTGTCGGACGACGAGCGGCCGTCGTACTCCGTTCACGGGAAGATGTTCTGCCGTCATCGGACCCAGCGTCCGGACGCGATCGATCCGGAGACGGGCGAGCGGATGGACGACGTCCTCATCTTCCGCGTCGCCGACCTCGGCATCAAGGAGCTGATGCTCGCGGACGACCGCGGTGTCTTCTTCACCACGCGGCACTTCGACGGCTATCCGGCGGTGTTGGTGCGGATCCCGGACCTGGCCCGAATCGACCGGGAGGAGCTCCACGACCTGCTGGCCGAGGCGTGGCTGACCCGCGCGCAGAAGCGCGTGGCGAAGGCGTGGCTCGCGGAGCACGGCGCCCCGGAGGACTAAGCGGCGGTGCTCGACGTCGAGACGCCTTACGGTCCCGCGAACGTCCACCTGCATCTCGCCGACCGCCCGCGCGGCGCGCTGGTACTTGGCCACGGGGCCGGCGGCGGCGTCACGGCGCGAGATCTGGTTGCAGCGACGGAAGGCGCCCTCGCGGTCGGAGTCAGCGTTGCGCTAGTCGAGCAGCCCTACCGCGTCGCCGGGCGGCGCTCCCCGGCTCCGGCCCGCCAGCTCGACACCGCCTGGACGGCCGTCGTCGACCATCTGCGCGAGCACGAGCTGAAGGGGTTGCAGCTGGTCGTCGGCGGCCGATCCCTGGGTGCGCGCGTGGCGTGCCGGACGGCGGAGGCGACCGGTGCGGTAGGCGTGGTCTGTCTGGCGTTTCCGCTCCAGCCGCCTCGGCGGTCCGGGGACCCGAGACCGAGCCGTCTCCCCGAACTCGACGAGGTGACGGTTCCCACGCTGGTTGTCCAGGGTGTGCGAGACCCGTTCGGCGTTCCTCCGGCCAGCCCGCGCCGCACGGTGGTGGAGGTATCCGGCGACCACAGCTTGAAGACGGACGTCGCCGCGGTAGCGGACGCCGTGCGAACGTGGCTTCCGACGGTGGTGCCGGCGGCTAGTGCTTCCTAGCCGCCGGCCATCGCGCCCAGCACGCGGAACGGTTCCTTGCCCGAGGCAACCTCCTCGGGAAGCGGATCGTCCGGCGATTCGAGCGTGATGTCGCGCCCGCAGGCGAAGAACCTGATGAAGTCGCGCCGTTTGGCCGTGCCGTGGTCGCGGATCGTCCCCCGCAGAACGGGGTAGCTCGACTCCAGCGCGTCGAGCACCGTGCGCACCGTCGGCGTCTGCTGCGCGTCGAGCTGCACCTCGCCGTCGACGCGGGCGAGGTTCCGGAGGTGGTACGGCAGAACGACCCGGATCACTGCAGCGTCTGCGCCTCCACCGAGAGCACCGGAGGAAGGTCGTGCACGATCGCGGTCCAGCCGTCGCCCGCATCCGCCGACACGTAGACCTGGCCGCCCGTCGTGCCGAAGTACACGCCGCAGGGATCGAGGTTGTCGACCGCCATCGCGTCGCGGAGGATGTTCACGTAGACGTGCTCCTGCGGGAGCCCCTTTGTGAGCGCCTCCCACTCGTTGCCGCCGGTCTTGCTGCGGTAGACGCGAAGCTTCGCGTCCGGCGGGACGTGCTCGGAGTCGCTCTTGATCGGGACGACGTAGACCGTCTCCGGGTCGTGCGAGTGCACGGCGATCGGGAAGCCGAAGTCGGAGGGCAGATTGCCGCTGACCTTTTCCCAGGACTCACCGCCGTCGTCGCTGCGCAAGACGTGCCAGTGCTTCTGCATGTAGAGGCGATCCGGCTGTGACGGGTTCATGGCGATCCGGTGGACGCAGTGGCCGACCTCCCGTTCCTCGTCGGGCAGCTCCCGCGAGCGCAGCCCTTTGTTGATCGGGCGCCACGTCTCGCCGCCGTCGTCGGTGCGGAAGGCGCCGGCCGCCGAGATGGCGACGACGATCCGGTTCGGGTCGTCGGGATTGATCAGAATCGTGTGCAGGCAGAGCCCTCCGGCCCCGGGCTGCCACTGCTCTCCGGTCCTGTGGCCGCGGAGGCCCGAGAGCTCATGCCAGCTCTGTCCGCCGTCCGTCGAGCGGAAGAGGGCCGCGTCCTCGACGCCCGCGTAGACGGTGTCCGGGTCGTCGAGCGACGGCTCGAAGTGCCAGACGCGCGCGAACTCCCACGGATGCTGCGTACCGTCGTACCACTGATGGGTGCCCGGTACGCCGTCGTAGGCGAACTCGTTGCCGACGGTGTCCCAGGTCTTCCCGCCGTCGTCCGAGCGCTGCACGACTTGTCCGAACCACCCGCTCGTCTGTGACGCGTAGATCCGGTCCGGATCGGCTGGCGAAGCGTTGACGTGGTAGATCTCCCAACCGGTGAAGTGCGGCCCCTCGACTTTCCAGTCGTCGCGGGTGCCGTCCGAGGTCAGGACGAAAGCGCCCTTCTTTGTTCCCACGAGAAGGCGAACTGAGCTCATCGATTCCTCCTTGTCATCTCGGCCGAGACATTCTCGTCGTTCTTCCTGTGACGAACAGCGCGCGCGGTTGTCGACAGCTCAGTCGTCAGCCCGAGCGTACGTCGCGAGGATCGCGCCCGTGCCCGCGACCTGGCTGTCGGCCAGTCGAAACGGCCTGAGCTCACCGTCGTCGCGGAAGATCCGCTTGCCGCCCCCGACCACGACCGGGTCGATCATCAGCCGGAGCTCGTCGACGAGATCGTGCTCGATCAGCGTCTGGACGAGTTCGGTGCTGCCGATCACGTGCACGTCGCTGCCGTCCTCCTGCTTCAGCGCGGCGACGGCCTCTGCGACGTCCCCCTGCAGCACGGTCGAGTTCTGCCACTCGAGCGGGTCGCTCAGGGTCCTCGAGGCCACGTACTTCGGTTTCGTGTTTAGCGGCTCGGCGATAACCTGCTCCTCCTCGGGCGCGTTCGGCCAGTAGGCCGCGAAGATCTCGTACGTGCGGCGCCCGAGCAGGAAGGCACCTGCCTCGTTGATGGGGCCGAGGACCCACTTCTGGGCGCGCTCGTCCTCCATGTAGCGCATGTGCCAGCCGCCGTGCTTGAAGCCGCCGCTCGGGTCCTCCTCGGCGCCGCCGGGCGCCTGGGCGACCGCGTCGAGGCTCATGAACTCGTTCACGACTACTTTCCGCATATCGGTCTCCTTCGCCTCGCTTCTGACGTTCAGACCGCGCCGAGCCGCAGAAATCATCGGTCGGCGCCGAAGAGGCTACGCGCTCGGCTTGTACGCCTTGACGGTGGTGCCGCGGGCGCCGAACTTCTGCCCCTTCGGCGTGCGGTGCAATTGGTGACCGAGCGGCGTGGAGTTTTTCGGGTTGCCTCAGAAACTGGTCACGCGCTGCAGTAGGCGGTGTCGACCAGGCGCTCCAGGGCGTTCGCGACCACGGGGGAGGGGGGCGAGTCGTTGACCATGACGACGATCTGGCGGGTCGCGTCTCTGCTCGAGTAGGTGATCGTCTTGTAGCCGAAGGCGGTGCCCTCGTGGCCCCAGATCCGGCCGCACGGGAGCCCGGTCTCGAACAGCCCCAGTCCGGATCCGCCTCCGTGGGGATCCGCAGCGACGGGCACGGTCGTTTCCATCGCTCGCAGGAGCCGGGGGCGGAGGAGGCGGCCGCGGAGCAGGGCGCGGTAGAAGGTCGCCAGATCGTCTGTGGTCGAGACGATCGCGCCCGCGGCCCAGGTGCTCGACTGGCTGAACACGCTCGCGTCTCGGGGGCGGGATCCGTCGAGCGGGAAGTAGCCGTGCGCGTAGGTGCCGGAAATGCGGGGCGAGCTGGCGAAGCTCGTGGCGCGGAGGTGGAGCGGTCTGAAGATCCTTCGGTCGAGTTCCGTCCCGATCGGGTTCCCGCTCGCCGCTTCGACGATCAGCCCGAGGAGGATGTAGCCGGTGTTCGAGTACGACCAGGTGGTCCCGGGGGCGAATAGCGGCTTATGCGCGGTCGCTATCTCGATCATCTTTCGCGGCGTCCAGGTCTCGGTGCGCTTCCAGAGGACACGCGCGATGAATCCCTGATCGCTGGTGACGTCGAAGAGCCCGCTTGTGTGGTTGAGCAGTTCGCGGACGGTGATGTGCTTGCCGTTCGGCACGAGCCGGGGCAGCCACCGCTCGACCGTGTCGTCGAGGCTGAGCTTTCCCTCCCCGGCGAGCTGGAGGACGACCGTGGCGACGAACGTCTTGGTCACGCTGCCAATGCGGAAGCGGTCGGTCGCGCGGATCGGCGTCTTCGTTTCTAGGTTGCCGTAGCCGCTCGTCAAGCGGATCGTCCGGTTGCCGTCACGGACGAGCGCGATCGCTCCGGGCGCTTCCGTGGCGGTCAGCCGGTCGAGCGCGCGCTGAATCTTCGCCCGCTCCTTCGCAGCGGGTCCTGCCATCGCTGCCGGCTTCGAGCTGTCGCCGCATGCCGCGGTGAACGCGATCACCGCGGCCGAGCACAGGGCGACCGCGACCGGGCTGTTGAGGCACCTCCGTGTCATTGCGTTTCCCTCCGCGTGTCGAGAACGCGAGTCCGAGGCACCACGCCTCCGCGCTGGGCGTGCCGCGCATGGGCGTCAAACGCCGAGACGTTGCACCTACGGCGTCTTCCAGGTGCCGGGCTCGCGCACCGCCTCGACCACCTCCCGGATCGCGCTGGCCGTGAGTTCGGGCTGGGCGTGTTGGATGTCGTGGCCGCTCCGCCTGGCGACGACGTGCTTGCTGTCGGGCACGAGTGCCGCGAGCTCGTCCTGCAGCGTCTGCCAGAGGCGCTCGTCCGCCGCGTTGAGGCGGGGGTCGGCGTCGGGCTGGTCGACGCGGCCGTGGCTGAGCACAAACAGGGGCATAGGGCGGAGCGGGGCGGAGGAGAGCGCCGCCCGCGTCTGCGCGAGGCTTGTCTCCATATCGATCTGCTCGGGATCGACGAGCGCCGGGGCGTGCGCGCGCAGTTGCCGCATGGTCACCTTCCAGGCCGCAGGGGGCAGCAGCTTCTTCAGGAGCGCCGCGCGCCGGGCGTAGTAGTCGCTCGAGACGGCGTCGATTAGCACGAGTCCGGCGACCTCGTCCGGGTGATTGCTGGCGTAGAGCTGGACGAAGAGGCCGCCATCCGAGTGGCCGGCGAGCACGTATGGCCCGGGCACCTTGGCGGCGGCGAGCAGGGCGTGCAGGTCGGCGACGACATCCTTGGCCGTGCGTGGCGTCGGCGCGGGGTCGCTCCTGCCCCACAGCCCGTTGGCGGGGTCGTAGCTGCAGGCGCGCGTGAAGCGGGCGACGCGGTTCTGCAGCTCGACCCAATCGGTCGTGAGGCCGCCCTCGAAGACGACGGTGGGAGTGCCCGAGCCGGTGCAATGGAGGAAGAGCTTCCGGCCGCCGATGTCGAAGCGGCCGGAGTAGGGGCCGGTGGCCCCGACCGTCGGTGGTGCCTCGTCCACCTCAAGGGCGACGATACGGGCGGGCCTGCGGCCCTCGACCCTGATGCGCAGCGAGCCCCGCTCGCCCGCCTTCGTCTCGACGAGGGCGACCGCCTGGGTGGCGGTGGGCGGATAGGCGAAGCCCGTGAACGTGAAGGGGCCCCGCTCGGTCGCCGTCTGCCCTAGCGTTGCGACGAGGGCGGGCGCCGGCATGACCTCCTTGAGGAACTCGGGAGAAAAGTGGGCGGTGACGTCCGCCGGGCGCAGCCGTGCGGCGCGCCCGTTGAGCTGAGCGAGCGCCCAGGTGACCTGCTTTCCGACCGGCGTCGCCGGGATCGCCGCCGCTACCGCCGAGCGCAGCGTGTAGCCGGAGTCGATACGCCAGTCACCGCCGACCTTGACGAGCAGGAAGCGGGCGCCTTCCGGCTGCGAGAGTTCGGCCGTCGCTCTCTTGCCATGGACGTCGATGTCCATCGAGCCGTCGGCCGCGTTCTTCAACGCCTCCCGATCGAGCCGGGAGACGCGGCCCTTCATCGCCGCCTCGCACGCTCCGCCCCGGGCGCGCCGGGTGAGCTGTACGCAGGCCGTGGCGGTGTCGTCGTCGGCGAGCGCCTTCAAGTACGTGACTGCGGTCTTGCTGATCTTCTCCTTGTTCGTGGCGGGCCCCACCCCGCATCCCGTCAGAAGGGCTGCGAGGAGTGCGAGCACGGGAACGGCGAGGAGGCCGCTGCGGGTGATGCTGGATGTGCGGGCGTTCATGTCTGTCCTTTCGACTCAGTGGTCAGGCGTCGCGGGTGTGCGTCCGCCAGGCGCCTGCCGCGAGTGGCGCGATCGTCCAGCCGCCGATCAGGGCGACCGCGGTCGTGAGCGAGATCGAGCCGCTCGCACCACCGGGTTCCAGGCGCTTGAGCGCGGCGGCGAGCAGCAGCGGGTCGAGCTTGCCGGTCTGTAAGAGCAGCGGCGCGACGGCGAGCTGCCAGGCGAGCAGGACGCCGATCGCCGTCGCCCGGGAGTCGAGCAGTGAAGAGATGCCCAGCGCCACGAGAAGCGCGAGCGTCGTTACGAGCGCGACCCAGGCCGCGTACTCAAGAAGCAGACCGACGCCGGGTTTCGGCGCGGGTCCTGCGAGCGCGACCGACGAGGTTACGGCGATCGCGAAAGCGACCGCGACGAGCGGGAGGAGGAATGCGAGCCCGCCCGGAATACGGGCAGCGAAAAGCGCAAGGCGCGAGCGGCCGGTGACGACGAGCTCCCGGAAGACTCCGGCGGCGAGGTCGCCACCTCCGGTGTTGACGCCGATCAGAACTGCCGCCACGGCGCCGATCTGGGTGAGCAGCTCGAGCGCGCCGCGCAGGTTGTCGACACCGCCCGCCGGCCCGTACCTTCCCGGGTTGGCGGCGTGGAGGACGACGAGCACGACGACGGAGACGACCATCGGCGCGACGATCAGGAGAAAGGAGGCGAGAGCGAGTGGCCGCCGCCGGCGTAGCTTCAGCAGCTCTGCGGCGACGAGTCGCCGGAACCGGGCTTGCGCCTGCTTCGGCCCGCAAGCGAGCGTGGCCATGCTCATGCTGCCACCCCGAGGCGCGAGGTGATCTCGAGGAAGCGCTCCTCGAGCGACGCCCGCGCCGGCTCGACACGGTAGATCGCGAGTCCCGCCTCGACAAGGAAACGGTTGATCTCGGCCGCCGCCTCCTCGCCCGTCATCAAGGAGTCGGGGCGGAGCGTGACGCGGATGCCGGCCGGACCGGTCGCGGCCGAGCGCACGGCCGGATGGCCGGCCAAGAGCGCCTGCGCGCGCACGCCGTCGCGCGAGCCGATCAGGATCGTCTGTTTGTCGCCTTTGAGCTCGGCGAGCGAGCCCTGCACGACGACGCGGCCGTGATCGACGATCGCGACGGCGTCGCAGATCTTCTCCACCTCGTCGAGCAGGTGCGAGGAAAGGAGGACGGTGCGACCCTCCGCGACGAGGCCGCGGATCATGCTGCGGAACTCGTGGATGCCGGCCGGGTCAAGGCCGTTCATGGGCTCGTCTAGGATCAGCAGCTCCGGGTCGGCGAGGAGCGCGCGGGCGACACCCAGCCGCTGGCGCATCCCGAGCGAGTAGCTGGCGACGCGCTCGTCCGCTCGCTCGGCGAGCCCCACCCGCGCGAGCGTCCCCGCAATCCGTGCATGCGCCTCCCGCTCGCGTGCGGCAGCGACGATCGCGAGGTTCTCGCGGCCGCTCAGGAAGCGGTGGAAGCGCGGCTCCTCGACGATCGCGCCGACGCGGGCAAGCGCGGCGGCCCGTTCGGCCGGCATGGGCCGCCCGAGCAGCCGCATCGTCCCTGCGCTGGGACGGGTGAGGCCGAGCAGCATCCTGATCAGCGTCGTCTTGCCGGCGCCGTTCGGGCCGAGGTAGCCGAGTGCGGAGCCGCGCGGAACGCGCAGATCGACGCCGTCGACCGCGACGCGCCCGCCGAAGCGCTTCGTCAGCCCGGACGTCTCGACGACGTAAGCGGCGTTCATCACAGTCCCGATGCTTGCCCGCGGCCGCTGCTTTCGCGATGAGGAGAGCCCCCAAAGAAAGCCGTAAGATTTGGGGCCCTACCGCGAGGGGTCGCGAGTGTCGATAGCAGCCGATCTGCTCGAGCGCGAAGGCGAGCTCGCGCAACTCGGTGCGCTCGTCGAGGCGGCGCGCGGTGGAGCAGGACGGTTCGTCCTCGTCGAAGGAGGGGCCGGCCTCGGCAAGACGCGCCTGCTCGCCGCGGCGCGCGAGCGGGGTCGGGCGGTCGGCATGCGCGTCCTCCACGCGCGCGGCGGTGAGCTCGAACGCGAGTTCGCGTACGGGATCGTCCGGCAGCTGTTCGAGCCAGCGCTCACCGGAGCCGGAGCGAGCGAGGGAGCCCGCGATGAGCTCCTCGGCGGCGCGGCCGCGCTGGCCGCTCCCCTGTTCGGCGGCGACTACCTGGCTGATGCCGGGCCGATCGAGGCCGAGTCGGGGTTTGCGACCATGCACGGTCTCTTCTGGCTGAGCGCGAACCTCGCGGCCCGTCGACCGCTCGTGCTCGCGATCGACGATCTCCATTGGGCGGACAAGCCTTCGCTGCGCTGGCTCGCCTACCTCGCCCGTCGGCTCGAGGGTCTGCCCGTGCTGGTGGTCGCCTGTCTTCGCTCGGGCGAGCCGGGTACCGAGGAGCGGCTGCTCGCGGAGGTCGTCTCCGATCCGGCGGCGTTCGTCGTCCGTCCACCGCCACTGAGCGAGGCGGCGGTGACCGTGCTCGTCCGCGAGACGCTCTCACCCGACGCGGACGCGGAGTTCTGCGCGGCCTGCCTCGCGGCGACCGGCGGGAACCCCCTCTTCGTCCGCGAGTTGATCAGCGCGCTCGCCACTCAGGCCATCGCCCCTACGGTCGATCAGGCGCCGCTCGTGCGCGAGATCGGGCCGGAGGGAGTGGTCCGCTCAGTCCGCTTACGACTCGCCCGCCTGCCCACTGAGGCGAACTTGCTCGCGCGCGCCGTCGCCATCCTCGGCGACGATGTCGAGCTGGACGATGCCGCTGCCTTCGCTGCGCTCGAGCGCGAGCCTGCTGCGGACGCTGCGGCGACGCTCGGACGGGCAGACATCCTTCGTCCCGAGCTCCCGCTCGCGTTCGTCCATCCGGTCGTGCGGGCCGCCGTCTACAACGAACTTACACCGGCCGAGCGCGAGCGTGAGCACGCGAGGGCGGCGCAGATCCTTGCCGAGCGCGGGGCGGCCGGCGAGCAGGTGGCGGCGCACCTCCTCCTCACTTCCCCGAGTGGAGAGGCCTCCGTCGTGGCGTCGCTCCGGGAGGCCGCCCGTCGTGCGCTCTGGCAGGGCGCGGGCGACAACGCGGTCGCCTACCTCCGCCGCGCGCTCGCGGAGCCACCGCCGGCGGCGGAGAGGGCGGAGACCCTCCACGAGCTCGGCTCGGCCGAGCGGCTGACCCTCGAGCCGGTGGCGTCCGGCCACCTGAGGGAGGCACTCCTCTTGACGGAGTCTCCGCAGCGACGCGGTTGGATCGCGCTCGAGCTCGGTCGCATGCTCTTCTGGGGCGAAGGCGCGCGCGCGGATGAGGCTGTCGAGATCCTCGAGCGGGCGATCGAAGAGCTTCCCCGAGATGAGTCGGACTTGCGGCAGCGGCTCGAGGCCGCGCTGTTGACGATCGCACTGGAGGAGCCCGCGCTGTACAAGCGGGCGGTCGAACGGCTCGAGCGCCTTCGTGCTCAATCCCCAGACTCGAGCCTCGGAGGCCGCATCCTGCTCGCGGCGCTCGCCTACCACGACGCGCGTGCCGGCGCCTCCCTTGATTCATCTGTGGTGCTTGCCGAGCGCGCGCTGGCCGGGGGGCCGCTGTATGGCCACGAGGCCGGGATGGGCTGGTGCCACGTCGGTTTCGTGCTCGTGAATGCCGATCGATTCGACGCTGCTTGCCACGTGTACGACGCGGCGCTGGCCGACGCGCGCGCCCGCGGATCGGTGTTTGCGTTTGTGCTCGCGTCATTGCTTCGCGGCGGTGCCGCCTACCTGCGCGGAGCGCTGGTGGACGCGGAGGCGGATCTGCGCCTGTCGATCGGGGCCTGCGAGTCCAACGGCCTCGCCGCCGGCCTTCCGACGCCGTTCGCCTACCTGGCCGACGTGCTGATGGAGCGCGGCGATCTCGATGCCGCTGCCGCTGCGCTCGCCCGCGTCGCCCTCGGAGAGGAGTCGCCCGAGACAGTCCACCTCATCTCCTTCCGCACGAGCCGCGCCAGGCTGCGAATCATGCAAAGCCGGACGCGAGAAGGGCTGGCCGAGCTGCTCGAGCTCGGCCGCCGTTATGAGGCGATCGGCGGGCGCAACCCGGCCGTGTTCTCCTGGCGCGCACCGGCCGCGCTCGCCTTGCTCGACCTGGGCGACCGCCAACAAGCGCGCAAGCTGGCCGCGGAGGAGGTCGAGCTGGCCCGGGAGTGGGGCGCGCCCCGCGCACTCGGCAAGGCGCTCCGCACAGCGGGGCTCGCCCAGGGGGGCGAGGCGGGCATGGCGCTGCTTCACGACGCGGTCGAGGTGCTGGAAGACTCGCCGGCCTTACTCGAACGCGCGCAGGCGCTCACGCAGCTCGGCGCCGCGCTGCGGCGTGCGAACCGCCGCGCGGAAGCGCGCGAGCCGCTGCGGCGAGGGCTCGAACTGGCGCACGGCTGTGGCGCGAAGCCGCTGGCCGAACTCGCCCACACCGAGCTCGTCGCGACCGGCGCACGGCCGCGCCGCCTCGTCCTCTCTGGGTTCGAGTCGCTCACCCCGAGCGAGCGGCGCGTCGCTGGCATGGCCGCCCAAGGGATGACGAATCGCGACATCGCCCAAGCGCTCTTCGTAACCCCAAGGACGGTGGAGGCGCACCTCTCGAGCACCTACCGCAAGCTCGGGATCAGCGCCCGTTCGCAGCTTTCTGACGCGCTCGCCGTGCCGATCAAGGCCCGAAGCGAAGCTGAGCCGGCGACGCTCACGACTTCCTGATCGCGGCCGCGACGAGCCGTCGCAGCGAGCCGGGCCTGCGTCAAAAGGCTGAGGATTTCCTTGGGGTGCCTCGCGATGCGAGCAGCCTGCTTGCTCGAACTTGGAACGTGCGTGGGTGTCGACGAGCTGGCCGGTCTCGATCTGCTCGAAGCCGTGTCGCGCTAGCAGGTTTGCGTACCGCCTCGAGCAGCGCCCCGGCTATTCAGCCGGTCCAGAGGTCGATGTTGCGGCGGCCCTCGGCGCGACCGGGTTCTGGATCGTCACGTCTGCGACCTGGATGCGGCCACCGGACACGAGGACGCGGGAGAGCTCGGAGAACACGGCGTCCTTGTCCGGGATCAGGTCGATGACGCCGTTCGAGATCACGACGTCGAAGCTCTCGTCCGCGAAGGGCAGCTGCTCGGCCTCGCCCTCCAGGAACTCGACGTTGGCGGCGCCCAGCTCAGCCGCGGCGGCAGGCGCCTTCGCCAGCATCGCCGGCGTCGTGTCGATTCCTGTGACGTGCCCGTGCTCGCCAACCATCTACGCAGCGACTACGGAGTAGCGGTAATACCCGACCACCGGACCTAGGGGAGACTCGCGCAAGCGGCATTTGCAGCCTCCGGCTAGCCTCGCCGCGTGGCTCATAACACCCCGTGCTGGGAGGGGCTCCGCCTCTACACGGACAGGCTTCGCCTACGCACGCCGACTCCGCGGGATGCGGACGCTCTCTACGACCTGTTCAAGGACCCCGACGTCATGCATGGCTTGAGCAAAGAGCCCGTCTCAGCACCCGAGGAAGCACGAGCCATCATCGAAGAATGGATCGCCGGTTGGAGAACGGACGCGCTCGGTGCGTTCATTATTGAGACCGCGGCTACCAACCGGCAGGTGGTCGGCCAGGCCGGTCTCATGATCTTCGACACACGGGGCTGGACACCCTCGACCTGGGCTAACGCAGGAAGCCATGCTCAGCCCGAGCTTGGGTGGGCCTTGATACGGGCGCACTGGGGCCACGGATACGCGACCGAAGCAGCCGCGGCAATCCGGGAATGGGCATATGAGTGTCGATCCATCGAACAGCTCGTTTCTCTGATCTCGTCCGACAACGTCCGCTCTCAACGAGTCGCGGAGAGACTCGGTGCCATACCTACAGAAACCGTCACCCCTGTAGATTCGGGGCGGAAGACAGTCGTCTGGAAACATCCGCCCGCCGCCTGACCCGACGACCGTGAGTCTTTCCCGTCGACGTATTCGACGAGATGGTTCGTCAAGCCGAGCGGCTCTGAGTGTCTTCGCGCACGCTCGCGCAGGCGAGGGTCGTGCGCCCAACCAGCGAGTCGACGCCCGCGCCGCTGCCGAGATCGAGCACGCGCTCGCCCGCGTGGAGCCGCCCGAGCGAGAACGGATTGGCGACGCCTGCGAACGACTCGGCCGCACGGTCGCGTACGTTGGCCAGCTCCGGCGGGTAGTCGAGGTCTTCCGCCCAGCTACGTCCCGTCGGGAAGATGAAGTCTTTCTCGGGTTGCTCGGAGACAGAGGAGTAGGTCTTCTTGATCTCGCTCTTGAGGAGCTCGACGTCGATCTCGACGTCGACGGCCATCGTTAGAGCACCTCCGCCGCTGCCACCACCGAGCGCCTCTCGTCGGGTTTTCGGTGGCACTCGAAGGCGCGGGCGAGCGCCGGCTGCAGCCAGACGCCAACGATGATGCCGGCGGCGACGGCGAGCGCGAGCACGCGGCCCCCGCCGAGCTGCGCAGCCGTCGGGCCGGGACACGCGTCCGTGATCCCCCAGCCGATGCCGAAGAGCGCGCTGCCGATCACATGGCTGCGCGTCGGACGGGTTCGCTGCCAACCGATCGGCTCACCAGTGAGCACGGCTCGCCGCCCGCGCACGAGCCGTACGCCGACGAACGCGACTGCGACGGCCGACGCCATCAGCAGATAGACGCGCGGCGAATCGAGCGAGAGCATGTCGTGGAAGGTTTGCGGGTCCGTCAGCCGCGCCCACCCGAACACGAAACCGGAGACGATCCCGAGCGCGAGCGCGGAGAGACGCAGCTTCATCTCAAATCACCGCCTCGAGGACGAGGGTGGTCGCGATCGCAGAGGCCATGATCGTCATGATCGAGACGAAGCTCGCCGGTGAGCCGAGCGCAGAGCCGGTGAGCCCGTGGCCGGAGGTGCAGCCGCAGGCCGTGCGCGCGCCGACGCCGATCAGCACACCCGCGCCGAAGAGGACTCCGGTCTCCGCGGTCGAGGAAAGGTGCGCGTCGAGCCAGGAGTAGGCCAGGCCGGCATCGGGCGCCCCCGCGAGCAGTGCGTAGCCGGCGCCGCCGAGCACCATCCCGAGGAGGAGCAGCGTGCGCCAGCTGCGGAGGCCGCGGCCCTCCGAGGATCCGTGCACGAGGTCGGTGACACCGCCGACGACGCCGAACCTCTTGTTCGCGAGGGCGATCAGCGTGACGATCACGAGCCCGATCATCGGGCCCGCGATCCACCAAGGAAGGGTCGACTCGATCACGCGAGCTCTCCTTTCCAGTCCGGAGGTCGGAGCCGGAGATCTGCCGGAGCCTGCCACGGCGTCGCGGCGACGGCAAAGCCGCTGGCCGCGGTCAGGGCGGCGACGACGACGATTGCCGTCGAGGCGGACGTAGCGTCGGCGGCGAGCCCCGCGATCAGCGCGCCCGCGACGAAGCCGACGTCGCGCCAGAACCTGTAGACGCCGACCGCTTGCGCACGCTCGCGGGGTTGCGCGGCGTCGGAGACCGCGGCGAGCAGCGTCGGGTAGACCATCGCAGTGCCGAGACCGAGCAGGACGGCAGCCGCCAGGGCAGGCGCGAACGAGCCGTGACCGGCGACGAGCAGGCCCAGCGCGCCTGCCTGGAGGAACATGCCGGCCGTGATCAGCGGCTTGCGGCCGATCGCGTCGGAGAGCCAGCCGGTCGCGAGCTGGCCGACGCCCCACACGAAGGGGTATGTGGCCGCGACGAGCCCGATCTCGTGAACGCCCGCCCCGTGTGCAGCGAGATAGAGCGGCGCGAGACCCCACGCGAGCGCGTCGTTGAGGTTGTTCACGAACCCGGCCTGGCTGCAGGCTCGCAGAGCGGGATGGCTAAAGCTCGTCCGGACGAATGCCGCGCCGAACGGCATGACAGCGGCGGCGCCGAGCGCCTCCAGCTCCAGCCGCACGTGCGCGGCCGTGTCGCGGACGAAAGCGACGCTGACGAGCAGTCCGGCCGTCGCCAGCGCGGCGGCTCCCACCCAGACCACCGTTCGCGGCGCGTACTCGGCGGCCAGCACACCGGTCGCAAGCGCCGCGACGGCGAGCCCGAGGTACCCGGCCGATTCGTTCAGCCCCAGGGCGAGGCCTCGCCGCGCCGGGCCGGCGAGGTCGATCTTCATCACCACGGTCATCGACCAGGCGAACCCCTGATTCACGCCCAGCAAGACGTTCGCAGCGACGATCCACCACCACGAAGGCGCCAGCCCGATCAGGACCGGCACAGGCAAGACCACGACCCAGCCTGCAACGAGCAGTCGCTTGCGCCCGACGTGGTCCGCGAGCGCGCCCGCGGCGAGATTCGCCAGTGCCTTTGCGGCGCCGAAGGCGGCTACGAAGCTGAGGATCGCGACCGTAGAGCGCAGCCCGAAGTCCTCTTTGCCGACGATCGGCAGGACGCTCCGCTCGAGCCCCACCATCGCCCCGACGAGCGCGTTCAGCGCGACGAGTAACGCGAACTGGCCGGCATTGGCACGGAGGCCGAGCCGTGCGGTGGTCATGCAGGCGTCCCCGTGCCTGAGCGATTCGCGGCGACGATCTGCTCCTGATCGGCCGGCGGCGGCGGTGCCTCGGCGACCAGTGCGGTTGCGAACGCGTCCGGATCTGTGATCGCCAGCATCCGGTTGTGCGCGCGCTCGAAGCCGATCGACGAGATCGGGTTGCCGGAGAGGCTGCGGCCGCAGACAGAGCCCCCGTAGTGGCTCGGGTAGACGATCACGTGGTCGGGTAGCGCCAGCAGGCGGCGCAGGCTCTGCTGCAGAAGCCGGGCCTGCCCTTCGCTGTCGCCGTCGACGTGCAGATCCGGGCGGCCGACGTCGCCGATCAGCAGGGAATCACCCGTGAAGACGAGCCACGGCTCCTCCGTCCCCCGCCGCCGGTCGGCGACTGAGTACGCGTGATGCGCGGGCGCGTGTCCCGGGGTCGCGATCGCCGTCACGACGGTGTTCCCGAGCTCGACGACGTCGCCGTCGGCGAGTGGGACGTGCGCGAACCCGACGCCCGCCCCCGCCGGGACGTATGCCGTCGCTCCGGTCCGCTCGACGAGAGCCGGAAGCCCAGAGACGTGGTCTGCCTGCACGTGCGTCTCGAACACCGCCGTGATCGGCGACCCGATCGCCGCTGCGGCGGCGACGTACTCGTCGACGAGATCGCCGTGCGCGTCGACCACTGCGAGCTTGCCGTGCGAGGTGCAACCGAAGAGATAGCTCGCGCACGACCCCGGCGCGTACAGAAACGGTCGAAGCACCATCGGGACAGTCAGCTCGCCAGCTCGACCGGAAGCCCGGCGCGGCGCCACTCGGGAAAGCCGACGTCGAGGCGGCGGGCACGGAGGCCGTGTGCCTGCAGGAGCCGGACCGCCTCGTCGGCGTAGACGCAGTAGGGGCCGCGGCAGTAGGCGACGACCTCGCGCCGCTTGGCCAGCCGCGAGGCGATGGACTCGAGCTGATCGAGCGGAGCCGAGAGCGCGCCCCGGATGTGCCCGGCCCGGTACTCGACCGCCGGCCGAACGTCGAGGACGACGACCTTGCCCTGCTCCATCCGCTCGCGCAGCTCCTGCGCGGAGAGGAGCTCGACGCCGTCGCGTTCGCCCAGGTACTCCGCGGCGAGGACGGTGACTTCCGCCACGTGCTGTGCGGCCACGTCCCGCACGGCCGCCCACAGGTCGGCGACCCGCCTGCTCGCGAGCCGGTAGAAGACGCGGTTGCCCTCGCGCCGCGACCTCGCCAGGCCGGATTTCGCGAGCAGCCGGAGGTGGTGCGACGTCGCTGCCACGCTCTGGCCCGCCTCGGAGGCGACCTCCTCCACCGAGCGCTCGCCCTGCGCGAGCACGTCGACGATCACCGCGCGGCGCCCGTTCCCGAGCGCGGCTGCAACCGAGGCGAATGCGTCGAACAGGGCGTCCTTCGCCGGGTAAGTACTCACATGTTCAAACTAATGTTTGAATAGATCGATGTCAAGCCGCCCAGGGTGCTGGTTTGGACGCCGCGGTTCCGGGCTAGGCGACGCTCGGCGCCTTCACCGACTGGATGTAGCCGCGCACGTCCGAGGCCGGCTCGGTGTACGCATCGCCGAGCGTCTCCTCCATCCGGGCCAGGTAGTCCTCGGCCCACGACGGGAAGCCGTAGTCGATCGCCCGCAGGAACTCGAGCGTCGCGGCGAAGCGGAAGTCCGCGATCGACGGCGAGTCGCCGCCGATGAACGGCTTTCCGGCAAGGAAGAACGTGTTGTAGACGTCGAGCGGGTCGGCGAGCGCGGCCTCGGCGTCCTGCTGGGCCCTCGCCTTCATCTCGTCGTCGGCGCCCTCCGCGGTCGCGACCTCGCCCGGGTACTGCGGGAAGCCGAGCGTCGGGTAGGTCGCGCGCGTAAGGACGGGATAGAGCGTGCCGATCAAGTAGAAGTTCGCGTTGTCGATCATCGCCCGCTTAGCCGGGTCGGTCGGATAGAAGCGCTCGAGGCCGTGCTTGTTGCAGAGGTAGGCCATAATCGCGCAGCTCTCCCCGAGGGCGCCCCGCGGCAGGCCTTCTTCCTCGATCATCGGGGTCAGGTGGGCGGGGTACTTCGCGATGTACTCCGGCTCCGTCGTCTTCCCCCACACGTCGACCTCTTCGAAGTCGAGCCCGGCGGCCCGCATGAAGATCCGAACGGTCAGGTTGTTCACGCTCGGCTTGAGGATGTTCACCGTGTAGGCCATGTGACCCTCCCGCTTCGGTCGTAGGGATCCTTCGGTAGTCGGTCGTCGGAAAGGGACGTGCGCGACCGCTCGACCAGGGCCTCGATTGCGTCCGCGAGATGCTCCTGGTCGATGTTGTAGTCGCCGCGCTCGACCCGGATCCTGTGCGCTTCGAGCAGCACGTCGGCGTGCGTGTGCCCCGAGGGCGGCCCGAAGCGATACGACGAAAGCT